>DATJVW010000066.1:0-6638 GCA_035501675.1 Burkholderiales bacterium
GAACGACCCTTCGGGGAGCAGCGCACGCACCTTGGGATTTTCCATGAAAGTCCCGGGGCGCGCGTCGAAATAGGCGTCCTCGCCCAGGTAGCGCAGCGCCAGGGCGCGCCGGCGAAGGTCCGTGCGCGTGTTGCCTTCGGAAAAGTGCAACGTGCGGGGATGATGAACCACGACGTCCCCCGGCTCCGTTTCCCACTTCAGAATGCGCCGCCCGCTGAGCAGCGTCGCTTCGGGCGGCATCTCCTCGAAGCCGGACCTGGCGTACATGGCCGCGAACCCGGTGTTCTGACCGAAAGCCTTGGGCGCGAAAAGCCTTCCCCACCTGTGCGAGCCGTAGACATACTGCACCACGCCGGAATCGAAGCGCACCGGGTCGAAAGGCACCCACACCGACATGATGTGCTCGCCTTTGACCGGCCAATAGGGCAGGTCCTGATGCAAAGGGGTGGGCTCGGCCGTGCCGGGTTCCTTCACCAGCAACTGGTCGTAGAAGAACGATACGCGACCGCTATCCATCAGCTGCGCGGCGAGCTCCGGCAGCGGCGAATCCATCATGAGCGCCTTGAAGTCGGCGTCGCGCAGCCAGACGAAAAAATCCCCGTAATAGCGTCCCGCGCTCTGCTTACGGGTGTACTCGATCGAAGCGCTGCCGGGGTTGGCCAGGATGCGGTCCACCGCACGCCCCATGCGCTCCACCCAGGGCAGCGGCAGGACGCCACGAATGACCGCTGCGCCGCCCTCTCGATATGCATCGATTTCTTGCGAGCTGAGCGGCCTGGGCAGTGTGCCGGGAAAAGCGGCCGACGAACCCACGTTCCTGTCCATGGTGACCCCCGCGGCTGTGAGACGAGATTGTATCGATTGCCCTGTAGAATTGCCGGGATGGCACAATTCGCCCTATCGCAAGCAGCGGTGTCACCGCCGTCTGTCTTGCTTCGAGGTCCGAGATGACGTCTCTGAGTTGCGCGCAAATCCTCGCGGGCCAGGCCCCGCCCGACACGCCGGTCACCATCAAGGGCTGGGTGCGCACGCGGCGCGATTCGAAAGCCGGGATTTCCTTCGTCCACCTGTCCGACGGGTCCTGCTTCCATCCGGTTCAAGTCGTCGCGCCCAACACGCTTCCGAATTACGCGGAGGAGGTCCTGCGGCTCACCGCGGGCTGTTCGGTGGAAGCGATCGGCAACATCGTGCCCTCGCCCGCAAAGGGTCAGCCTTTCGAAATGCAGGCCAGCGCGATCAACGTGATCGGCTGGGTGCAGGACCCCGATTCCTACCCGATTCAGCCGAAGCCGCATACGCTCGAGTTTCTGCGCGAGGTGGCCCATCTGAGGCCCCGCACCAACGTCATCGGCGCGGTCACGCGCGTGCGCCACACCATCGCACAGTCGATCCATCGCTTTTTCGACGCCAACGGATTCGTGTGGGTGAACACGCCCATCATCACCGCGTCCGACGCGGAAGGGGCCGGGGAACTGTTTCGCGTCTCGACCTTGGACCTCATGAATCTGCCGCGCACGGCTCAAGGCAGGATCGACTTCACGCAAGACTTCTTCGGGCGCGAGACCTTCCTGACCGTCTCGGGGCAACTGAACGTCGAGACTTATTGCATGGCGCTGTCCAAGGTATACACGTTCGGGCCGACCTTCCGCGCGGAGAACTCCAACACCAGCCGACATCTCGCGGAGTTCTGGATGATCGAACCCGAGATCGCCTTTGCCACTCTCGCCGACGACGCCACGCTGGCCGAAGCGCTGCTCAAGCACATCTTCGCAACGGTGCTCGCCGAACGGGCCGACGACATGGCGTTCTTCGAGGAGCGCATCGAGAAAGGCGTCATCGCCAAGCTGCAGGGCATCGTCGACTCGCAGTTCGTGCGGATGGATTACACCGAGGCCATTCGCATTTTGGACAAGGCCAAGGGGAAGTTCGAGTTCCCGATCAAGTGGGGCGTGGACCTGCAGTCCGAGCACGAGCGCTACATCTCGGAGAAGCACGTCGGGAAGCCGGTGATCCTGATGAACTACCCCAGGGAGATCAAGGCGTTCTACATGCGGCTCAACGACGACGGCAAGACCGTTGCGGCGATGGATGTGCTGGCTCCAGGCATCGGCGAGATCATCGGCGGCAGCCAGCGCGAGGAGCGGCTCGAGGCGCTCGACGCGCGCATGACCGAGGCCGGTCTCGACAAGGAACACTACGCCTGGTACAGGGACCTGCGCCGCTACGGCACGGTGCCGCATGCGGGCTTCGGCCTGGGCTTCGAGCGCACGGTGGCCTATGTGACGGGGCTCACGAACGTGCGCGACGCGATCCCATTCCCCAGGACGCCGGGGAATGCGGGGTACTGAGCATTCGTGCCGGGTCAATCCACCTTCGCCCCGGAAGCTTTAACCACTTTTCCCCACTTGATCATTTCGGCCTTGATGAACTCTCGAAATTCCTCCTGCGAGCTCCCTGCGAGTTCTATCCCCAATCGCGCGCCGTCGGATTGTTCTTCCGGCGAATGAATGATCCGAACAATCTCATCGTGAATCGTTTTCACGATCTCCGGTGGCGTGCCAGCCGGCACAAACACACCGCTCCACCCGATCGATTGGAATTCGGGCAACCCCGCTTCGGCCGTGGTAGGCACATCCGGGAGATACGCCAGGCGCTTGGGGCCTGTGATGGCGAGCGCCCGCAGCTTGCCTGCTTTGACCTGCTCGCCCGCCGGGACGACATAGTCGAAACCGATTTGAATTTGACCACCGACGAGATCGGTGATGACCGGCGCCGATCCCTTGTAGGGAATATGCACGATGTCGACTCCCGTCAATTGCTTGAACATCTCGCCGGTGATGTGCTGAGGAGAACCAGATCCGGCGGAACCGTAGGACAGTTGTCCAGGCTTGCTTTTGGCGAGGGCAATCAGCTCCGCGAGCGTCTTGGCCGGCACCTGCGAATTGACCAGAACAATGGTGGGCGCGCGGCCGAGTCTTGTGACTGGAATGAAGTCCTTGAGCGGGTCGTAGGACAGTTTCTGATAGAGCGCTGGGTTGATGGCAAACATGCCCATATGGCCATACAGCAGCGTGTACCCATCTGGCGCCGCTCGTGCGCCGATTTCGGCGGCGATGATCCCGGCCGCCCCTGCGCGATTGTCGACGACCACCTGTTGGTGCCAGGCCTCAGAGAGCTTTTGCACGATTCGCCGCGAACGGTAATCGGCTGGTCCACCGGCCGGCGCTGGAACAATCCATCGGACGGGCTTGCTTGGATAGTTGTCGGCGGCTTGCGTTAGGGTCGAACTGTTGGACAGCGCGAGCACCAGGCAGCCGAAAACAATGTTTGGTAGTTTCATGACACATCCCCTTGTGTGCCGACGCCGACCAGGCTGCGCCCCGACTCCTCACATTAGTCCAACTGAACCTTCGTCTCCTTCACGATCTTGGACCACCTTGCGAGTTCCAGCTTGATATAGCGCGCGAACTCGTCCGGTGTGCTGGCCACGACCTCGCTTCCGAGGCTTTCGATCCACGCGACGAACTCGGGTTGCCTCAGCGCTGCGACGAATTCTTTGTTCAGCCTTGCCACGATCTCCGGCGGCGTGCCCGCGGGGACCAGGAAACCGTTCCAGGCCGTCAAGTCGAAGCCCGGGAGGCCGAGCTCGGCTGCAGTCGGGATGTCGGGCAGGACCGGCTTGCGATGCGGCCCAACGATCGCCAGCGCGCGAACTTTGCCTGCCTGGACATGCGGGGTCGCCACCGAGGCGAACTCTATAGCCATGTCGATCTGGCCACCGATGAGATCGGTGATCACCTGTGGCTGGTTCTTATACGGTACGTGCACCATCTCTACGCCGGTGAGTTGCTCCAACAACCTTGCAGCAATGTGCTGAGGCGAACCGACGGCCGGGGATCCATAGGTCACTTGTCCTGGGCGCGCCTTGGCGTACTGGATGAATTCCGACAGAGACTTGACCGGTAGCCGCGTGCTGACGAGGAGGATGGGGCTGCCCCGGCCCGCCAAGGTGATGGGCGCGAAGTCCCGGACCGGGTCGTACGGCAGGCTCTGAAATAGCGCGGGGTTGATACACAGCACGTTCACGGCAGCAAACAGCACCGTGTAACCGTCGGGCTTGGCTCGTGCCGCCCCTTCCGCGCCGATGAAGCCATTCGCTCCAGGTCGGTTGTCCACGACGATCGGCTGTCCAAGGGATCGCGTCAGCTTGTCGGTGAGCCTTCGCGCTATTACGTCCTGTACGCCTCCCGCAGCCGCTGGCACGATGATTCGAATCGGCCGGCTCGGGTACGTTTGCGCGAGCCCCTTAGCGACGAGGCATGTCCAGATGAGCGCGGCCGAGAGCACAAGAGCGCAGAGCTTTCTGGTCATATTGGACGCCCCTCCCAATGTCGCGAGCTAAAGCCGTTCCGCCTAAATAGCTCGCGCTTTCCAACATCTGTGGCTGAGCCCAGGGTTCAGGGCGTCCTAACGGGCCGATTCCTGAAAGGTCTCTTCCCGTGTCTTGCGCACGGCCGGTGCAACAATCATGAGGAGCAACACGGCGGCCACGAGCAGCAGCGTCAGGCTCAAGGGACGTGTGACGAACACGCTCCAGTCGCCCCGCGAGATCAGCATCGCTCGCCGCAGGTTTTCTTCCATCATCGGGCCGAGGATGAATCCGAGCAACAGCGGAGCGGGCTCGCAATCGAGCTTGACGAACAGATAGCCGAGCAGTCCGAAGGCCGCCGTCAGCACGACGTCCATCGTCTGATTGCTCAGGCTGTACACGCCGATGCAACAGAACAGCATGATCGCGGGATAGAGAAGCCGGTACGGCACTCTCAGCAATCGCACCCAGATTCCGATCAACGGGAGATTCAAAGCGAGCAGCAGCAGGTTCCCCACCCACATGCTCGCGATCATGCCCCAGAACAGATCGGGTCGTTGGGTCATGACCTGCGGTCCCGGCTGAATGCCTTGGATCGTCATCGCGCCGATCATGAGTGCCATGACCGGATTGGGCGGAATGCCGAGCGTGAGCATGGGAATGAAAGAGGTCTGAGCAGCGGCGTTGTTGGCCGACTCCGGGGACGCAACCCCCTCGATCGCGCCTTTTCCGAATCGAGAGGGATCCTTCGCAACCCGCTTCTCAAGTGTGTAAGCGGCAAAGGAGGCCAGCACTGCGCCGCCACCCGGGAGGATGCCCAGTAACGACCCCAAACCGGTGCCGCGCAAGATTGCTTTCCAGGAAGCTTTGAGGTCCTTGACTGTCGGCATCAACCCGGTCACGTTGGCGGTGAACACCTCGCGCGTCTCGGTGACCTCCAGGTTGCGCACGATTTCGGCGAACGCGAAAAGCCCCATCCCAACGACGACAAAGCCCAGCCCGTCGGAGAGCTCGGGCAAGCCGAACACATAGCGCTGCGTGCCCGAGTTGACATCGGTTCCCACCAGCCCCAAAAGCAGGCCGAGAACGATCATACCGAGGGCCTTCAGCAGTGAGCCGCGCGCCAGCACGACAGCCGCAATGAGGCCGAGGACCATGAGCGAGAAATATTCCGCCGGCCCGAACTTGAAGGCGATCTCGGCGAGCGGCGGCGAAAACATCGCCAGCAGCAGCGTCGACACACACCCCGCGAAGAACGAGCCGATGGCGGCAATCGCCAGAGCAGGGCCGGCACGCCCTTGACGCGCCATCTGGTAGCCATCGAGCATCGTCACCACGGACGAAGCTTCGCCCGGCAGGTTGACGAGGATCGCGGTCGTGGAGCCGCCGTATTGCGCGCCGTAGTAGATGCCGGCGAGCATGATGAGCGCCGAAACGGGCGGTAGGTTGAACGTGATCGGCAGAAGCATCGCGATCGTGGCCACGGGTCCGATGCCCGGCAGAACGCCGATCAATGTTCCCAGCACGACCCCGATCAGGCAGTAAAGCAGGTTGACTGCCGTGAGCGCGACGGCGAAGCCTTGAGCCAGGTTGGATAGGAGCTCCATCAGACCGGCCAGACCTTCAGCGGCAGACCCAGTCCGTAGACGAACAGCCCGAGCGCGAGGGCGATTAGGATGACGCAGAGAATCGCGACATCACGCCAGCGAAACTCCGTGCCGGCCAGACAGCCGATGACGACGAGCGCAACCGTGGCTACGACAAGCCCGACGGGCTCCAATAACAGGCCGAAGGCAAGCACGGCGGCCAGGACGAGGATCAGCGACCGGAGCGCGAAGCCCGTGACCTTTGGACCCTCCAGCGCTAGAGAACGACCGACGATGACCAAGCCCAGACCCGCAAGCAAGGCTCCCAGGACCGATGGGAAGTACCCCGGTCCCATGCGCACCGCGCTTCCGAGCGGATAGTCGCGGGCCATGAAGAATGCGAGCGAACCAAACAACAGGAAGATCAGGCCCGAATAGAAATCGCGCGGACTGCGGATTCTGAGTTTCATGCTCCTCCAGTCCCTCATTCGCCATCTCTCGGAGCAACTGCGACGCGGACCTGGGGCCGCGTCCTAGAGCGTAAAGTGAGTTCGGCAGCGATTGCCCCCTCCCTACTCCCTCCCCCGCGAGCGGGGGAGGTTGGGGTGGGGGATGCCATGGAGTCACTATCGAATCACCGGATACCGTCCATTAGAGTGCTCAGAATGATCAGCTAAGTGTCG
>DATJVW010000067.1:0-5160 GCA_035501675.1 Burkholderiales bacterium
CCGCCGCGCCTTATCGAGGTTCGCATTGTCCGGCCAGCTATTGGTTGGCGCGAAGCGCTGCTGGCCGGCTCCGGCGCCGCCGCGGCCGTCGCCGATGCGGTACGTGCCGGCGGCGTGCCACGCCATGCGAATGATCAGCCCCCCGTAGTGGCCAAAGTCGGCCGGCCACCAATCCTGCGAGTCCGTCATCAAGGCATAAAGGTCCTTGATCACGGCATTCAGGTCGAGACTCTTGAATTCCTTGGCGTAGTCGAACGCCTCGCCCATCGGATTGGACAGGCTGGAGTGCTGGTGGAGGACCCGAAGGTCCAGCTGATTCGGCCACCACTCACGGTTGGTGTGTGTGTGGCTTCCGCCCGTGACTGGGCACTTGCTTTCAGTTGCCATGTTCTCTCCGTTCGTGCCGCGTCAATGAATCGACACGCTAATCCTCGAGAAGACTGCGCAGCATCCAGACGGTCTTCTCACGAATATCGGGCCGCTGGGTCAGGAGATCGGCAGTGGCCTGGTCGCAAGCCTGCTCCGTCACGGGAAAGATCTTGCGGGCGGTTTTTGCCACCGCCTCGTGGCCCTGCGCGAGGACGCGGACCATCTCCATCGCCTTGGGTGGCGTGAAGGCGCGTGCTTGCTTAGCCCATACTGTAATTCATCCGTTGCCTGCGGCCCGCTACAACCTAGCCTCACCTCGCGGCTCGGTCGATACGGACTTACCGAAAACCTTAGGGGCCCGAAAGCCGTCGCAGCCCCTAGTCCTGATCGCCGAGTTCCACGTTGCCCACGGTAACGAGGCGCCATCTCGAGCGTCCAATGAATCGTTTCTACGAGCTACATAGATGACGTCTATGGGCAAAAAGCGCGAGCGCGATCAGGATAGCCGCGTGCCGCCGCGCGATTGGGTGGCCCTCGAGCGTCGGCAGAAGTGCTCGTGCTGAGGGAGCAGTTGTGCGAATTGCACACTCCGCCTTCAGAGAACTATAAGGCTCAAGGGCATCCACCCCGGCACCGGTGTCGCAGAGCAGGGAACCGACATGACACTAGTAGACGGACGTGATCGACCATTGATGTCCGTGCGCGCCAGCCACTCCGCGCGCGCAGCACTGTCAGGGCTTCGGCGCGTCAGCTTTGGCGGTCCGGCGGCTATCGTCACCAGTATCGGGCTCATCTTGGGACTCAACGCCGCCACGACGAGTCGGGTTGCAATAGCCAGCAGCCTTCTGATCCTCGCACTCGGCGACAATCTGACTGACGCCCTCAGCGTGCACATTTACCAGGAAGCCGAACGGCTCCCGGAGCGCGACGCATTCCAAACGACGGTGAGTAACTTTCTAGCCCGATTGCTCGTGTCCTTGAGTTTCGTGGCCCTCGTTGTCACGACTAGTCCACCGTGGACGAACTGGCTATCCATCCTCTGGGGCTTTGTTCTGCTCTCAGCGCTTACGTACCGACTCGCCAAAATGCGCGGTGTCAAGCCTGCAGCCGAAATAGGTAAGCACTGTGTCGTTGCGCTCATCGTGGTTCTGCTCAGTGTTGCAGTCGGAACGTGGGTTCCGGCGTGGATTCATCGGGCTGAGGGCGGCCCGATTGCAGTCGTCACTTTTCTCTTCGGATCGAGGACGGAGACACTAGGAGGGACTGTCCAATAAATATTGGACACTTTACGTCCGTGTCATTCTCGACCAACGTTTTGATTTTGAATGGTGGCCAGGGGCGGAATCGAACCACCGACACGCGGATTTTCAGTCCAGCGGTTAAAGCGAGCTACGTTGCTGAAATCATGACGAAACCTAAGGCCACGGCGTCCAATATTTTCTGGCGAGATACGCGTACTTAAGGTCCTGATCCCCCGATGTGGTTGCTCGGCAGCGAACGCGGCGAATAACAGAGATTTACCCCCAGCGGACGCTTCGCAGTTTCGCCGCGGTGTAGGCCGCCGCCGTCCGCTCAGACTGCGCGGCGCGCCCCCGCCAGATCGAAGGGCAGCGTGCGCAGGCGGATGCCGGTCGCGGCCCGCACGGCGTTGGCCACCGCGGGTGCAATCGGCGGCGTGCCGGGCTCACCCACCCCGGAAGGCGGATTGCTCGAAGGCACAATGTGCACCTCGATAACCCGCGGCATGTCGTCGATGCGCAGCACCTGGTACTGGTGGAAGTTGGTCTGATCGACGTGCCCGTCGGTCAGCGTGATCTTGCCGTACAGCGCCGCGGAGAGCCCGTAGCCGATGCCGCTCTGCATCTGCGCCTTGACCACGTCGGGTGTCACCGCGATACCGCAATCGACAGCGCATACCACGCGATCGACACTGATTTTGTCGCCGCGCACCGTGACTTCCGCCACCTGGGCCACCACCGAGCCAAACGATTCATGCACAGCAACCCCACGCCCACGACCCTTCTCCTTCGGGAAGGGCCTGTCCCAGCCGGCCTTCTCGGCGACCAACTTGAGCGCGGCGGCGGCGCGCGGATGTTGGCCGAGAAGGCTCAGGCGAAATTCGACTGGGTCCTTCCCGGCAGCCTGAGCCAGCTCGTCGATCATGACTTCCTTGGAGTAGGCCATGTGGGTGTTCTCGACGGACCGCCA
Source organism: Burkholderiales bacterium (assembly GCA_035501675.1). GTDB lineage: Bacteria > Pseudomonadota > Gammaproteobacteria > Burkholderiales > SHXO01 > SHXO01. The sequence continues at coordinate 2,578 of DATJVW010000067.1, forward strand.
CCACAGCACCGGCACGCCGACCTTCGCCCGTGACCAGCTCACGTCGGCATGATCGAGGTCGTATTGCTCGGGGGCGCTGCCGCCGACCGCCGTCGGGTCGACGCCGTTCTTGATCATGCCCGCAAACGGCGTGTCGCCGACGATCGATTGACCGACAACGCGCTGGCGGTAGGCGACCTTGCCATCTTTAGCGATGGCGGCAGTGACGCGGTGGTAGTTGAGCGGCCGGTAGCGCCCGCCAGTGATGTCGTCCTCGCGGGTCAAGATGAGCCGCACCGCGTACTTGCCGCCGGTCGCCTTGGCGATGGAGGCGACCTCAGCGATGTAGTCGGACTCCGGATTCGCGCGGCGCCCGAAGGTGCCGCCCGCGGCGAGCGTGTTGATGAACACCTGCTCGGGCTTGAGTCCCACCGCCGCCGCGGCATTGCCTTGGTCGATGGTCTGGAACTGACATCCCGCCCAGATCTCGCATTTGTCGGGGCCGAGCCGGCACACCGCAGTGAGCGGCTCCATGGACGCATGCGCGAGGTAGGGAAACTCGAACTCGCCTTCCACGCGATGCACGGCATGCGCCAGGACAGCTTCCGTCTCGCCGCGCGTGAGGACACTCACTGCCACCTTGCCGCGTCCCATGGCGCGGTATTCCTTCAACAGCTCCGCGGTCCCGCGCTTCTCCGCAGCCGACTCGTCCCAGGTCACGCTGAGGGCCTCACGGCCCTTCTTCGCCGACCACGTGTCGCGGCCGACGACCGCGACGCCGCGCGGAATCTGCACCACGTCCACCACTCCGGGCACGGCCTTGGCTTTTGTGGCGTCCAAGGAGCTCACCCTGCCGCCAAAACGTGGTGGCCGCATGACCATGGCGGTCATCATGCCGGGCAGCATGACGTCGATCGCAAACTGCTGCTTGCCGGTTGACTTGGCGCGGCTGTCGAGCCGCGGCAGTTTCTCATTGCCGATGATACTGAAGCTGGCGGGGTCCTTTAGGGCGACGTTGGTCGGAACGGGCTCCCGCGCAGCGCTGCCTGCCAGGTCGCCGAAGCTCGACTTCCTGCCGGCCCCGGCGTGTGCCACCACGCCCTCGCTGACCGTGATTTCGGCTACCGGAACGTTCCACCGCTTCGCCGCCGCCGCCACCAGCATGGCGCGCGCCGTCGCCCCCGCCCGGCGCAGCTGCTGCCAGGAGTTGGCGGTCGCTGTCGAGCCGCCAGTAGCCTGGATCTTGCCGCCGAACGCAAGGTTGCCGTACAGCGGCACTTCGGCGGGTGCGTTCTCCACGCGCATCTGCTCCCAGGAAGCGTCGAGCTCCTCGGCCACGATCGCCGGTAGTCCAGTCCACACGCCCTGGCCTGCTTCGAGATGCTTGCAGATCACCGTGACCGTGTTGTCGGGCGCGATGTGCACGAAAGGCATGACGAGGGCCCCCGTGGCTGCAGCTCCTGTGGAAGCGGACTTCGGACCGCAACCGGGCAGCACCAGGCCGAGCGTGAGCCCGGTGCCGGCAACTGTCGTCAGCTTCAGGAACTGACGGCGGGTGAGGTCAGAAGGCGCCACGCTACCCGGCGCAGCGCTGTCGGCGAGGTGACGAAAGTGCATGGTGCGATCCTTCGGTGCCGGCAGCTTGCGACTCGGCCGAGTTCAGCCGTGGGCCGAGGCGGACAGGGACTCGGCCGCCTGGTGGATGGCGCTGCGGATGCGCACATAGGTACAGCAGCGACAGATGTTGCCCGCCATGGCAGAGTTGATATCCGCATCGCTGGGCTTCGGGTTGCTCGCAAGCAGCGCGGACGCCGACATCACCTGCCCGCTCTGGCAGTAGCCGCATTGGGGCACGTTGAGGCTGACCCACGCTTCCTGCACTGCGTGGCCGGCGGACGTCGACAGGCCTTCGATTGTAGTGACCTGCTTGCCCTGCGCCGCCGACACCGGCGTGATGCACGAGCGCGTCGCCTGACCGTCGATGTGCACCGTGCAGGCGCCGCAGAGCGCCATACCACAGCCAAATTTCGTGCCGGTGAGCTGCAGATGATCGCGGATGGCCCACAGCAGCGGCATCTGCGGGTCGATATCGAGCTCGTGTTTCTCGCTGTTCACGGTGAGTGTGATGGACATGAGCAGCCCTTCAGTGAGTGCGGCACGTCGCCCATGGGATATTTCCCCCGCGGCGCGAGACTACGCCATCTCCCGTTCGAGAGACAGCGTCGCCAGCGGGGCTGCTGCAGGCGGCGCCGTCCCACGCCCGCCCAATCTCGAAGGATGGGTCAGCCACGCTGGACCTGAACACCGCTGCGCCGAGCGCTCTCAGGGCGAGATGCACCGCGACGAAGACGTAGGAGACCAGAAGAAACCATGCCGCGCGTGCGATTACGGAGCGAGGCGGCGCGAAGGCTGTTATGCGACGCGCGACCACGGGGCGACAAGCAACCCACACCAGCAACGCGCGCTCGCAGCCAGCACAGGCGGTATGACAGACTGCGGTGAGCCTACACGAGGGAGCTCAATGGACGCTCGTGGGATTCTGATCATCAATTCGGCCGTCTCGCGGCGGTTAGACTGACAGCAGGTCAAAGTTGGCCGACTTGC
>DATJVW010000068.1:0-2848 GCA_035501675.1 Burkholderiales bacterium
AGCGCTCGCCTTCGTCGAGCGCGAGCGTGACGCTGCCCATGCGCTCGCGCCGGGCTGCCCTTTCGTCTCGCAGCCGTTCCAGCCGCCGGATGCGCCACTGCTCGCGAGTGCGTCTGGCTTCCACACCGCGCCGGATCCAAGCCTCCTCCTGACTGAGCAGACGGTCGAACTTCTGCTGGCGCAGCGCCTCCTCCTCGAGCTCCGTCTCCTTGCGGGCGCGATAAGCGGCAAACTTCCCCGGATAGCTCGTGAGCTTCCCGCGGTCCAGCTCCAAGATGCGGCTTGCCACCCGGTCCAGGAAAACGCGGTCGTGCGTGACAAACAGCAACGCCCCGGCAAATTCGAGCAGGAGCTCTTCGAGCCATTCGATCGCGGCGATGTCGAGATGATTCGTCGGCTCGTCCAGCAGCAGCAACTCGGGCTCGCCCACCAGTGCACGCGCCAGCGCCACGCGCTTGCGCTGGCCGCCCGAGAGTGCGCCTACGCTGCTCTGCCCGGACAACGCCAGCCGATTCAACACCGCGTCCACTCGCGACTTGAGCCGCCAACCGTCCGCCGCGTCGAGCTCGGTACCGAGCTGTTCCAGGCGCGTTACCGCCCCGGCTTGACCCGACGCAGCGGTGCGCGCCGCTACCTCGTATGCGGTCAGGAGATCGCGCACCTCACCCAGGCCGTCTGCGACAGCGTCGAACACGGTCCTGGCATCATCCAGCAGCGGCTCCTGCGCAACCCAGGCCAGACGCAACCCCGGCCGGCGCCACACCTGCCCTTCGTCTGGCAAACCATCCCCTGAGAGCACCTTGAGCAAGCTGCTCTTCCCTGCGCCATTGCGCCCGACGAGCGCCACTTTTTCTCCCGCGTCGAGGGTCAGCTCCACGCGGTCGAGCAGGGGGTCGTGACCGTAGGCCAGCGAGATGCCGTCCAAGGTGGCGATTGGCATAGGGCGATCGGCGTTACGCAGCTACCGCTTGGGGCCGCGGGCGGGCCAGGCCCACATCCGCAGCAGCACGACTGCGGCGGCAGCGATCGCGGCGGCCAACAGGAAGGCGGCCGGCGCATGAAGGTAGTGCCACACGCCGCCAAATAGCACTCCCGCAGGAACCGCCGCGAGGCCCAGCACGAGGTTATACCAGCCGAATGCCGTGCCCCGCTCTTCTGCGGAAGCGAAGTCGCTGATCACGGCGCGCTCTGCACCCTCGCCGAAGCCTGCGAACAGTCCGTACACCACGGTGATCAGCCACAACGCAAGCTGGCCTGGGAACAGCGCGAACAGCGCGAACGTCGCAGCGAACGCGGACCAACTCGTGACGATCACCGTGCCTCGGGACATCCGGTCCGCCATTCGGCCGCCCAGCGTCGAGGTCAGCGCCTTGGCCAGGCTCATTGTGGCCCAGAGCAGCAACAGCTCCACCGTGAGTACACCCCGCTCGTGACCCAACAGCAGGATGAACGTTTCCGAAGCACGCGCCAGCGTGAACAGCCCGAGAACCAACAGATAGCGGCGCATGGCGGGGCTCAACGCACGCCAGCTCAGCGGTGGAGCTGCTGGCGGTACGAAGCCCGTCTGCGGCGCCTCTTTCACGCCCGCGGCGAGGCAAAGCACCGCGGCGAATCCCGGGATCGCCGACAACAGGATCATCTGGGTCAACGTCACGCCGGACCAGGCAAGCACCGCGGCCGCGACCAAACTGCCGCCCAACGCTCCGGCATTGTCGAGCGCCCGCTGGAACCCGAAGGCATACCCGCGAATGTCCATCGAAGTCGCATCGGCAATCAGCGCGTCGCGCGGCGCCGTCCGCAGACCCTTCCCCACGCGATCGACGACGCGCAAGAGCAAAACGAGCCCCCAGCCACTGGCCAACCCCAGCAGCGGGCGCGCTACGTTGGATATCACATACCCCGCCAATGTCAGGCCTTTGCGCCGCCCGCCGAGCGCATCGGAGCGCCGCCCCGACCACAGCTTGAGCAGCGACGCCACGGCATCGGCCACGCCCTCGATGAGCCCTAGCGCCACTGGTCCCGCGCCGAGCACCGTGGCCAGCAGGATAGGGATCAAGGGCACTACGATCTCCGACGCCAGGTCGTTGAACAGGCTGACCAGCCCAAGGACGATGACGGTGCGTGGCAGGCGCATGGGAGTGGGACGAGTGGCAGCGTGCCGCGTTAACATCACGGCGGCGGACGGTGAATATACGTTAGATTTCAGTGCTGATTCGGGATGCTCAATCTCGACGCTGGCAAGCCCTCTGGACGCGCATTGGAAGTTGCAGCTCCCGTTTCCAGGTCCTGGCCAGGCCCCGGTCGACGCGTGACTGCGACCACAGGCACTTGGGACTGACATCTCGACGCCGAGTCCAATCGGGCGTCATATGAGTTGCGGTCCGATCCGTTCCTGAGCGATCCTCCGGGCGCCCTGCCGACTACGGATCCGCGTAGATCCTTCCCTTTCGGGCCCTCGATTCACGCGAACCACGATTGCCCGGTTGGCTATCAGAGAGGAAATGTCGCCTGCAGGCCGGCCCAGCGACGCCGGCGCGAATACCGGCTCCCTCGCGCCTGCCGCGGCAGGCATCCCTTGGTCTCGCCCTGCTCGGATTAAACACTCGGCCCCCCAACGCGGTAAGCACGACGGCATGACAGGTGTTGGTAAGGGTCGACGGTCCGCGGAGCGGTAGCCAGTCCTCGGCCGCGAGCACGACCGACTCCCCCGTCGCGATACTCGCACCCATTATTGCCTACGCCGACTCGACGCTGCAGCGGTGGCGCGGTCTGCCTCGCGATGCGGGATCTCCCGTGAAGCGCTGCTCAACGGCTCGCCGACTGAGCCCTTCCCGAACATCCCATCAGG
>DATJVW010000069.1:0-3055 GCA_035501675.1 Burkholderiales bacterium
GCAGCCTGGTGTTCGAATCATTCTTCGGCATACCGGGGTTAGGGAGCTACACCATCGAGGCGATCCGCTCTCAGGATTTCCTGGTCGTGCGCGCCATGGTGTTTCTGGGCGCCGTGCTGTACATCGTCGGGCTAATCCTAACCGACATCTCCTACACGCTCGTCGACCCGCGCGTGCGCTTCCAATAGCCCGCCATGCCTTTCATACCCGTTATCCTGTGGACTGACCGGCTCGTCTTCCTGCTGGTTGCGGTGGTGATCGTGAGCGCGTGGTACATCCGCCGGCATGAGCATCTGCGCGCGCCTTGGGGAAAGGTGGCGCGCAGCCGCTATGGCATGTGCTCGCTGGTGGTCCTGAGCGTGTTCGTCGTGATCGGCCTGCTCGACTCGATGCACTATCGCCCGCGCCTGGACGCGAAAACGCCGGAGGGCAAAATCAACTACGCGGTGGAAGTGCGCAGCGTGTTCGACGCGCTAGTCGCTCCGCTCGGGCGGCGCCTGGAGAAAACCTATTCGGCGCCGTTCGCCGCCTACTCCTTTTCCAAGGAAACCATCCAGCGGCCCGACGGAACCCAGGCGCGCGAGTTTCCACGGCTCAAGTTCGGCGGCGCACACCTGAAAGATCCCGCGCAGGAGCTGGTGCCCGACGTGCTGCGCGGCATGATCGGCGGGATCGGCGTCGCAGCCGTGTTCTGGATCGTGCTCACCATGCTGATCGCAGCCTGGCTGGCCGGCACCCACAAGTCGGATTTCGGCGGCATGCTGTCGGCCATCATCCACGGGACGACCGGGGTGCCGTGGCGCGCGATGCTCGTGACTGCGGGCTTCGTTCTGGCGGTCGCCGTCCCGCTCGCGCTCTTGAGCTCGCGCTACCACGTGCTTGGAACGGACAAAGTCGGCCAGGACGTGTTCTACGAAGCGCTCAAGAGCATTCGCACGGGGCTGGTCATCGGCACGCTCACGACTTTGGTCATGCTGCCGTTCGCGCTGCTGCTGGGGGTGATGGCAGGATACTTCGGCGGATGGATCGACGACGCCATTCAGTATGTCTACACGACGTTGAATGCGATCCCTGGCGTGCTGCTCATCGCGGCGGCGGTGCTGATCACGCAGACCTGGATGGACCTGCACCCGGAGATGTTCGAAACCGTCACTCAGCGTGCCGACGTGAGGCTGCTGTTCCTGTGCATCATCCTGGGCATCACCACGTGGACCGGTCTCTGCCGGCTCTTGCGTGGCGAAGTCCTCAAGCTGCGGGAGCTTGACTACGTGGAGGCTGCGCACGCCTTCGGCGTTCGCCCCTGGCGCATCATCACCCGTCATCTGATCCCGAACGTCATGCATATCGTGCTGATCACGGTCGTGATGGAGTTCAGCGCCCTGGTGCTGGCCGAAGCCGTGCTCTCCTACGTCGGGGTCGGCGTCGATCCGTCGATGATCAGCTTCGGCACCATGATCAACAGCGCGCGCCTGGAGCTGGCGCGCGATCCGGTGGTGTGGTGGTCGCTCGCCGCTGCATTTGTGTTCATGTTCCTGCTGGTGCTGTCGGCCAACCTGTTCTCCGACTCGGTGCGCGACGCTTTCGACCCGCGCGTGCGCTCCGGCACTGCCGCGCAGCTCCGTCGGCTGTTCGCACGTTCGGCGCGGACTGCCTGAGCAATGAGCGCAAATCCTGCCCTGCTGGAAGTCAAACAGCTGCATACGTGGCTGGCAAGCGGCGACACGGTGGTGCGCGCGGTCGACGGCCTCTCGTTCACCATCGAGGCTGGCGAGACCTTCGCGCTGCTGGGAGAGTCGGGGAGCGGCAAGTCGATCACTGCGCTGTCGATCATGCGCCTGCTGCCGGACGCAGGCCGCGTCGTCGCGGGCCAGGTCCTGATGGACGGCGTGGACGTGCTGAGCCTGCCGGAGGCGGCCATGCGCACCGTGCGCGGCGGGCGCATCGCCATGATCTTCCAGGAGCCTGCCACCAGCCTCAACGCCGTGATGCGGGTCGGCGAGCAGATCGGCGAGGTGCTCGAGCGGCACATCGGGCTGCGGGGCGAAGCAGCACGGCGGCGCGCGCTCGAGCTGCTTGACGCCGTCCGCATCCCCGATGCGAAGCAGCGGATCGACGAATATCCGTTCCAGATGTCGGGCGGAATGAAGCAGCGCGTGATGATCGCGATCGCGCTTGCCTGCAATCCGGCTCTGCTGATTGCGGACGAGCCCACCACCGCGCTCGATGTGACGATTCAGGCGCAGGTGCTCGAGCTGCTGCGCGAGCTGCAAGCCAAGGCCCGCATGTCCGTGCTGCTGATCACGCATGACCTCGGTGTGGTCGCGCAGATGGCGCACCGTGTCGCCGTCATGTACGCCGGGGAGATCGTCGAGCTCGCGCCGGCGACGAGCTTCTTCGCCCGCCCAGCGCATCCGTACTCGAAGAAACTGTTCGAGGCGGTACCGGATGCCGCGCACCGGCACGGTGCGCTGGCCGTGATCCCAGGAACGGTGCCCGCCTTGTCGCAGGAATTCGTCGGGTGCCGTTTCGCGGATCGGTGCGACTTCGCCTGGGCGCGTTGCCGGGCCGAAGCGCCAGCCGTCATCGAGATCGGCGCAGGGCACGTGGTTCGCTGTCACCTGTACGACGAGCGCGACAAGACAGCAGCCGGGCGCTCCGCGACCCCAGCGCGCGAGGGCGCCGCTACGACGATCGCGCCGGCGACCACACCTGCCCCGCTGCTGGCCGTCGACGATCTGAAAGTCCACTTTCCGATTCGCAGAGGCATCTTCAAGCGGGTCGTGGCCCACGTGAAGGCCGTGGATGGCGTTTCACTCGAGATCAGCTCAGGCCGCACGCTGGCGCTCGTAGGCGAGTCGGGCTGCGGCAAGACAACAGTCGGCAAGGGCATCCTGCGGCTGGTGCCCATGACGGGCGGAAGTGTGCGCTTCGAGGGCGTCGACCTCGGTACCCTGACACCCAGTGCGCTGCGGCCTCTCCGCAAGGACTTCCAGATCGTGTTCCAGGATCCCTACAGCTCGCTCGACCCGCGCATGCGCGTGGTGGAGATCGTGGA
>DATJVW010000070.1:0-5199 GCA_035501675.1 Burkholderiales bacterium
AAACTGGCTCCTGGTACAGACGCCCCGTTGGAGTTAAAGGTCGTGTTGGCGCTCCCTTGCAGTTCGTAGTTCAGCCGGGAGCGGTAGCTCGCGCCGATCCGCATGTCCGGGCTTATCTGAAAGATCGCACCCAGGTTCCAGCCCCATGCCGCATCCTGCGCGGTGAGCTCGGTGAGACCCTCGCCGGCAGGGGTAGCCACGGCATTGGTGAGGTCCGTCTGTAGGAACTGGTAGTTCACGCCCGCACCGATGGAAATGGTGTCCGTCACCTTGTAGGCCACCGCTGGGTTGTAGTTGATTGTCGTGATGTTGGACTTGATGCCTTGGAAGCGGCCGATCCAGGTGTCGTCGTACTCGGTCCTGAGGCCGAACGGCACGTTGACCCCGATCCCTATAGTGAACTTCTCGCCCAGCGGCAGCGTGGCGTAGAAGTTCCCCAGGGGAATCAACGAACCCGCGTTACCGCCGTTGTCTCCCGGCTGTGAACCCGTGATCGTTGCCAGCGCTGGGATGGAAGACCCGTTATTGCTGAACTTGGCGGAGAAATCGATTGCTGCGACGCCGAGGACCACCTGCGGCCCCGGCAGGAAGGACATGCCGGCTGGATTGGCGAATATCGTGGTGGCATCCTGAGCCACTGCCGCCTGGCCGGCGTAGGCGTTCCCCAGCCCACTTGCGCTGTTCTCGGTCAATGCAAACCCGGCCGCGCCAGCCGCTCCCGTGTAAGCGGTCAAGGCCGCCATCACGCTGAGGTGAGCAAACGTCGTTCTTGTCCTGGCTTCCATGGTGGACCCTCCGCTTTGCGTCATTGTCACGTTATATCCCGATGCCCTAGTGCAGTGCTCTCCAATCCCGAGCTGCGGCCCTACTACCGAGGTCCAACGGGCCGCGGCTTACGGTTCTGATCCACGGCGACGTAGGTCAACGTCGCCTCTGTGACCTTGACTATCACTTCGTCCTGAACGCGTCGTTGGGCAAACACCTCGACGTCGACCGTGACGGACGTGCGCCCCACCCTGACCACCCTGGCGTAGAAGCTGACGAGATCGCCGATCAGGACCGGCTGCTTGAAAACGAAGGAGTTGACCGCGACGGTCGCTACCCGGCCCTTCGCGACGCGCATGGCGGGAATGCTGCCCGCGATATCGACCTGGGACATGATCCAGCCGCCGAAGATGTCTCCGGTCGGGTTGGCGTCGGCCGGCATGGGCACCACGCGCAGGACCGGCTCGCGGTCCGTCGGCAGCTGCACCGGCCCGCCCTCCGAGGCCATCTCAATGCCCCGCGTAGAGCTGTTCATACTCGGTCCGATGCTGGTCCAGGACGCGGGCACGCTTGAGCTTGAGCGTGGGCGTGAGCAGGCCGTTCTCGATGGTCCACGCCTCTGGGATCACGGTCGCACGCCGGATCTGGGCATAGCCGGGGAATGCTTTGATCTGCGCGTTGATGCGCTCGAGCACCAGTTGCTCGGCCTGCTGCGTGCGGGCCGACAACGGCGAGGCCGGGTCCAGCCCGTGCTCGGCCGCGGCCTTGACCCACAACTCCTTGTTCGGCACCACGAACACGGACAAATAAGGCTTACCTTCGCCGATGACCATCACCTGCTCGAAGAACGGGTCGCGCGCAATGGCGGCCTCCATATCCACCGGCGGCACCTTTTCGCCGTTGGACAGGACGATGATCTCCTTGAGACGCCCGGTGATGAAGATCCGCCCCTCGCCGTTGATGCGCGCGGTGTCGCCGGTGTTGAGCCAGCCGTCCGCGGTGAACATGGCCTTGGTCGCCTCAGGGTTCTGCCAGTAGCCGAGCATGACGTTGGGCCCCTTGACCAGGAGCGCGTCTCTGTCGCCGATCTTCACCTGCACGCCGGGGATCGGTTGCCCGATGCTGGCGGGAACATTGTTCTCGACACGGTTGCCGCTGACCACCGGGCTGGTCTCCGTCAGGCCATATCCCTGGAGCAGGGGCAGACCGAGTCCGATGAAGACTCGGGCCACATCCGGCGGCAGCGCAGCCCCTCCGCTGACGGCCGCCCGCAGCCTCCCTCCCAGCCGCGCCAGGACCTTGTCGGCCACCAGCTTCTGCAACACCGGCCAGAGCAAAAAGCCGGGCCTCCATGGCCCGCGGCCCTGCTGGTGCTCGAAACGCGCCCATCCCACGGCGGTGGCGAGTTCGAAGAGCTTCCGACGCGCGGCCGGCCCGTCCGCCAGCTTGGCCTTGATCGCGGCGTAGACGCGCTCGTAGATGCGCGGTACCGAGATGAGCAGCGTAGGCCGGATGGTGACGAGGTCCTCGGCAAGCTGTGTTATGGAGCGGGCGTAGGCCACGCGGGCGCCGGCCATGACCGTGAGGTAGTACCCGCAGGTGCGCTCGAAAGTATGCGACAGGGGCAGGAAGGACAGAAAGGTATCCTGAGCGCTGACGTCGAACAGCCGCACGGCGTTGTAGGCGTTGGACAGCATGTTGTGATGGCTCAACATGACGCCCTTGGGGCGCCCGGTGGTGCCGGACGTATAGATGATGCTCGCGAGCCTGTGCGGATCCCGGTTGACATGCTGGAACGCCCCGCCGCTTTCCGGCAGCCAGGCGGCCACGCTCGAGAGCCTCGGGTCGGCAGGCGTACCCTGCAGCGGCTGCAGGCACAGCACGCGCACCAGGCTGGCGAGTTGCTCCTTCACGTCGGCGAAGGCGGCCCACTGCTCCGGTTTCTCGAACAGCAGCAGCTTGGCGCCGCAGTTCTGAATGATGTAAGCGACGTTGTCGGGGCGATCCTGGGTGTACAGCGGCACCAACACCAGACCCAAGCCCATGGCCGCCTGGTCCAGTGCGACCCAGGTAGGTGAGTTGCGCAGAATGATGGCCACCCGGTCGCCCGGCTGCAGCGGCTCGCGCTGGAGCGCCGCCTGCCAGCGCCCGATCAGACGGTCCATCTGCGCCCAAGTGTGGTCGCGCCATTCGCCGCTCGCTTCATCAAAGTCGGTATACGCAACAGCATCGGGCGAGCGCCGGACGCGCTCGCTGAACAAGCCGTCGAGCGTGACCGCTAATTCCGGCGGGATGACATCGGCGCGATCAGCCAACTCTGCTCCGTCCTTGAGCTTGCGTCGTTCAATCCAGAAAAATGTCCGTATGCAGGCGAGCGCCCGGGGTGACCGCATATCGCTCGAGATCGGTGATGCCGGCACCGCGCACGACGTCCTCGTCGATGAAAAAGCGGCCGCTGCTGCTGCGGCTGTCGCTGGTGAGGATCGCGTACGCGGCGTCCGCCATGATCTGCGGCTTGCGGCTGGCTTGGACCGACTCCGGGAAGAACGTTTCCACCGCGGCCGTAGCGATGGTGCTGCGCGGCCACAGCGAGTTCACCGCCACGCCCTGAGCGGCAAACTCGCGCGCCATCCCCAGCGTGCACATGCTCATGCCGTACTTGGCGATGGTGTATGCCACGTGCGGCGCGAACCATTTGGGATCGAGGTTGAGCGGCGGCGACAGCGTGAGGATATGCGGGTTCTCCGCCCGCAACAGGTAGGGCAGGCAGGCCTGTGAGCACGCGTAGGTGCCGCGGGTGTTGATGGTCTGCATCAAATCATAGCGCTTCATCGGCGTGGCAAGAGTGCCGGTCAAGCCGATGGCGCTGGCATTGTTCACCAGCGCATCGATGCCGCCGAACCGCTCGGCCGTCTGCTGCACCGCCGCTTGCACTGCGGTCTCGTCGCGGATGTCCAGTTGCAGCGGGAGCGCCTGTCCGCCCGCCGTCTCCACCTCTGCTGCGACGCTGTGGATTGTGCCCTGCAACTTGGGGTGCGGCTGCGCCGTCTTGGCCGCGATCGCGACATTGGCGCCATCCTGCGCACAGCGCAAGGCGATGGCTCGACCGATGCCTCGGCTCGCCCCGGTGATGAAGATTGTCTTACCCTTCAGCGTTCGCATTTTCCTCTACCCAAGCCCGATTCATCACAGAGGCACGGCGGAGAACCAGACCAAAACGGGAAGCCTGACCTTTCCTGTGGTTCTTTGCGCCGCAGCGCGTCCGTGCTTCACTCACCCCTGAATTTGGGCTGGCGCTTCTCCACGAATGCGGCCACGCCCTCGGCCAGGTCGTGCGTCAGGGCGCAGCGCGCGAACGCGGCAAGCTCTTCCTCCATCTGAGCCTCGATACCGCGCTCGAAGGACTGGTTCATCAACCGCTTGGCTTCGCCATGCGCCACTGTGGGTCCGTCGGCCAGCCGGCGCCCAATGCGTGCAGTCTCCTGCGCAAGCTGGTCCGCGGAAACCACCCAGTTGACCAACCCCAGATTTCTCGCCGTATCGGCATCGATGAGATCAGGCAGCAGGGTCAGCTCCATCGCCCTCTTGTAGCCCAGCAGCCTGGGAAGAAAATGCGAGCTCCCGCCGTCGGGGCTGGCACCGATATTGGCATAGGCCAGCGAGAAGCGCGCGTTGTCAGCCGCGACAGCGAGGTCAGCCGCGCAAAGAACGCTCAAGCCTGCCCCCGCGCAGGCGCCTTGCACGCTGGCCAGCACCGGTTTTGCCATGCGCCGCAGCGCCAGGATGGCGAAGTGCATTTCCCGCCCCCAGCGCACGATCGCGTTGGGCAATTCCTTGATGCGCGCGTGGAACAAGGCCACGTCGCCACCCGACACAAACGCTTTGCCCGCGCCGCGCAGGACGAGTGCCCGTACCGCGGCGTCGCGCTGCACCGCCTCCGCCGCGGCGCGGAACTCGGCCATCATGTCCGCGTCCATGGCGTTGAACACCTCGGGACGGTTGAAGGTCAGAGTCGCCACGCGCTCTTCCACCGTCAACAGGACCGACTGGCTCACGCCGTCACCTCCTTGACGCCCGTGACCCTATGGAGCGCCCCGGTGTCGGTGACTGACGGCATTCGCCTGGGTCGCATCCCCGAAGGGCGCGTCGAAGGGCGGAAGAGGGGCCCCAGCTTGCTGGGGATGCGCCCCGGACTCGGTCTCTCGAAGAGTGGTGCGGGCAGGGGCGCACAAGGCCGCATTCGGTGGGGTCGATCCGGGTCGCAACGCAACCGCTCCGCCCCAAGCTTGCGCCCGCCGGGAGCGGCCGCACCCCGCAAACGCGCCGGCAGGCGCAGGCTAGGTGTATGAGGCGCGGAACTCTCGCGACCAGAGGCGACGAAAAGAGCTACGGCCTGCCCCAATGAGCGGGCGGGGTGGCGTAAGTAGAGCAGCA
>DATJVW010000071.1:0-21254 GCA_035501675.1 Burkholderiales bacterium
CGGAAGCCAACCTGTTCGAGGAGTTGGAGGGCCTGTTCCGCAGCTATGCGGAGAGCGGGCACGGGCGGGTGCGCAAGTACCTGCACGACCAGGCCGAAGCGTTGCCGTTTCGCCAGGATCCGGGCACGTTCACGCCGTGGACGGATGTCCCGGACCCGACGGATCTGTTGTTCTACGAGGGGCTGCACGGCGGCATCGTCACGGACGAGGTGAACGTTGCACGGCACGTGGACTTGCTGGTGGGTGTGGTGCCCATCATCAACCTGGAGTGGATTCAGAAGCTGCACCGCGACCAGACGCTGCGCGGCTACTCGCAGGAAGCGGTGGTCGACACGATCCTGCGCCGCATGCCGGACTACGTGAACTACATCTGCCCTCAGTTCGCGCGCACCCACATCAACTTCCAGCGCGTGCCGACGGTGGATACCTCCAATCCGTTCATTGCGCGTTACATCCCCACCGCGGACGAGAGCTTCGTCGTGATTCGCTTCGCCGATCCCAAGGGCATCGATTTCCCGTACCTGCTGACGATGCTGCACGACTCGTTCATGTCGCGTCCGAACATCATCGTCGTCCCCGGCGGCAAGATGGAGCTCGCCATGCAGCTCATCTTCACGCCCATGATCCTGCAGCTGGTGGACAAGAGGCGGCGGGCACTGCGGCAGGCCGCGCCGGTGACGGCGGCGCTGGCCTGAGGCGGCTGCGATGGCGAACCTGCACATGGTGGAGACCCGCATCCCGGGGCGGTTGCCGGCACCTTCGCCCGCCGACGCTTTGCGCATGCTTGCGGTGGATGCGGTGCAGAAGGCGAACTCCGGCCACCCCGGCATGCCGATGGGCATGGCGGACATCGCCGAGGTGCTTTGGCGCCGGCACCTGCGGCACAATCCGGCAAACCCGCGCTGGCCCGATCGCGACCGCTTCGTCCTCTCCAACGGACACGGCTCGATGCTGCTGTATGCGCTGCTGCACCTCAGCGGCTACGACCTGCCGCTGGAGGAGCTGAAGCGCTTTCGCCAGCTCCACTCGGAGACCCCGGGCCACCCCGAATACGGCGCCACCGCGGGTGTCGAGACGACCACCGGCCCTTTGGGCCAGGGCTTCGCCAACGCGGTGGGGATGGCGCTGGCCGAGAGACTGCTCGCCGCGGAGTTCAACCGGCCGGGGTTCGAGATCGTGGATCACCGCACCTACGTGTTTCTCGGGGATGGTTGCCTGATGGAGGGCATTTCCCACGAAGCGGCGTCGCTGGCCGGCGTGCTCGGATTGGGCAAGCTGATCTGCTTGTATGACGACAACGGCATTTCGATCGATGGACGCATTGCCGGCTGGTTCGCCGACGACACCCCTAAGCGCTTCCAGGCATACGGCTGGCGCGTGATTGCGGGAGTCGACGGCCATGATCCGGAGGCGGTAGACGCTGCCATTCGCGCCGCCACTGAGACGCAGGACCGCCCCGCGCTGATCTGCTGCAAAACGCTCATCGGCAAGGGCTCGCCCAACAAAGCCGGCAGTCACGACGTGCACGGCGCGGCGCTGGGTGAGAAGGAAGTCGCGGCCACACGCGCGCAGCTCGGCTGGCCCTACGCGCCGTTCGACCTCCCGTCCTGGCTGTATGCCGAGTGGGATGCCCGCGCCAAGGGGCATGTATTGGAGACGGCCTGGCGCCTGACGTTCGGCGCCTATGCCGCGCGCTATCCGGCGGCCGCGGTCGAGTTCCGCCGGCGCATGGCGGGCGATCTGCCCGCAGGTTGGGGCGACCGCGTCGCAAGACTCCAGCAGGAGATTGGCGCGAAGGCCGAGAGCATCGCGACGCGCAAGGCGTCACAGAACGCGATTGAGGCGTTGGCCCCGATGCTCCCCGAGCTGGTCGGCGGGTCGGCCGACCTCACCGGGTCGAATCTGACCGCATGGCCGGGTTCCAAAACGCTTGCCCCTTCGGGCACAGGCAACTATGTCCACTATGGCGTGCGCGAATTCGGCATGGCCGCCGCGATGAACGGCATGGCGCTGCACGGCGGGTTGATCCCGTTTGGCGGCACCTTCCTGGTGTTCTCGGACTATGCGCGCAGCGCATTGCGGATGGCCGCGCTGATGCGGGCGCGCTCGATCTTCGTTCTGTCCCACGACTCCATCGGTCTAGGCGAGGACGGCCCTACACATCAGCCCATCGAGCATGCGGCCAGTCTGCGTTGTATTCCGAACCTCGACGTCTGGCGTCCTTGCGATGCGCTCGAGACGGCGGCGGCCTGGACTGCCGCAGTGGAGCGCCGCGACGGGCCCACTTGTCTGCTGCTCTCGCGCCAGAACCTGCCGTTCCAGCAACGCTCATCGGAAACCGCGGCGCTGATCCGCCGGGGCGCTTACGTTCTGGTCGAGCCGGACGCGGCGCCGCGGGCGATACTGATCGCGACCGGTTCGGAAGTGGCGCTCGCCGTTCAGGCGCAGGCGGTGCTGCGAGCCGAGGCGATCCCGGTGCGCGTCGTATCCATGCCATCGACCACCGTGTTCGACCGGCAGGACGCCGTGTATCGGGCCAGCGTCTTGCCCCCACGGGCTCCCAGAGTCGCTGTCGAAGCCGGCATCAGCGACTTCTGGCGCAAGTACGTCGGTCTGGAAGGCGCGGTGCTCGGCATCGACAGCTTCGGCGAGTCGGCACCGGCGCCGGAGCTGTTCCGCTATTTCGGTTTTACCGCCGACCACGTCGTCCACGCCGTGAAAAAGGTCCTCGCGGAGGATCGCGCGCTACCGGTCCAGGCTCGGACGCAGCAACCGGTCCAGGTCATCTGAATCGACAGGAGGAGACGAACGTGGCACTGATTTCCCTGCGACAGCTGCTGGACCATGCAGCCGACAACGACTATGGGGTCCCGGCTTTCAATATCAACGATATGGAACAGATCCAGGCCATCATGCAGGCGGCGGCCGCGACCGACAGCCCGGTGATCCTGCAAGCTTCGGCAGGGGCGCGGAAGTACGCCGGAGAGCCGTTCTTGCGCCACATGGCACAGGCGGCCGTCGAGATGTATCCGCAGATCCCGATCGTCCTGCACCAGGACCACGGGGCCAGCCCGGCCGTCTGTCAGGCATCTATCCGTTCGGGGTTCAGCTCGGTGATGATGGATGGGTCCCTCATGCCTGACATGAAGACACCGGCATCCTATGCGTACAACATCGCCGTGACGGCCAAAGTGGCCGAAATGGCGCATGCCGTCGGCGTATCGGTGGAGGGCGAGCTGGGTTGCCTGGGATCGCTGGAGACGGGCGAGTCGGCGGAAGAGGACGGCTCCGGAGCCGCAGGCAAGCTGACACCCGACATGCTGCTCACCGATCCGGAGCAGGCCGCAGACTTCGTGCGCAAGACCGGCGTGGACGCGCTGGCCATCGCCATCGGCACATCGCACGGCGCCTACAAGTTCTCGCGCCGGCCGAGCGGAGAGATCCTCGCCATCGACCGCGTCAAGGAGATTCACCGCCGTGTCCCCGCAACCCACCTGGTGATGCACGGCTCCAGCTCGGTGCCGCAGGAGTGGCTGGAGGTCATCCGCGAGTTCGGCGGCGAGATCAGGGAAACCTACGGTGTGCCGCTCGACCAGATTCAGGAGGGCATCCGCAACGGCGTGCGCAAGGTCAACATCGACACCGACATTCGGCTTGCGATGAGCGGTGCGATGCGCCGGAGCATGGCACAGCACCGCTCCGAGTTCGATCCGCGCAAGTTTCTCAAGGACGCCACCGAGGCAGCGCGCGAGATCTGCCGCGAACGCTACGAGGCGTTCGGTTGCGCGGGCCAGGCGTCGAGGATCAAACCCATTCCCCTGGAGGAGATGGAGCGGCGCTACGCCACCGGAGAGCTGAGTCCTTCGGTGCGGGCGAAGATCGCGGCCTGATCCCGTGGCTCCCTCGAAGAGCCGCTGCGGGTTCCTCCTTTGTCACAGCACTGTGGCACATGCGCAATCTGTGACAGTTGGCGATGCTGAGATGATTTCCGCTCGTCGGGACACATCAACCGGACGCGAGCTGAGGCGTTATCCAATGCATGAGACGCGCACTCTCCTGCATTACAGCCCTGCTATTCGCTGCACCGGCCGGCGCCCGCCTGGTGGGCACGATCGAAGTGCACCAGGTCATCGCGTTGCCGGCGCAGGAGCACGAGAAGGTGGTGGCGTTGACCCTGGACGCTTGCGGCGGCAAATTCGATGCTGATCTGCTCGGCTACCTGATCGCACACCGGATCCCGGCCACCATCTTCGCGACAAAAAGATGGCTGGACCGCAACCCGGCGGGGGTCGCCCTGCTCAAAGCCAATTCGGATTTGTTCGAGATCGAGGATCACGGCGCCAATCACGTCGCGCCGGTGATCGGCGCGGGGCGCAGCGTGTTCGGCATACCCGGCAGTCCCGACATGGCCCATCTCGAGCGGGAGATCTTGGGTGGGGCGAACGCCGTTCAGACAGTCACGGGCGAGGCGCCGCGCTGGTATCGCGGCGCGACGGCCGAGTACGATCCAGCGGCGATCAAGGTGATTCAATCCATGGGGTATCGGATCGCCGGGTTCTCGGTGAACGCCGACGCCGGCGCGACGCTGCCGCGGGCGGCCATCGTCGCCAGGCTCGACCAGGTGAAGAGCGGTGACATCATCATCGCTCACATGAACAAACCCGGGTCGGACACCGCCGAAGGTCTTTCCGACGGCATCCGGCGGCTGCTGGTGCGCGGCTTCCGTTTCGTCAGACTGGACCAGGCACAGGTTCGGCCCGTGCGCTGACCGGGTGCCTGTCTCCCGGGCGGTGCTAACGCGGCGCCGCCAGATTTACCCGAAACGCCCGACGCTGTTGACCGCAGTCCGACGCACTGCGAGCCGGATCTTAGAACTCAAACCGCTCCTGGCCCGGGTCAGCCGCACCGTAGGACAGCACGCCGCTTACGATCCGCGCCGGCGCGGTCCACGGATGCGGTTCGCTGCGACCCTGGCCGAGGATGTGCGTGACCGCCACGCCGGGCCTTGAGATAGTCGGACATCACCGCGACCAGTTCCTCGTGGGATCGCGTGGAATGGCCCACCGTCCAGAGCTCAGTCACGCCAAACGCCTGCTCGGTTGGTCGAGACGCGAGAGGGGCGACTCATCGTCGTCCTTCACTTCTCGGCGCCCTGCGGGCTTACCCGAAGCCAGATCGTCACCGGCCCATCGTTGGTGAGGGTGACCTGCATGTGCGCGCCGAATCGCCCGGCCGCGACGCGTGAGTAAAGCTCACTCGCGCGGCCCAGCATGTACTCGAACAGCGCACGCCCCTGCTCGGGCGGGGCTGCGGGCGTGAAGCTCGGACGGTTCCCTTTGCGGGTATCGGCCGCCAACGTGAATTGCGGCACCAGCAACAAACCGCCTTCGACATCGCGCACGCCCAGATTCATCTTGCCTTCCGCGTCGGAGAAAACCCGGTAGTCGAGCAACCGTTGCAGGAGGCGATCGGCCTCCGCGGTGCCGTCCCCGCGCTCAGCGCAGACCAGCACCAGGATGCCTTGGCCGATGGCCGCGACCACCTGCGCTGCGACCTCCACTCGGGCCTGGCTGACGCGCTGAAGCAGGCCGATCACCGGAATATCCCCGGGTCTACACTCGGGTCAGGCATCCGCGCCAGGGATCCCAGTGGCGCGCTCAGGTAGAGCGGGCAACGCGACCGACTGCTGAATGAGTTCGGGCATTGGGTCTCCCCGGCCTTCGCGGCAGAAATCGGCTCGAACGCAAAGCGCGACGAACCCGAGCGCATTCTAACCGGCCGACCGACAGGCGGCGGGCCGCAGACATGGCCCTCGCAGGCGTGCCGGCGCCCGGTGTGCCTGCTACACTAACCTGGTGATCGAGGCACCCATGATGCAAAACAGCGACGAGTCGGCGTCACCCGCGGGCAAGGAAATCGCCACCCTGGCGGGCGGATGCTTCTGGTGTCTGGAGGCGGTCTACGATCAGATGAAGGGGGTCGAGAGCGTAGAGTCGGGGTACATGGGTGGACATACGGCTAACCCGACCTATACGGCGGTATGCTCGGGCGAAACCGGTCATGCCGAGGTCGTCCGCATCACCTTCGACCCGAAGCTCGCGAGCTACAAGGACCTGCTCAAGGTGTTCTTCGTCATCCACGACCCGACCACGCTCAACCGGCAGGGCAACGACGAAGGCACGCAATACCGCTCGGCGATCTTCTACCACTCTGCACAGCAGAAGCGCATCGCCGAGGAGGTGATCTCGGAGCTCTCCGCGCAGCGGCTGTACGACGATCCCATCGTCACCGAGATCTCGCCCGCGGGTGTCTTCTACGTAGCCGAGGGCTATCACCAGGAGTATTTCCAACGCAACCCCCAGCAGCCCTATTGTCAGTTCGTGGTTGCGCCTAAGGTGGCGAAGTTTCGCAAGACCTTCCTGGAGCGCCTGAAGTGCTGACGCTCTGAACGTTCCGGCACCACCGCCGGGGCTGTCGCCAACCCGCGACCGACCTCGAGTGGAGGCGTCGGGTTCGTCGGCACAGGTGAGTTGGCCGTCACGCTCCTGTTGCGGAGCCCAGTCCCCATGCACCGAAGGCGGCAATCGCAATGCCGCTCATCGCGTTGATCTTGCGCACCGTGCTTGGCGTTGCGACCCAGCGCCGCAGAGCTGCGCCGAAGCTCGCGTAGCCGGTTTGCACCGCCAGGCTGCCGAGAAACAGGCAAAGCGATCCGGACACCACCGCAGCCACACCGCCGCATGCCGGCATTTGCCCCGAGAAAGCTGCGAACAGCAGGATGGTAAGCGGGTTCGCCAGCGTCAGCAGATAGAGCTGGATCAAGCCCGAAGCGTGGCGTGTCCGCTCCGGCGCGGTGGCGGCGCGTGCCGCCGGTTCGCGCAGCGCCCTCGTGGCCAGCCAGAGCCCGAGCAGGATCAGGGCACCCGAGGAAGCGAGCCGGAAAGCGCCTTGATGCACGTGCAGGAGCCTGACCAGGCCGGAGCCCGCCGCCAACGCAAGCACGGCGTAGGTGAGGTCGGCCAGCGCTACGCCCAGTGCCGCCCAGAGAGCGGCGGACAGCCGGTGATTGAGCCCGGTGTGGATCAGCAGGAGCGCGATGGGTCCGACCGGCGCGGCGATCGCCACCCCGAACAGGAATGCACGCAGCGCTTCCAGCGTCATCGGCGCGACATCGGCTCCATGCCGCTAAGATACCTCGGCCCGCAGCCGCGACGCGAATTCCTCAGCCCTCGCGCTCGCAGCCAAAGTGCGCGACCGCTATGCGCGCGGGATAGTGGTGCCGACACCCGGAAAGCCCCGTCTGGCGCGGGAATCAGTGGAACGCCGCCGGCGTTGCGTGCGCTGCCAGCGCGTGTAGCTGCCTCGCGACGCTCGGCTGCAGCGCCCTTGCACCGGCGCGTCTGCGACATTTAGCTGTTGACAGGGCATGCACCCCTCGGCATTCTGTCGCTGCCGCGCCAGAGCCGAATGGCGAGGCGGCTCAAGATTCACGCACAACGGCAATTCGACTTGAGTGGAGGTATAAGCACATGGCCATGAAGAAGACCGCAGCGAAGAAGGCTCCGGCGAAGAAATCGGCGGCGAAGAAGCCCGCCAAGAAGCCGGCGAAGAAAGCCCCGGCCAAAAAGCCGGCGGCGAAGAAGGCTGCGCCCAAGAAGAAGAGCGGCGCGAAGCGCAAACCGAACGCAGCGTTCATGAAGGCAATGACCCCTACCGCCATCCTCGCCGCGGTCGTCGGCGAGAAGGCGATACCCCGGACCGAGGTCACCAAGAAGATCTGGGACTACATCAAGAAGAACAAGCTGCAGGACGCCATCAACAAGCGGATGATCAACGCCGACGAGAAGCTGAAAGCTGTCTTCGGCGGCAAGAAGCAGGTGTCCATGTTCGAGATGACCAAGCTGGTCAATGCGCACCTAAAGTAATCGTCTTGTATCCGGCTGCCGGCGCGACGCCCGGTGGCCGCGTGGCGCGCGGCCGGGCTTGCGCCCGGCCCGCTCGGTTTGTCTCTGCTGGCGTCGATGAGGAGGCCGGCGGCGGTCCCCCGGCCGTGATCACCTGCTGCTTCGCGCAGCGGCGGGGGCGGCCCCACCTGAGCAGCGGGCCTGTGGGATCCCGCCCTCCGCTGGCTGCGGCGCGACGTCCGCGTGCGCCGCGGTGAACGGCGCAAGGGGCCGTGGTATCCACCCCACTCCCGGTACGACGCGGTGAAGAGCGGCAGCGGCGCAATCGTCGTCGCTAGTTGCGGGGAGTCTCGACCTCGCGGGTCGAAGGCTGCGTGCCGCGCTTCGCCGGCGGAGCGAACAGGGCGGACCCGTCGACGTCGGCCAGGCGATCCCAGCCGCCCATTGCCATCACCCGGTCGATCTCGCTGCTGAGGAGCCGGAGCACCCAGGCCACCCCGGCTTCGCCAGCCACCGCTACACCCCACAGCTGCGGTCTCCCGATCAGGCAGGCTCTGGCGCCCAGCGCCAGCGCCTTGAGCACGTCCGAGCCGCGGCGGACCCCACCATCCAGCAGCACCGGCACGCGCCCCGCGACCGCATCCACGACCGCCGGCAGCGCTTCCACCGAGGCGGGGGCGGCGTCGAGTTGCCGTCCGCCGTGGTTCGATACGATGACGCCGTCAATGCCAAGAGCGATGGCTCGGCGAGCCTCTTCCGGGTGCAGGATGCCTTTCAACAGCAGCGGCCGATCCCACAACCGCCTCAGCCACTCCACGTCTTTCCAGCTTGCGCCCGGGTCGAGCAGGCTGCCCATCTTTGCCGCGAGCGACATGATGTCGGAGTCGCCCTCGCGGCTGTAGTTGGCGAGCGTGAACCGGGGTCCTCGCGCCATCCGCAGGAGCCAGCGTGCGTGCAGCCCCATGTCGAGAATGTTCTTCAGCCCCAACCTCAGGGGAACGGTGAAGCCATTGCGCATGTCTCGCTCGCGCCAGCCGGGCACCTGATTGTCGATGGTCAGGACCAGCGCTCGATAGCCGCTGGCGCGCGCGCGCTCGGCGAAGGTGCGGGTGAGCTCCCGATCCCGGTAGACGAACACCTGCATCCACAGGTTGCCGCTGACTTCGCGCGCGAGGTCCTCGATCGCGATGGTCGAAGCGTGGCTCATCGCATACACGGTTCCGGCCGCGGTCGCGGCGCGCGCCGAGGCCACCTCCGCCCGCGGGTAGAGCAGCCCCGCCAGTCCCGTGGGCCCCACCAGGACGGGCCCGTTGAGCCGCTGTCCGAACAGCTCGACGGATTGATCCCGTGCCGAGGTGCCTTGGAGCGGGCGGGGCAGCAGGAGCGTCTGCGCCATTGCCGCCTCGTTGCGGCGCAGTGCGAGCTCGTCCTCGGCGCCCCCGTCGACAAAATCGAACACGACGCGCGGCAAGCGCCGCTGCGCCAGCCTCCGCATGTCGGCGAGGCTATGAGCGTGTCGGCTGAGGAAGTCTCGATCCCGTTTCTTCATCTCTGGAACCATTTGGACCGCGGCGAGCAGCGCTTTGCAAGGCACGGCAACCCCTCGTATTGCACAACATAAGACGCGTCCTTGACAAGGCAAGTCGACCCCCACACCATGGCGCGAGAACAACATTCTCTCTGGTGGCGGGCGCCCGCATGAGCACATCACCGCGTTGGAAGCATCGTCCGGACGGCTCTACGTGGGGGGACTGGGGGCCCGATGATCAGCTCGGCCGCCTGAACTTGTTGACGCCCGACAGAGTCAAGCAGGCGGTTGCCGAAGTAAAGGAGGGGCTGACCTTCTGCCTCAGTCTGCCGCTCGATTACCCTGGCGGCAATGTCCTCAACCCGCGCCGCTATCCGCCGGTTCTGCGCCCGACCATTCGCGGCGGACAGCCGAACTTCGCCTATCAGGTGCGCAACGACAACCCGGACGCGACCGACGTGGTCAACGACGACGTGGCGATCCTGCATCTGCAGTACTCCACGCAATGGGACAGCCTGGCGCACGTCGGGCAGCTGTTCGATGCCGACGGCGACGGGGCCGCCGAGCCCGTGTTCTACAACGGGTATCGGCCCGGAGTCGATATCGTGGGCCCGAGCTCCGTGTCGGACGCGGGTGGCATCGACATGGTGCCGGCCAAGTCCACGTCCCGGGCCGGAGCGCTGGGAATCGAGAACATGGCGGTCAAGTGCGTGCAGGGTCGCGGAGTCATGATCGACCTGCACGCCCATGTGGGCCGCGAGCGCGCGGCGGTCGGCTACGACC
Organism: Burkholderiales bacterium; assembly: GCA_035501675.1. Lineage (GTDB taxonomy): Bacteria > Pseudomonadota > Gammaproteobacteria > Burkholderiales > SHXO01 > SHXO01. The sequence goes on from DATJVW010000071.1 coordinate 10,216, forward strand.
AGCTCATGCGCGTCCTGGATGCGGACAAGGTGACAGTGGAGGCGGGCGACATGGTCTGCTTACACACCGGTTTTTCGCAGCTGCTTCTGGAGATGGACCGGCGGCCCGACGCGCATGCCCTGGAGAACTCGTGCGCGGCCCTGGACGGTCGCGATCGGAGGCTGCTCCAGTGGATCAGCGACAGCGGGCTGGTAGCGTTGATCGCCGACAATTACGCGGTCGAAGCGCACCCGGCCGTGTCTCACCGAGGCCGCTGCGCCGCCCTGCCCCTGCACGAGCACTGTCTGTTCAAGCTCGGCGTGAACCTGGGCGAGATGTGGTACCTGACCGAGCTCGCGGGTTGGCTTCGCCGCCGCGCGCGCTACCGGTTTCTGCTCACCGCGCCGCCGCTGCGCCTGCCCGGCGCAGTGGGCTCCCCCGTGACCCCCGTGGCCACTGTCTGAGCATGAGTTACGTCACCGGTGTGGGTCTGACGCCGTTCGGCAAGCTCCCGGGTCGCACGACCCTCGACCTCATGAGCGAAGCGGCGGCCGCTGCGCTGGCCGACGCGCAGCTCCAGCGAGCCGACGTCGACGGCTTGCTGTGTGCGTATTCGACGACCTTTCCGCATTTGATGCTGTCGACCACGTTCGTCGAGCACTTCGGGCTTCGCCCGACCTACGCCCACGGCGTCCTGGTGGGAGGCGCCACCGGCTTCGCCATGGCGATGCTCGCCCACACCCTGGTGGAATCGGGCGTGGCGCGCAATGTCCTCGTGGTGGCGGGCGAGAACCGGCTCACCGCGCAGACTCGCGACGCCGCCGTGCAGACCCTTGCGCAGGTCGGCCATGCCGATTACGAAGTCCCGCTCGGCGCGACCATTCCCGCTTACTACGCGCTGGTGGCGTCGCGCTATATGCACGAGCACGGGACGACCGAGGCCGATCTGGCGGAGCTGGCCGTGCTCATGCGCCGCAACGCGGTGAACCACCCCGGGGCCCAGTTCCGCGACCCGATTACGACGCACGACGTGCTTGCGTCCAAGCCGATTGCTTCCCCGCTCAAGCTGCTCGACTGCTGCCCGGTGTCCGACGGCGGCGTGGCGTTCGTCGTGGGTCGCGAGCCGACCAGCGGTTTCCGCGTGCGCATCCGCGGGGCCGGACAGGCGCACACCCACCAGTACGTGAGCGGTGCCCCGAGTCTCACCGAGTTCGGTGCGAAAGCCAGCGTGGAGCGGGCTCGTGAGAGCGCCGGGATCACGCTCTCCGACGTGCGCTGCGCCGCCATCTACGACAGCTTCACCATCACGCTCACGATCCTGCTGGAGGAAATCGGCCTGGCGCCGCGTGGACAGGCGGGTACGGCGGCGCGCGCGGGCTACTTCGACCGCGACGGGCGCCTGCCGCTCAACACCCACGGCGGCCTGTTGTCCTACGGCCATTGCGGCGCGGGTGGTGCGATGGCTCACCTCGCGGAGATGCACCATCAGATGACCGGCCGCGCCGGAGCGCGCCAGGTGAAGGACGCATCGCTTGCGCTTTTGCACGGCGACGGCGGCGTTCTGTCGTCTCACGTCAGCCTGGTGATGGAGGCGCAGTGACGCAAGCCTCACGAGTACCGGACTGGACCACGGGCGGCGCGGGCATCGCGTTTCAGAGCTGCTCGGCCTGCGGCGAGCGGTGGTACTTCCGGCGCGGGTTTTGCCCGCGCTGCGGGTCTACGCCGCCGGTCGACCGGCAGGCCACGGGCCAGGGTACCGTGCACGCAGCCACGCTGGTGACTCGCGCGCCAAGCGAAGAGCTGCGCGCGCACGCCCCGTATCTGATCGTCCTGGTAGACGCGGACGAGGGGTTTCGGCTGATGGCGCATGGCGCGCCGCAACTTCGCATCGGCCAGCGCGTGCGCTGCCGTTTCGTGTCGTTTGCGGGCAGGCTCATTCCCTACTTCGACCCGGCATGAACGAGGCCGCGAAAGCGCGCCTGCGCACAGTCCTCGCTCCGAAGTCCGTCGCCCTGATCGGCGCGTCCGAGAACCCGAACAAGATCGGCGGCCGTCCGCTCGCCTACCTGTCGCGCTTCGGCTTCAGAGGCAAAGTCTATCCCGTCAACCCCAAGCGGGGCGAGGTGCAGGGGTTCAAGGCCTATCCGAACCTGGCGGCGCTGCCGGAGACGCCTGAGGTCGCTCTCATCGTGGTGCCGGGCGAGCTCGCCGTCGAAGGTGTCGAGGAGTGCGCTCGCGCGGGCGTGCAGGTCGCCATCGTCATGGCCTCCGGCTTCGGCGAGACCAGCGATGCGGCCGCGCGCGCCAACCAGCAGCGCATGGTCGAGCTTGGGCGCGCCAGCGCTATGCGCGTGATCGGGCCCAACTCGCAGGGCCTAGCCAACTTCGCCTGCGGCGCAGTGCTCAGCTTCTCGACCATGTTCCTGGAGGCCCCGCCACTGGACGGACCGGTGGCGATCGTAAGCCAGAGCGGGGGCATGAGCGTGGTGCCCTACGGTCTGCTGCGCGGCCGCGGCATCGGCGTGCGCCACGTCCATGCCACCGGCAACGACTGCGACGTGACCGCCGCGGAGCTCGCCTCGGTGGTAGCCGAAGAACCGGAGCTGCAGCTCCTGCTGCTGTATCTGGAGAGCATCAGCGATGCCGCTGCGCTGGTGGAGATGGCGCGCGTTGCGCAGGCGCGACACCTTCCGGTCGTTGCACTCAAGGCGGGTCGCACTGCGGCCGGACAGGAAGCGGCGCGTTCGCATACCGGCGCGCTGGCGAATGAAGACCGCGTGGTGGACGCGTTCTTCGAACAGCATGGGATCTGGCGCGTCCGGGACATGGGGGAGCTGGTCCACGCGACCGATCTATACCTGAAGGGTTGGGAGGCGGGAGGGCGGCGCCTGGTGGCGGTGAGCAATTCCGGGGCCGTGTGCGTGATGGCCGCGGACGCGGCCAGCGCGGCCGGGATGCCGATGGCGCCGCTGAGCCAGGAAACGCGCTCGGCCCTCGCGCAGATCCTTCCCACCTTCGCGACCACGACCAATCCGGTCGACGTCACCGCAGCCCTGCTTACCAACAGCCGCTTGCTCAGCGACATCCTCCCGGTGCTCGCGCGCGACCCGGCCGCGGACGCCTTCCTCGTCGGCATCCCGGTGGCAGGGCAGGGCTACGACGTGGACGCATTCGCGCGAGACTCGGCCGCGGTCGCGGCGCAGACCGGCAAGCCGCTCGTGGTATCCGCGTCGCAGCCAAGCATCGCGGCGAAGTTCAAGGACGCCGGCCTGCCCGTGTTTGCCACCGAGAGCGAAGCCGTCGCCGCGCTCAATCAATACTTGTCGCATCTGGAGCTGATGCGCGCCGCGCCGCATCCACCGCTGTGCGACCGGATGGTCTTAATGCGCGCGAGCGCCACGGCCAAGATGCTCAACGAAGCGGACAGCCTGGCTCTGCTCGAGAGCCGCGGCCTAAGCGTCGTTGAGCACCGGCTGTGCCGCACCGCGGACGAAGCGGCGCGGGCTTCAGCCGCGCTCGGTGGACCGTCCGTGGTGAAAGGTTGTTCACCCGACGTGGTGCACAAGTCGGAGCTGGGGCTGGTGCGTCTGGATCTGCGCGAGGAGGAAGACGTACGGGCCGCGTTCTTCGACATCGAGCGCCGGCTGCGAAACCAGGGCGCGCGCTTCGACGGCGTGTTGGTCGCGCCGATGGTGGCAGGACGGCGCGAGCTGATGATCGGCGCGCGCATCGACCCGGTATTCGGCCCGGTGGTCCTGGTCGGCGACGGCGGCAAGTACGTCGAAGCGATGCCCGATGTCGAACTGCTGATGCCGCCCTTCGACGCGGCCCGGGTGCGCCGTGCGCTCTCGCACTTGCGCATCGCCCCCCTCCTCGATGGCGTGCGCGGCGAACAACCGATGGACGTGGACGCCTTCTGCGCGGCAGCGGTCGCCGTGGGTCGGCTGATGACCGACGTCGACGCCGCCGTGACCACCCTGGATATCAATCCAGTGCTAGTGGGCAATCGGGGGGAGGGATGTCCTGCGGTGGACGCGGTCGTCTACACGATCGCCTGAGCACCCGGCTGCGCGAGCTACGTGCGCCCGAACCGTTCGCCCGCGGGCTGCCGCCCGGACCAGCTGGCTTGCCCGGTCCGAATGGCCCGCGCGAAACCTGCCTTTGCCGCTTCGATCTGAGCCAGACTGGCGGCCCGTCCTACCGGAGGGGTCGAAATCGGGACGGTCAAGCTGTCGCGCCCGTACGGTTGTGTTTGCAGGCGTTGGCCGTAGCCCACCAGCGCTCTGCCGTTGCCGTCCAGCACGATCTGCGAGGGTTCGCTCCGGGTTGTGGCGGGGACGGGCAACGCAGAGGGCGCATCCGTGCGTGCGGCGTCCAGCGCGAGAAGGGCATCCGCGAAGGAATTCGCCTGCGCGGTTCGGTTTCCCAGCGGCTTGAGATCCCACTTGTCCGACAGATATCGCAGCAGGCTGGTGTGGTCGAAGACGTGGGGCAGCACGCCCGGCGCCACCCAAGGCGAGACCAGCAGAGCCGGCACGCGCACCCCGAGCCGGTCGAAGGCGAACTCCTCGGTGTGATCGTCGGGGCGCGCCGCCGTGGGCGGAACCACGTGGTCGTAGAACCCGCCGTGTTCGTCGTACAGGATGACCAGCAGGCACGTGTGCCATAGGGCCTCGTTGCCTCTGAGCGCGTTGTAAACGCGCGCGATCAAGGCTTCGCCGTTCACCACGTCGGACGGCGGGTGTTGATCGTTCTGATCCGGGCCGCAGTAGTCGGGTTCGATGAAGACATAGGCCGGAAAGCCCTGCGCCGGCCCCGCGGCATCTGCATAGAACTGGCCTATGTCGCGGTAGCGGTCGAGGTACTCCCACTGCCGGGTGAGCACCAGGCTCTGGGGCAGTCCATGGTGATAGATCTTCCACGACCGCCCCGCGTCATGGAGCAGTTGGTAGATGGTCGGCTGATCGTAGCAGTGCAGGTTGAGGTCGAGCGAGTCGCCGGGCATTTTCACGCGGCCCAGCGAAGTTCCGGAGTGCACGAACAGCCGGTTCGTCCAGGTTGGACCCGGAACCGAGCAAAACCAGTGGTCGCATACGGTAAACGACCGAGCCAGCGCGTGCAGCACCGTCAGCGAGCCGGGACCAACCGGGTAATAACCCATGACGTCCTGTAGCTGCTGATCGGTGGCTTGCGGGTAGGCCTGCAGGAAATCCGCGATGAAGCCACTGCAGCCATCGGCGATCTGACGCAGCACGTTTGGCGTCTCGTGCATCGGATCGGGCCACGTCAGACGGCTGAGGACCGGCCGCTGCGTGACGCTGCGCTCGGGGTTGCCCCCCCGGTTGACTCTCGCTTCGGCCCCGGCATCCACGCCCTCGAGCTCCGGGTAGATGCTCTTCAGACTTCCCAGCATCTCATCGAAGGAGCGGTTCTCCAGCATGAGCACGACGATGTGTTCGATCGGATCGGTCCGCAACTTGATCTCCGCGATGTCTCGCTTCCGGCGAACGGCCGCGTTGGTCGTTTCCCAGGCCCCAACGGGTCTGGCGTCGTCGTCGCAGGTAAGCTTGTGCCCAAAAGTGTACGCGGTCTGAACGGCTGGTGAAAACCGCGTTCCCAGGCCTGAATGCCGGGCCCGCACCGCCTGACTGGCAGCGCTACGATGTCGGCCCGCCGCGGCTCTGTGGTTGGACCCTGCATGCTCCGGAACTTAACCGCGAACGCGCGGGTCGATCCGGGACAGCGGGCGCGGGACTTGCCTTGGTCCCCTTCACGTGCCCACGCGAAGCATTGATCCGAGACCTCAGCCAAACGAAGCCATGGCGCCCCCCGACCCATCCGTCGCTCCGGAGCGACGCGCGTCGCGCGCAGAGCGCCTGAGGAGCCAGGTCGTCGTGATCTTTGCCGCGATCGTCGCGCTGGCCCTGCTGCTTTCGATCTTTACCTATCTCCACGGCCGCTCCGTGAACCTCACCACCACGGGGTTCGTCGATCACGACTTGCCCAGCGTGGCGACGCTGTTCGATCTGAAGCTCGCGGTGGTCAGCGAGGAGCCCATTTTGTATGACTACTACGCCACCGGAGACAGGGCGCGATTCCGGGCCAGCCACGGCGCGAACGCGCGAAGAATCCAGAGAGGGCTCCTGCAGCTCAAGCGCAGCGGTGTCAGCCCCGAGCGGATGGGCGAGGTCGAAGGCCACTATCGGGAGTTGAACCGGCTCGCGGCGGAGCTGGACGCCACCCTGGGCCGCGCTCCGATGGACCCGCACAAGGCCCAGGCGTTGCTGGCGGCGATCAACCACCACGCAGCCGACATCAATGCGGGCGTGGACAAAGTGCTGGACGTCGTCAGCGGCGACGTCGACAGGCGGGGCAGGGTCGTGCAGGAAGAGGTGGCTACCATCGTGAGCATGGTGGGGGCGTTCAGCGTCGCCACTCTCATCTTGCTGGTTTTGACCGGCTATTCTCTGCGCGCTTATGTCAGCGAATCCACCAAGCGCAGGCAGCTTGCCCTGTTCCCGGAGCGCAATCCACATCCGATCTTGAGCGTTTCGAGCGAGGGAACGCCGCTGTATGCCAACCGCGGGGCGCTGCAGATGCTCGGGGATTCGAAGGCGTCCACCCAGGACACCGCTCGCCTGCTGCCCGCCGATCTGGTTGAACGCCTGGACGCGCTGAGACGCTCGCGCCGCGACATCGACCGTTTCGAGTACCAGGCCTGCGGGCGCCAACTGTCGTGCGAGATCCACCCGTTACCCGACCAGGACCTGTTCCACCTCTATCTGTCGGACATCACCGAACACAAGCGAGCCGAGCAGAAGCTCATGTATCAGGCCTACCACGATGCGCTGACGGATCTGCCGAACCGTCACGAGTTCCACGAGAAGCTCTCCCAAGCCATCAGCGCGCAGGCCACCGGCGCCGTGTTGCTTCTCATCGTCGACCGCTTCCGGCTGTACGTCGATAGCCTTGGTCACAGTGTCGGAGATGAAGTGCTGAGGGCCGTCGCCGCCCGGCTCAACCAGACCCTGGAGGGCTCGTGGTCCGAGTTCCTCGCGGCCCGGCTGTTTCGTATGGACGGGGCGCGTTTTGCCGTCTTCGCTCCCGGCGTGCGCTCAGCCGCTACTCTGGATTCCTTGGCTCAGCGCATGCAGGAATCGGCGCTCGAGCCCATCCGGGTGCGTGACCGCCAGTTTCTCTTGACCTTCAGTGTGGGCGGGAGCCTGTTCCCGCTGGATGGGAGGGACGCCGAGACGGTGGTACGGGGTGCGGATCGCGCCATGCAGAGCGTGCGCGAACAAGGCGGCAACGCCTACCGCCGATACGGCTCCGACCTGGACACCGAGTACTCGGAGCTCCTCGAGCTCGAGACGGATCTGCGGCTCGCTCAGGAGCGCGGCGAGCTGGTGCTGCACTTCCAGCCCCAGGTGGATATTCGAACCGAAGCGCTGATCGGATTCGAAGCGCTGCTGCGCTGGAATCATCCCGTCCGCGGCATGATCCCGCCGAACCGCTTCATCCCGTTGGCGGAGGACACGGGTCTGATCGTGCCCATCGGGGAATGGGTGCTCCACACCGCCTGCGTGCAAGCGCGCGCCTGGTTGGATTGCGGCCTGCGCGGGTTCGCGGTAGGCGTCAACGTCTCGGCTCGTCAGTTCGCGGGCGGAGACCTGGCGCAAACGGTGCAGCGCGTCGTGCGGGACACCGGCCTCGATCCTGCCTATCTGGAGCTGGAAGTCACCGAAACCGTGGCCATGCAAGACGCGGAGCAGACCGTCGAGACGCTCGACGCGCTCAAGGAGATCGGGGTGCGGATGTCTATCGACGACTTCGGCACCGGTTATTCTTCGCTCTCCTACCTCAAGCGCCTCCCGGTTCACCGGCTGAAGATCGATCGGTCTTTCGTGCGCGACATCACGTCCGATAAGGACGATGCCGCGATCACACGCGCGGTGATCGCTTTGGCTAGAAGCCTCAGGCTGAAGGTCATCGCGGAGGGCGTCGAGACCGAGCAACAGCGGGCGCTGCTCGCCCGCTACGGGTGCCGAGAAATCCAAGGCTATCTGATCGCTCGACCGTCTTCGGCGTCCGACCTCACGCCCTTCCTCTCCCAGCATCTGCAGAACAATCTCACAGGCCCACGCTCGGAGCAGCGCAAGTTGCGCGTCGTCTGACGTTTGTTCGAGCGGCACATCAACGCAAGCCCCCTCCCTGTCGGTTGCCGACCCAGGCGGGGAGACGGCGTAGCGCTGCAGCCGCGGTGGGGTGAGGGCCGTGTACCGCCCGCACCCCGCCAGCGAGCTCAGGCGTTCGGCGGTCTGTACTTGACCTGCTTCTTCACCGCCTGGTCGACCTCCTCAGGCGTTAGCAACGCCGTGCTCTTCGTGCGGGCGGCTCCGGAGGCGGACACCGCAAGAGAGCACGCGGCGGCCGACACATGGTCGGGCAGATCGACGATAGCAAATGCATCATAGTCCCCCAAGGCAAAATATTGCGCCTCGAGCTTTCCGCCTGCGCTTTCCACCGCTTGCTGGACCGCTGCCCGCCGGGCGCTTCCGCCAGTCTTCATGACGCCCTTCAGGCCTTCCAGAGTGTAGGATGCTTGGATCAAATACTTTGGCATGGGTCACCTCCTAACAGGGATCGTCGGGATCACGTCGCGCCCGCTTCGAAACCGCCGAGAGCTCAGGCGCAACGCACAGCTCGCCGCCACATTCGGGACGAGAAGAGGAAAGGATTGCGAGGACGTTACGCCGGCACGCCACGCGTGTCAACGATGCACGCGAGCGTTCCCGTGTCGGGTGATGGATCGCGGGAACGGATCTAGCTAGGCGGCACACGCGGCCGCTCGCAACGCGGAGGGCGAATGGAAGATCTCACAGCGGCCAAAGCACAGCAACAGCGAGCGTGGGCCACGGGCGATTTCGCCGTGATCGGCTGGAACACGGTCTTCCCCGGGGAACTGCTGTGCGAGGCTGTCGACTTGAGGGCCGGGCAATCGGTGTTGGATGTCGCCACCGGCAGCGGCAATGCCGCGTTGTCGGCCGCCAGGCGAGGCTGCGATGCGCTGGGCATCGACTACGTACCGGTTTTGATCGACAGGGCGCGCGAGCGCGCCGCGGTCGAGCGCCTGCCTGCCAGATTTGAGGTCGGGGACTGCGAGGCCATCCCTTGCGCAGACCGCGCCTTCGACGTCGTGCTGTCGGTGTATGGTTCGATGTTCGCACCGAACCCGGAGAGGGCAGCGCAGGAGTTGCTGCGCGCGTGTCGCCCCGGTGGAAAAATCGGCATGGCCAACTGGACTCCCGACGGGTTCTGGGGAGAAGCCTTCGCCCTGCAGTGGCGTTATCTGCCCCCGCCCGCGGCCCTTCGCCCGCCGACGCAGTGGGGCACCGAAGGCAGGCTGCGCGAGCTTTTCGGCGGCGCGATCTCCTCGATTCGAATCGCGCGGCGCAGCGCCTTGTTTCGCTACCGAAGCAGCCGGCACTGGATCGACGTTTTCAGCACCTATTTCGGTCCCATCATCAGAACGCTCGAGGCTCTGGACGAGAAGCGCCGCAGCTCGTACCTGCAAGAGCTCGATCACACGCTACAGCGCTTCAACCGGTCGGCGGATAGTACGCTGATGGTGTCCGCCGATTATCTGGAAGTCGTGATGGTCACCAGATGAGATCCATCGCGTTTGCAGATCGCCCCCTTGAGATGCGAAGAGGGTAATCCGCTTCGTGGAAAGCGCTGCCCACCTCCCGTCCTCGGTGCGGCCACTCACAGTCCGAACTCCGGCTTCAGCGCTCGATACAGGCGGCGGAACTTCTCGCCTGCCGAGCGATACCCGTCGACCAGAGCGGCTTCGGGCTCGATCACCTCGCTCACTGCCGGCACCGTGCAGACTTCGCGAACCGATTCGCCCGTCACCGCCAGGCGCGCCAAGCGCGCCGCTCCGAAGGCAGGGCCCTTTGCGCCCTCACGATACAGGATGACCGGCCGCTCGAGCGCACTGGCGAGGATGCGCATCCACAGGCGGCTGCGGCTCCCGCCGCCGATCGCCGCCACGCGCTGCACCACGGTCCCGGCGGCCGCGAGGCAGTCCTGCGCTTCCGCCAGCGACAGCGCCACGCCTTCCAGGACCGACTGGATCAGCGCTTCGGTCGAGGTCTCGGCGCCCAGACCGAAGAACACGCCCCTCGCATAGGGATCGTTGTGCGGGGTGCGCTCTCCGGTCAGGTAGGGCAGAAACATGAGACTGCCCACGCCCCGGTAGCCGGCCTCCACGCCTGCGAGCAGCGCATCGATGCTCTTAGCGCCGACCAGGTCCGCCGCCCAGGCGAGACAGCTCGCGCCGTTGAGCATGGCCGCCATCTGGTACCAGCGATCCGGGACGGCATGGCAGAAGGCATGGATGAAAGCTTGCGGAAACGGCCGGTAAGAGGCCGTGCATACGAAGTATTGCGCCGATGTGCCGAGAGAGACAAACGCGTCGCCATCGGACACGGCGCCGATCCCGATCGCGCCGGCCGCCGCATCGCCCGCGCCTCCCGCGACAACCGCATCCGCCGCCACGCCCCATTCGCGCGCGATGTCGCGACTCAGGACGGCAGACGGTTGCGAGCCCTCCACCAGACGCGGCATCTGCGCGAGGGACATTCCGCACGTCCCGAGGATTTCGTCCGACCAGTCGCGAGCGGCTTCGTCGAGCCACTGCGTTCCCGCAGCGTCGGACAGATCGGTGACGACCTCCCCCGTGAGACGGAACCGCACATAGTCCTTGGGAAGCAGCACCGCGCCGATGCGGGAAAAGACCTCCGGCTCGTGTTCCGCGACCCACAACAGTTTCGGCGCGGTGAAACCGGGCATCGCGGGCACGCCGGCGATCGTCCCTAGCCGCGGGACCCTCTGCTCGAGCGCGACGCACTGCTCGTACGAGCGCCCGTCGTTCCACAGGATGGCGGGGCGCAGGACCGCGCCGTCTCGATCCAGCAGAACGGCGCCATGCATCTGACCCGAGAGCCCCACCGCGCGCACGCCGACAAAGCTGCGGGGCGTAGCTTGCCTCAAGCTCA
>DATJVW010000072.1:0-2805 GCA_035501675.1 Burkholderiales bacterium
GCCAATCGGACACCGCTCGCATCCAGGCCATGCTCAATTTCGTCGTCGAGCGCAACCCCGATCTGCTTTCCGCGGCGGTGAGGAAGTCTGACGGGACCGCGCTTGCGCACGCGGGAAGCCGCCTGGAGGCGTGGGAAAACCTTCCCGGCTCCATGTCCAATGACTCCCAAGTGCAGGTTCCGATCATGGCGGGCCAGACGGAATGGGGGCGGCTCGAGCTCCGGTTCCAACCTTTGACCACCCCTGGATGGCGTGGCACGTTCGAAGATCCTCGCATCGAGCTGACCGGTTTCATGGTGCTGTTCAGCTTCATCGTGTTCTATTTTTACCTGGGCCGTGTGCTGCGCCAGCTCGACCCCTCCCGTGCCGTTCCCGCGCGCGTGCGTGCGGCCTTCGACACCATGGCGGAGGGTCTGCTAGTGATCGACCTCAAGGGCTATATCGTGCTGGCGAATCAGGCCTTCGCACTGGTCGTAGGGAAGGACGCGGAGAAGCTGACCGGTCGCCCGACCTCGGACTTCTCGTGGGTCACGCATGTCGGCGAGCCCCTCGCAACAGCTGACTATCCCTGGAGCAGGTCGTTGCGTGAGGGCCAGCCGGAACGTAATGCCCGTGTGTGTCTCGAGGATGGAGCAGGCAAGCTACGCTCGTTCCAGGTCAACTGCACGCCCATCATTGGCGCCAACAACAAGCCCGGTGGCGTGCTGATCAGCTTCGACGATGTGACGGAGCTGCAAGAGAAAGAGATCGAGCTGCGCGTCGCCAAAGATGAGGCGGAAGCGGCGAACCGCGCGAAGAGTGATTTCCTGGCTAACATGAGCCACGAGATCCGGACGCCCATGAACGCAATTCTCGGGTTCACGGATCTGCTCCGACGCGGCATTCACAAGAGCAGCGCGGAGCTGAGCAAGCATCTCAACACCATTCATTCGAGCGGCAAACATCTGCTCGAGCTGATCAACGACATCCTCGACCTGGCTAAAGTCGAGTCCGGTCGCTTGGAATTCGAGCGAGTCAGCTGCGCTCCGCACGCTATCATCGGCGAGGTAGTCGAGATTCTGTCGGTTCGCGCACAGGAAAAAGGCATCTGGCTGCGGTTCGAGTGCGCGGGGCCCGTACCGGAGCAGGTTGTCACCGATCCTGCTCGAGTGCGCCAGATCGTAACCAACCTGGTGGGCAACGCCATTAAGTTCACCGATAGCGGTGGCGTGAAAGTCGTGCTGGGCCTCGGTTCCGACGGGCAGGCTCCTTTGCTGTCGATCGAGGTGATCGATACCGGGATCGGCATCCCCGCCGATCGCCTCGAAGCGGTGTTCGAGCCTTTCACTCAAGCGGAAGGGTCCACCGCTCGGCGTTTTGGTGGGACGGGATTGGGGCTCACCATCAGCCGGCGCTTCGCGCGCGGCCTGGGCGGCGACATCGTCCTGCACAGTGAGGTCGGCAAGGGCAGCGTTTTCAGCGTCACCGTCGATCCCGGTCCGCTCGCGGGCGTTCGCCTCCTGAGCCCGGAGGAAGCCGCGCAGCGCACGACGGAGGCTGCGCCCGTCAAGGGTGCTACCTGGGAATTCCCGCCGGCGCGCGTGCTGGTGGTGGACGACGGTGAAGCCAATCGGGAACTGGTCCGATTGGTGCTAGAAGAGGTTGGGCTGCGTGTCGACGACGCCGAGAACGGGCGCGTGGGTGCGGACAAAGCCCTGCGGGAAGGCTATGACGCTATCTTGATGGACATGCAGATGCCAGTCATGGATGGGTTTGCTGCGACGCGGCTGCTGAGGCAGCGAGGCGTGAAGGTACCGATCATCGCGTTGACGGCCAACGCCATGAAGGGTTTTGAGCAGGAGGTTCTTGACGCAGGCTGCAGCGGGTACTTGACCAAGCCCGTGGACATCGACGGTTTGATCCAGACCCTGGCCGGCCCGCTCGGTGGCCGACGTACCCAAGGCTCTGCGCTCAAGAAGGAAGCAGGCCCATCGATACCGGCGGTTGCCGCAAGGTCCACCACGCTTGCTCCGGTCGTCTCGCGCCTGGCCGATCATCCCCGGCTGCGGGCGGTGGTCCGCAAGTTCGCGCAGCAGATGCCCGAGCGCATGGAAGCGATCGAGGCGGCATGGGATGCCCGAGATTTCGGCGCGTTGGCCAGCCTCGCGCACTGGTTGAAAGGCTCTGGCGGCACCGCAGGCTTCGACGCCTTCACCGCTCCGGCTAAGACGCTGGAGCAGCTAGCGAAGGCGGGAAGCGAGACACAGACGCATGAAGTAGTGGTCGAGCTGCGCCAGTTAGTCGAGCACTTGGTCGTACCAGATGAACAGGAAGCAGCCAAGGTCGCATAGTTACCGTGGATCGATCGTGATGGAGTTGGCCAACAAAATCGAGCTGGTGCAAGCCTCTGCTTCCGAAGGTTCGGAAGCGGCAAATCGTCGCGCACTGCCCGCAGTTGCATCGTCGACGGCTGTTGCCGCCAACTCGAGCGTGGTCAGCGACACAGACAGCCGTTCCGGCCCGCTGAGAAGCTCGACCGTGATGATGGTCGACGACGATCCCATCATGCTCGAAGTTGTGCAGACCTATCTTGAAGAGGCCGGATACACGAGCTTCGTCACGACCAGCGAGCCGGGCCAGGCCATGGAACTGTTTCAGCAGCGCAGGCCCGATATCCTACTGCTCGATCTCATGATGCCCGGGGTCAGCGGTTTCGACATTCTGGCTCAGATTCGCGCACACGAAGAGTTCCGCTACACCCCGGTCATTATCCTGACTGCGGAGAGCGAGCCTAAGGCAAAGCTCAAGGCGCTGGAGCTGGGCGCC
>DATJVW010000073.1:0-22340 GCA_035501675.1 Burkholderiales bacterium
CGCGGCGATCACGGCTTCGGCTTGCTGACGCCGCAGCATGGCTTGGGCGACCTCGGGGGCGTAGGCGAGATGCGCGATCTTGGCCTCGTCCACCGCGATGCCCGCCACATTGACGTGGGTCTGGATCGTCTGGCGCAAGACTTCCGCTATTCGCTCCACATCGCCGCGCAGCGTCTTATAGCGCGCCGGTACCAGCATCTCTTCGACGTTGTCATAAGCATGACGGCTCGCCACCTCGCGCAGCGCCGACTCGCACTGAATGCGGATGTATTCGGCGAAGTCCTCCACCTCGAATGTGGCGCGTGCCGTATCCCGCACGCGCCACACGACAACCGCACCGATCTCGATCGGATTGCCGCGCTCGTCGTTGACCTTGAGGATGGGCGTGGTGAGGTTGTGCGCGCGCAAAGACAGGCGCCGCTTGACATAGAAAGGGTTGACCCAATGAAAGCCGCTGTTGCGCGCGCTGCCCGCGTAACTGCCAAAGAACACCATCACCGCGGCTTCGTTTGGTTGGAGAGTGAAGAAACCGCGCATGCACAGCAACCCGATGCCGATCAGGCCGAGGCCGCCGGTGAGTTGCGGGGGACCGAGACGGGGCAGCGCACCGCACAGGAAAAAACCGCCGAACGCGAGCAGCGCGCTGACGATGAGCAGCGCAATCCAGCCACTGACCGTCTTGGCCTCCGTTTCCTGCCGGAAAAAATCTTCGTCCATTGTCAACTGATCACCAGCCCGCAGTCGGCGAGCGCCCATCGCGTGTATCGCTGGAGGCAACTAAAAGCAAGAGCGGAGCCATCGCGTAAAATTTCACAACCCATTGTCGTGGAGCGATTTCTGGTTATCGACGGACATCGCGCGCCAGGACGCGACATGCGAGCATGCGGAGATTGACTCCCGCTCGTATCCGGTTGTAGTATTGCGAATAATTATCGTTAGCATTCCTCAAACCGGGAGCAATGCCGTCGATGCGCAACGCGTGGCCTCGACCATCACAGCTTATCTCAGCGCGCCGCTCGGTCCGCTGAACCCGGATGTATGTCGACCACGTATTTGCAACGACACAGCACATGGACGTATTCAACAAGTGGCTGCTGATACCTGCCGCCGTGATCGCCGCCCCGACATGCGCATACGCCACCCAGTACCTGACGCTGGAACAGGCGCAGCAGGCCGTCTTTCCGGGCGCGGCCTTCACGCCCGCGTTCATTGCTATCAGCGAGGCCCAGAGCAAGGAGATCGAGCGCCGAACGGGCGTCAGCGTCCGTCTGCGCGATCAGCGCGTGTGGCGCGTGTCGACCGGCGGCTTTTTCATCGTCGATGAGGTGGTGGGCAAGCACGAGTTGATCACTTACGCGGTGGGGCTCAACGCCGATGGCAGCCTGCATCAAATCGAGATCATGGATTACCGCGAGAGCTACGGCTACGAGATCCGCAATGCGGCCTGGCGACGCCAGTTCGTCGGCAAGCGAGATGGCGACCCGCTCAAGCTCGACGTGGACATCAAGAACATCGGCGGCGCAACGCTCTCCTGCCGGCACATCACCGACGGGGTCAGGCGCCTGCTGGCCCTGTATGACGTCGCGCTCAAATGACTGCCACCGTGTCGGCCGAGTTGCGGCGCGCCCAGCCATTGCTGGGAACCCTGGTCGAAGTCACCGTGCGCGGCGCCTGCGAGGCCGAGCTGATGCGTGCCGTCAGCGGGGCTTTTGGCGCGGTGGCCCGGGTGCACCGGCTCATGAGCTTCCACGACTCGCGCAGCGATGTTGGACGCATCAACCGCCTGGCTCATCGAGTGGCGGTGCGCGTGCACCCGTGGACCTGGGAGGTGTTGCTGGCCGCGCAGCGCCTCTCGCAACGCACGGCAGGTACTTTCGACGTCACCACGGGCGGCGAGTTGATGCGCCTCGGGTACCTGCCCTCCTCGCTCCCCGCGTGCCTGGACCGGCGCGCTTGCTGGCGCGACGTGCATCTGCTGCCCGGCCAGCGCGTGCGCCTCGCGCGCCGGTTGTGCATCGATCTGGGCGGCATCGCGAAGGGTTTCGCCGTAGACCGCGCGGTAGATTACCTGCGCGGCCGCGGCGTGCGCGCTGGCTTGGTCAACGCCGGTGGCGATCTGCGCGCCTTCGGTTCGGTTGCCTGGCGGATCCATGTGCGGCACCCGGCCGACCCCGGCACGTTGATACCCTTTGCCGACATCGTGAGCGGCGCGCTCGCCACTTCCGCCGGCTACTTCTCTCGCCGCGTGCAGCGCGGAACGGCGCTCAGCCCGGTGATCGATGGCGTGCGACGCACGGCGATCAACCCGGCTTTCAGCGCCTCAGTGGCGGCGTCCAGCTGTATGCTCGCCGACGGGCTGACCAAGTTGGTCCTGCTCCGGGGCCGGCGTGCGCACGGGCTGGTGCGGCGTCTGGGTGCGCAGGCGTTCATCCTTTCCGCCCAACCCTCGGGTCTAGAGCCGATACGCGCCATCTAGGAACGCGATGAGACTCTCTACTGGTCACCGCCGGTGGATCTACTGGAGCGGCACGGCGCTGTTCCTCACCGGCGCGCTGTGGCTGGTGTTCCACTACTTTGTGCGCACGCACGGCCAGTTCGGCGAAACCGCACATCCGCTCGAGCTGTGGTGGCTGCGCTTGCACGGCGGCTTTGCGATGCTCGTGCTGGTGGTGATCGGGTCCCTGTTGCCGATCCATGTGCGGCGCGGCTGGCACCAGCGCAAGAATCTCCTCGCCGGCTGCGTACTGGGCGTTATGGCGCTGCTGCTGATCGGGTCCGGGTACGCGCTCTACTACTTCGGCGATGAAATGACGCGCCCCTGGATCAGCGCCCTGCACTGGATCCTAGGGCTGGGCGCACCCCTTGTTCTGACTTGGCACGTGTGGCGCGGGCGACGCACGCACGCCACCCGCAGCGCCCGCGCGGACCGCAAGCATGCGCTGGTACACGACGAACCCGCACAGCACTCACCAAGCCGGCTAAAGACGACTCGTGTCAAGCCGAATCCTCCCGCTCAGGCAAGCGGCCCAAGCATATCGGCGTAGCGACGCGCGCAGTCGATCCCGAAATCGGTCGGCGACAGTCCCGGAGCGCGGTCGTGCGTGGCAGGCAACCCCAGGCGCAATGCGGCGATGCGTTTCCCGTAACAGATCAGCGTGTCCAGAGACTGCAGCGCGAACACGATCGCGGGGAGGATGCGCCGATAGATCTCCTCCGCCATGCGCTCGTCGTGGCCGACAGTGCGCCGCATCAGTTCGAAGACCCTGACTTGGTAGTCGAACGTGTCGGTGGCCGGGATGACTCCTGCGCAGCCGGCGCGCAAATTGTCCGGGAGCTCGAGGCCACCGCGGCCGTTGAACACGGCCAGCTCACCTTCCACTGCTTCGATGACGCGCCGGATCGTAAGGACGGGGCCTTCGCCCTTGAGCAAGCTGAAGTTGGGACACCGATCCTTCAGGACCCTGATGGATTCCGCGCCCAACCCGACACCGATGTACTCGGGGGCGTTCTGGATGGCGCAGGGCAGCTGGACGCGTTCCATCACGCGCGCGAAGAAATCCACGTACCACGCCTCGGGCATGCCCCTTTCCGGCGGGGGCTGCAGGATCACCCAGCTGGCACCTTGGCTCTTGGCCCAGTCGGCGAACTCGGCCTGGGCGGCAACAGTAGGCTCGGACACAGTCACAGCGACCGGTAGCGCTTGCGCCGCGTCCTGCGTGACCCACTCCACCAGTTGACGCCGCTCATGCGCAGACAATTTCCCAGTTTCGGTAGCCAAACCGAGAACCGCTATTCCATGTGCGCCTCCGCGCACGCAGGCCTCCACCTGCCGCCGCATCGCCCCCCGGTCTAGCGACCCATCGCGTCCGAAGAAGGAATACATCATCGGGTAGATGCCGGAGAACGGAGCTGTCGTGGCCATATTCTGGTCGTTGATCGGACGGCGCAGCGAAATGGAAATGTCGCGCCCCTTTCGCCTCAATGGGCTCCGGCACCGCCGGACGCAAGGCTTGTCACCCGAGCACTTCTTTGCAGTAGTATTATGACCTGGGGTTGTCCTCTACCCCGGATTCCGGAGGAGGGTTTTCGTGGAGACTGACCTGACCGAGGAAGAGATCGTGGCGATCAGGGAACGGGTCGCGGTGCTCAGGATCGAGCACCGGGATCTCGATGAAGTGATCGCCCGCCTTGCAGAGGATCCCGTCCAGGACGAGCTTCAACTCAAGCGCCTGAAAAGGCGCAAGCTTCTGCTGAAAGACCACATCGCGATGCTCGAACGCCAGCTAGTTCCCGATATCCCGGCATGAGCCGGCGGGGCTGGCGCGTTTCGGGGCTGACCGTTAAGAGTCTGCCTCAGCAGTCTGGACAAGGGATCTTGTAATAGGTCCTGGCGACGTAGGAGGCCACGTTCTCGATGTCCTCCGCGCTCCACTGGAGCGATGTATTCGCCTGCCAGCGGATGACTTGCGCACGTACCTCTTCGTAATTCCTGGCGATCTTGCCTTCGCGCTTGAAGGCTATCGAGTCGTGACACATGCGACAGTGGTTATCGTACAGGACCTGGCCGCGTTCCAGGTCTGCCGGGTACGCGGCAGCGGAAACCAGGATGCCGACCAACAGCGCTGCCAGAGATGGACCAAACGACATTGCATATCCCTCAGAAGAGTTAACGGGCATAGGCTAACGGCGCGACCTGGTTTCCCGCTTGACCCAGGTCAAATGATCCGCACGCGACGCTGAGGCGGCAAGGTTCGGGGGCAGGCGCGCCTTGGGCTTGTATCAACTCACGCGCGGTGATGAACCAGCACTCGTCGAACGGACTCAAACCACGGCAAACGATCCCCGGTTCAGATGAGCATCCGTACAACCCTGGTCTTCGTGTTCTTGCTCGCCTTTTGCGGCTGCGCGCGCTGGTATACGCCGCGCCATCCCATGCCGATCGCCGAGGTCGTGCAGCTCGGCAAGTCCGACACGGCTCCGCCCTTGATCATCAAGCGCATCCGCGAGTCCGGTACGACCTACGCCCTGCGCGGGTCCGATTTCGCCAAGCTCAAGGCCGATGGCGTACCGGATCCGGTGCTGGATTACTTGCAGCAGTCCTTCGTGGACGACCTCGACTTGCAGACCCGGTACTGGGTCACGGGCGAGGCCAGCCTCGGCGCGTGCTCGTGGTGCTACCCTCAGCCGCTAGACGTGGACAAGCTGGAGTCGGGGTACGGGGTCGTCCCCGCCCCGCCGCCGGGGCGGTATGAGGCGGGGCGGCCCATGGGCACGCCGGACTGGGTGCCGTATCCGCAAGCTCCCCGGTCCGGTGCGCCGATCTCGGTGTCAGACATCGCGAAGATGACAAAGGATGGCACGCCCGAAGGGCAGATCATTGACCGGATCAATCACTCGCCCTTGACGCATGTGATCGGCGTGGGAGGCACGTTTACCATCCACACGCAGCCGGTTGCGGGCTTAAGCGGTTCGGAGTTGGCGATGTTGCACGGCGAGGGCGTCGGCTACCCCGTGCTGGACGCGTTGCAGGGGCAGTTCCTAGCCCAGTTCATCGAAACCGAGCGCCTGCGCTACCAGAACATCGGCCAGGGCTCCATCCAGCGTTGAGCCTACCGCCACCGCATCAAGCCCCGAAGCGGTCGGTGACGGCGCCCACGCTTGCGGTGGAGACGAGTCTTACGTACTTGGCCATGATCCCGCGCGTGTAGCGGGGCGCGGGCTGGCTCCATTGGGCGCGACGCGTTGCCAGCTCCTCGTCCGAAACGTTCAATTGGAGCAGGCGCCTGTCGGCGTCGATGGTGATCGAATCGCTCTCCTTCACCAGCGCGATTGGGCCACCGACGTAGGCTTCCGGCGCCACGTGCCCCACCACCATGCCCCAGGTGCCTCCGGAGAAGCGGCCGTCCGTGATCAGCCCGACCGACTCGCCTAGGCCCTGACCGATGAGCGCCGCGGTGGGGGCGAGCATCTCTTGCATGCCCGGCCCTCCCTTGGGGCCCTCATAGCGGATCACGATCACGTCCCCAGGTTTGATCTTCTTGTCCAATATCGCCTCCAACGCCTGGGGCTCGGAGTCGAACACGCGTGCGGGACCCGTAATCGAGTGACTTTTCAGCCCCGTGATCTTCGCCACGCAACCTTCCGGCGCCAAGTTGCCGCGCAGGATTGCCAGGTGGCCGTGGGGATACATCGGCTTGTCGAACTGCCGGATCACGTCCTGGTCCTTGCGCGGGTCGTCGGGCACTTTTTCGAGCTCCTCTGCCATCGTCTTGCCGGTGATGGTCAAGCATCCTCCGTGCAGCAGGCCGTGCTTGAGCAGCATCTTGAGCACTTGCGGCACACCACCCGCCCGGTGAAAGTCAACCGCCACGTAGCGACCCGAGGGCTTGAGGTCGCACAGCACGGGAACCTTCTGGCGAATGCGCTCGAAGTCGTCGATGCTCCATTGCACTTCTGCGGCGGAGGCTATTGCGAGATAGTGCAGCACGGCGTTGGTGGAACCTCCGGTGGCCATCACGAGGGATATGGCGTTCTCGATGGATTCGCGCGTGATGATGTCGCGCGGGCGCAGGTTGTTGCGAATCGCGTTGACCAGCACCTTGGCCGACGCCGCCGACGATTCCGCCTTCTCGGCATCGGGTGAGGCCATTTGGGAGGAGCCGAGCAGGCTCATCCCAAGCGCCTCGAACGAGGAGGACATGGTGTTCGCGGTGTACATGCCCCCGCACGCGCCTACGCTCGGGCAGGCATTCTTCTCGATGCCATCGAAGTCCTCCTTCGCCATCTTGCCGGCCATGAAGGCCCCCACCGCTTCAAACGGGCTCACGATGGTGAGCGACTGCCCCTTCCAGGCGCCCGGCTTGATCGTGCCCGCATACACAAAGATACCCGGCACGTTCATGCGCGCCATCGCCATCATGGCACCGGGCATGTTCTTGTCGCAGCCACCGACGACCAGCACACCGTCCATCATCTGGCCGTTGACAGAGGTCTCAATGCTGTCGGCGATCACCTCGCGGGAGACCAGCGAATACTTCATCCCTTCGGTGCCCATACCGATCCCATCCGTGACCGTGGGCGTGCCAAACACCTGCGGCATGGCTCCGGCTTGCTTCAGAGCGGCCATTGCTCTGTCCACCAGCGGTTGGATCCCCGCGTTACAGGGGTTCATGTTGGAATGACCGTTGGCCACTCCTACGATAGGTTTGTCGAAATCCGTATCGGTAAAACCAACGGCGCGCAACATGGCGCGGTTGGGGGACCGGGCCACGCCCTGGGTGATGATCTTGGAACGCCAGTTGTCTGCCATGCGTACTCTCCTGAACTGTTCCCCGAGACGTCGTTGCAGGCCAGCTTGCACGGCATGCCAAGCTGGCTGCAGCAACCGAGGAGTCTAATATATCAGCGAGGAACAACGATTGAGTTTCGCTCCTATCGTATCGAGGTACACGCTCATCGCCCTGTGTGAAGCGTGCATGCCTGCTGAGCTGCACGACCCCGACGCGGGAGCGAAACGCCGAGGCGAAGCCGCATCGACCCTCAGGTGTTTCCGCATTCGATGGAGGCGGCCCTCAAGCAGGATACCCCGCAATGACTTCGCCCCGTAAGACTCAAGACCGGCCGCGTATCACGCTGCACCTGCCGAATGAAGGCGCCACATCGACGCTGGGCGCACGACTTGCTGGGGTTCTCAGGCCAGGGCTTGTGATATTCCTGAGCGGGGAATTGGGTACCGGCAAGACAACCCTGGTACGGGGCTGCCTGCGAGCGTTAGGATACCGTGGACGGGTAAAGAGTCCTACCTTCGCTCTGGTTGAACTTTATGAAGTTTCTAGGTTACACTTGCATCACTTTGATTTTTATCGCTTCGAAGACCCACAGGAATGGGTAGATGCGGGATTTCGTGAACTCTTCGGAGGGAACAACGTCTGCCTTGTGGAATGGCCGGAGAGGGCAAGAGATCGGTTGCCCGTCGCGGACCTCTGGATCCGGCTGGAGCACGCAGCGGGGGAACGCGCGGCTCGCATCACCGCGCACACCGAGCTTGGGAAACAGTGCCTCGAAGAATTAAGTCCTTGAAGCGGGGGGATCCCATCGACTGTTGGCATCTTGGTGCGGGTGGCTCCCGCTCGACGCCCGGACTTGCCGCGCTCAGAGTGATAGCAAGCTTGGCCCTGGTCTGCGTGGTGGCAACGCCCAGCAAGGCTGGCGTTGCCGTCTCCGACGTGCGCGTCTGGCCGGCGCCGGAGTACACACGGATCACTATCGAGTCCGCCAAACCCATCGAATACACCGTCTTCACAATGAGGGCACCGGAGCGCCTCGTGCTGGACCTTGAGGACGTGGAGCTGGACGCGCAGCTCGAGGGGTTGCCGGGACGCGTCGGCCCGGACGATCCGTACATCGCCCAGATACGCGTGGCGCGCAATCGGGCCGGCGTGGTCCGGCTGGTGCTCGAGCCGAGGGGAGAAATCAAGCCGCAGGCGTTTTCCTTGAAGCCGGTCGGCAGCTACGGGCACCGCCTGGTGCTGGATATCTATCCCGCACATCCGGTCGACCCGATCCTCGCCCTTCTGCAGCAACTCGACAACGGCAAACAGCCAGCCACCGCGGCACCTAGCGTCGCCGCGCCAACGGACCAGGAAGCGCAGCCAGAGCCGTACGACAATACATCCGCGGCGCAAAGCGCTTCTACCGCCAAGGAACAACGCCAGGCAGATCCGGGAGCACCTAAACCGCCCGGTAAACAGAGTCACATGCATAAGACAAAGCCCAATGCGCAAGCGCTGCAGATCCTCACGATCGCCATCGATGCAGGCCACGGCGGCGAGGATCCCGGGGCGAAGGGCCGGCACGGTACTTACGAGAAAGACGTCACACTGGCCATTGCGCGCAAGTTGAAGACGCTGATCGACGCTGAGCCGAGCATGCGCGGCATACTGGTGCGCGACGGCGACTATTTCATCGAGTTGAAAGAGCGAGTTAACAAAGCCCGCAGGATGCAAGCTGACCTCTTCGTATCGATCCACGCCGACGCCTACATCAAGCCGCACGCGCGCGGCTCTTCCGTGTTTGCGCTGTCAGAGCGCGGTGCGACGTCCGTGGCGGCGGGTTGGCTGGCCAGGAAGGAGAACGAAGCGGATCTGATCGGGGGCGTGAACCTCGACGTGCGCGATCCCTATGTCAAGCAAGTGCTGCTGGACTTGTCGCAGACGGCTACCATCAACGACAGCATCCAACTTGGACGCGCGGTACTGAGCGAGATGGGCGGCGTCAATACCCTCCACAAGGCGCGGGTAGAGCAGGCCGGGTTTGCGGTGTTGAAGGCACCGGACATTCCCTCGATCCTGGTGGAGACCGCCTTCATCAGCAACCCGAGCGAGGAAACCCGGCTGTCCAAGCCCGAGTATCAGGAACGGCTGGCCAGGGCCATGCTGCAGGGGATTCGAAGGTATTTCGCCCGCAACCCGCCGCTAGCCCGGGATCGGCTGGCGGTGAACCCTTGAGGCGGAACCCCGGAGGCACGAGGCGGAGGTGTGACAGAAGCGTGAAACCACCCCTGCGCCTTGATCCGTCGCTGACTGTTGCACCGGGCCGCTTGTCGTTTTAGGATGAAAGCAACCTATTGCGACGTGGCCCCGCTGGCGGCCCGCCTGGTCCCAAGCTCTCACGAATGCGCTCGAGATCAAGCCGCACAGGACAACAAGGGTTCAAGGAATTGCGATGGAACAACTTAGACTCGGCCTGCCCCCAAGGGACGCAGCCAACCCTCTCACGCGGCTTCTGTTCGGCCTGCTGGCGCTCGTGGTCGGGCTCGGCATCTTCGCGGTGGGGCTGTTCGTCGTCCTGCCCGTGGCCGGGATCATCGTATCGGCCGCCGTGGGCGGCGCGATCCTGGCTTTAGCCGGCGTGGTCATGATGGTCCCCTTCCTCCTCGTCACCGCGACGGTTCTGATCTTCTTTTCCCGGTCCAGCGCGCGCCGTCAGGCCGGCGTCCGCACTCACTCCGTCGGGCGTTAACCCCGCCGATCCCCCGTACACCGCGGCGGTCGGCGCAGAAATGATCGCGGGTATCCTGCTCGCGGCTGGGTCCGGAACTCGGTTCGGCGGACCCAAGCTGCTGCATCGGCTCCCCGGAGGCGTCCCAATCGGGCTGACGGCCCTGCGCAACTTAGCGGCAGCCTTGCCCCAATTGGTGATCGTGGTCCGCCCCGGCGACGAAGAGCTGCGCCAGTTGCTGGCGCGTGAAGCGGTTCGGGTAGTCGAGTGCGCCGAGGCCGAGCGTGGGATGGGACATAGCCTAGCAGCCGGCGTGGCTGCGGAAGGCGACGCCGAGGCATGGGTGATCGCACTCGCAGACATGCCCCGCATTCGGCCGGACACCATCGGAGCTGTGGCGCGAGCGTTGCAGCAAGGAGCCGAGCTCGTAGTGCCTGTGTTCGCAGGTAGGCGCGGCCATCCTGTCGGCTTTGGCCGCCGCTTCCGTGACCAGCTGTTGGCCCTGTCCGGAGACAGCGGAGCACGTGCCATTGTGAACGCAAACCCCGCGGTGCTGCATGCCCTCGAGGTTGATGACCCTGGGGTGGTAGAGGATGTAGATACCCCGGCCGACGCGGAGCGTCTGGCGAGATCATGACGCAACCGGCCGGTATCGCGAATCACGGCTCGCGGTTATGGCTTCAATACGATCGCTTTGAGCGTGCCCGTAATCCTGAATGTGTTTTTGACCAGGTTGGAGGTTGAGCGCAGCTCCACATAAGCTCGACCGGTGATGTCCTTGTTCGGCAGGATTTCGCACGCCCCGCTTGCGGCGAGCAATCCTGCAGTAAGCCGAGCGTTGCTGTACGCATACCGAGCGCCGGCGACCGTGAGAGCGCCGGACAACTCGTCGAACTTGGTCTTGCCGCCCTGCACGCCGTCGCGTCTGGGCGACTGTAGCGCACGAACGAAGTCGAACCCCGAGAGACTGCCTTTCTGCACCGTAAACGTAGATTCAATGCGCGGGTTGTCGAAGAGGGTGACCAACGAACTGGCCTGCATGGCAACCCGGCCTTTCGCATACATCAGCCCGTCCGAGACGATGTCGATCTTGAGCGCCCTCATGGCCGCCTCCAGCTCGAGGCGCTTGAATTCGAACTCGCCCTCCAGGCTCCAGGGCGAACCCCAGCCCACGACTGCCTGGCCCTTGGCTTGCCCGCCATACAGAGACAAGTCCACATCGGTGAGGCGGATCTGGCTGCCGCTAACCACGCCCTTGACGCTGCCTTCGGTCAGCTCGAGCTCGGGGCCGAAAGGAAGCGAGAAGTTCTTGAGACGCGCGCTGATCTCCGCCGCCGGCCCATTGGGGAGGATATCGGCATCGAAGTGGCCGTCAACCGTTTCGATCATGGCGCGCGACACCGTTCCGTCCGCCGCCAGGAATAGCCGAGCGTTGAAGGGTGGCATCGTCGCCCCCTTGACCTCCAGCTTCGTGCCCTTCAGCACGATCTTACGCACGTTGACTTTGGCAGCTTTTGCGCTCTCCTCTGCAAGCCAGCCCGGCAACCGCACCAGCGCATCCTGGGTGGCCTGGAGGCCTTCGATATCCAGGCTCTTGACCAGCTTTTCCCCCCCAAACAAGGAGCCGATGTCCATGTAAGCGGTGACCTCGTGCGCACGCACGTCTTGCTGCTGCCCGACCGTCACATTGTCCAGTTTGAGGTGAAAGCTCGGGAATACGGACGCATGCAGACTGCCGATGCGCACCGGCTCGCCGATCCTCTCGGAGGCGAGCTTCTCCATCTCCGGTGCGTAAGCCGATAGCGGCGCGACTTGGATGCCGCCGATGAGCAGCACGACGACGACAATGGTAGCCAGCAGCGTGATCCGGCCCGGGCCCCAGGCCCGCTTCTTGGCCTCCCGCGCCAACCGTTCGCGATCGGCTTTCTTCCGGTCGAGCTCTTCCTGATCCGAACGCTTCTTGGCAAGCGCCTCCTCGCGTGCCCGCTGGTCCTGCTCCCACCGCTCGCGTTCGCGCTTCTTGCGGTCCTCCTCGCCTTTCTTCCTGCGCTCTTCCTGCTCTCTGGCCCTTTTTTCCTTCTCTTCCTGCTGGCGCTTGATGGCCTCTTCCCGCGAGCGCTGCTCGGCCTCGCGTCGCGCACGTTCCGCCGCCTCGGCCAGCTCGCGGCCCTCCTGGTCCGCCTTCTCGCGCGCCTCGCGCTCAGCCCGGTCCATTGCTGCACGCGCCTCTTCTTCCAGACGGAAGCGGCGCTCCTGCTCCTCCAGTGCCTTGCGGATGGCCTCTTCCTTGGCCATGAACTCCTTCTCGACCTCAGCCTCGGCGCGCTTCAGCGCATCCAGGTCAGAGTCGAGGTTGGTTGAGATGGCGGGCGCATCGAGGTGTGTCACGTCCAGGCTCGGGAGCGGGCTAGCATCGAGCTGCTCCTCCTCGCGCCGCTTGCGCTCTTCCTCGTCCTTGCGTTTGCGCTCCTCTTCCTCCTCCTTGCGCGCGCGTGCCTCGTCATCTCGCCGCCTGCGCTCCCGTTCCTCGCGCTGACGACGCTCTTCCTCCTGACGCCCGCGCTCCTCTTCCTGGCGCCGATGCTCTTCTTCCTCGCGCCGCTTGCGCTCGTCGTCTTCGGTTAGCGGCCCTTGCTCCAGCCGCCGAAGCAACTCTTGCTCCTCACGCCGATGACGTTCCTCGAGCTCGCGACGCAGCCGCTCTGCCTCCTCTTTGCGTTTGCGCTCCTCTTCCTCCTTGCGCCTACGCTCCTCCTCCTCCTCACGCCGCTTGCGCTCCTCTTCCTCGCGACGCCGGCGCTCTTCCTCTTCACGCCGCTTGCGCTCCTCTTCCTCCCGATGCCGGCGCTCTTCTTCTTCACGCCGCTTGCGTTCCTCTTCCTCGCGGCGTTTGCGCTCTTCCTCTTCACGCCGCTGGCGTTCTTCCTCTTCCCGACGCTTGCGTTCCTCTTCCTCGCGGCGTTTGCGCTCTTCCTCTTCACGCCGCTTGCGTTCTTCCTCTTCCCGACGCTTACGTTCCTCTTCCTCGCGGCGTTTGCGCTCTTCTTCTTCACGCCGCTTGCGTTCTTCCTCCTCTCGTCGCTTGCGCTCTTCCTCTTCCTTGCGCTTGCGCTCGGCCTCTACCCGCGCCGCCGCTTCAGCTTGGATCTTCGCACGGCGCTCTGCTTCTTCGCGCACCTTGCGCTCGGCTTCTTCCCTGGCACGCCTTTCGGCTTCCAGCTTCTCACGTGCTTTGCGCTCCGCTTCCTCCTTCAGCCGCTTCGGCTCGTCCAAGCGAAAGCGCATTTCCGCTTCCAGTTTTTCGCGCCGAGCCTGCTCCTCCTTGGCCTTGCGCTCGGCTTCCTCGCGGATCCGGCGAGCGGCTTCCTCCTCGCGGGCACGGCGCACGGCGTCTTCCTTCGTACGCTTCTCGCCCTCCTCGCGCGCCTTGGTTGCGGCCGCCTCCGACGCTTTGCGCTCTGCCTCTTCGCGCTGCCGCTGTTCAGTCTGCGCACTCTGGTAGAAGCCGGTCTTGGCCGGCTTCGCCGGTCCGAGGATCTGGGTGAAGTCGAGGTCGTCTACGTACGATGTGCTGGGCGGTACCGGTGGGATCGTCACGCTGGTGTACTCGGCCGAGCCAGCGGGATTGGTGAACTCTTTGATGAACCCGCCGTCGGACAGGCCGGCAAGCAGCTTGCGGAGTTCGACCTCGGTGATGCGGCTCTTATCGACCAAGTCGTCGAGCGAGGCTTTGCCGTCCACCAGGTTCAGGATCCTGAACTGATCTTTCGACAGGCGGTTGGACTTGTTCTTGATCTCCAGCAGGCCCTTGCCGGTCTTGGAGAATACCGTCGTCTTGTTCATTGCCCTTGTGTGCGTGCCGAAGCCTGGGGCGGATCTGCCATAGGGGTTGAAAGGTTGCCGGTGCCTCCGCCTGGGCACATTCTAGGCAGGGCGACCCCGGTTTCGATCATTCCGCCAAGCATTTAGCGCGCCAGGTTGGCGCGGTCAGAACGGTTCGGTTGGTCCAACCGACGACGCCCGCGCGGAGCTCGACTCGTCCGCGGAGCGGCGGAAGAAAGCGCGGTGTCAGGTACCGCGCCCGAGGCCGAGCGAGATCAGGCGAGCGCTTTCACGATGTCCTCGACCACTTTCTTGGCGTCCCCGAACACCATCATCGTCTTGTCCATATAGAACAGTTCGTTATCCAAGCCCGCGTAGCCAGCGGCCATGGATCGCTTGTTCACGATGACGCTTCGAGCCTTGTAAGCCTCCAGTATCGGCATGCCATAGATCGGGCTGCCCGGTGTCTTGGCCGCCGGGTTGACGACGTCGTTGGCGCCCAGGATGAGAGCGACATCGGTCGTGCCAAAGTCGCTGTTGATGTCGTCCATTTCGAACACCTGGTCGTAAGGCACCTCGGCTTCCGCCAGCAGCACGTTCATGTGTCCGGGCATCCGGCCTGCGACCGGATGTATGGCGTAACGTACCTGCACGCCTTTTTCGATCAGTTTCTGAGCCATTTCCTTGACCGCATGCTGCGCGCGCGCTACCGCCAAGCCGTACCCGGGCACGATGATCACCGACTCGGCGTTGGCCATCAGGAAACCGGCATCTTCGGCGCTCCCGCTACGCACCGCCTTCGGCTGCGCACCCGCCGCTGCGGCTCCCTCGGCGGCGCCGAACCCGCCCAGGATGACGTTGAAGAAGGACCGATTCATGGCCTTGCACATGATGTAAGACAGAATCGCTCCCGAAGAGCCCACCAGGGACCCGGAAATGATCAGCATCGTGTTGTTCAGCGAGAAGCCGATGCCGGCGGCGGCCCAGCCCGAGTAGCTGTTGAGCATCGATATCACCACCGGCATGTCGGCGCCGCCGATGGGGATGATGATCAACACGCCGAGCACAAAGGCGATGGCGGCCATGACAACGAAAGGCAGCCATTGCCCCTGCTTGCCGGAGAAGAAGAACACCATCCCGAACACGACCATCACCACGGCTAGAGTCAGGTTCACCCAGTGCTGGCCTTTGAACACGACGGGTGCGCTCGAGATCTTGCCCGACAGCTTGCCGAAGGCGATCACTGAGCCGGAGAAGGTGATTGCCCCGACAAACGTGCCGATGAATAGTTCGATCTTATTGCCCTTGGGCAACGGATCGCCGATACCGAATGCGCCGGGGTCGTTAACCGCGGCGATCGCAATGAGCACGGCGGCCAGGCCGACCAACGAGTGCATCGCGGCCACCAGTTCGGGCATCTGGGTCATCTGCACACGCCGCGCCACGAATGCGCCGGCCGTTCCGCCGATCAGGACGCCCAGCAGGATCAGCGCATAGTTGCTGGTGATCAACAGCGTGGTGACCACCGCTAACACCATGCCGACGATGCCGAACAGGTTCCCGCGACGCGCCGTCTCCGGGTGCGACAGGCCCTTCAACGCCAGGATGAACAGGACAGAGGCGATGAGGTAGGCCAAGGCGACTTGGTTGGGGGCCATTCTTGTTCCTTATCGGGCACACAGGCGGCGGGACGTGAGATGCCTGCACCACGGACCTCCCGATGCCGACCGGTGCTTGCTCACTGCGCCTTCTTCCCTTCTTTGGGAGCTTTCTTCTTGAACATCTCGAGCATGCGCTGAGTCACCAGAAAACCACCGAAAACATTTACCGCTGACAGAGTTACGGCGACAAACCCGATGGCCGATCCGAAGTCGAGCCTCTCGGGCCCAGCCGCTAGCATCGCACCGACGATGATGATGCCTGAGATGGCATTGGTCACCGACATCAGTGGGGTGTGCAGCGCCGGCGTTACGGTCCACACCACGTGGTATCCCACGAAGATGGCCAGGACGAAAACGGTCAGGTTGACGACGGTAGGATCTATGTGTCCAGTCATCTCATTCTCCTTCGGAGCACGATTTGTTTGTTTGGCGATTCGCGCCTCTGAGCCTCGTGGTAACGATCCGTGGCTATTCCCGATTCATCAATCGAGACGTCACGCATCACGGTTTCCTCGTCACTTGGCCGCCGATGCACACCAGCGCCCCGGCGATGATCTCGTCGTCGCGGTTGAGGTTCAGCTGCCCGGTCTTGGGGTCCACCAGCAGGTTGAAGAAATTGAGCAGATTGCGCGCGTACAAGGCGCTCGCATCGGCCGCTACCAGCGCGGGCAGGTTGGTAATGCCGATCAGCTTCACTCCGTGCTTGACCACGATCCTGTCGCGCTCCGTCAGCGGGCAGTTGCCGCCTTGCTCGATAGCCATGTCCACGATCACCGCACCAGGCTTCATCGCCTTGACCGTCTCCTCCTTCAACAGGACAGGAGCCGGTCGTCCCGGGATCAGGGCCGTAGTGATGATGATATCGGCCGCTTTGGCGCGCTCGTGTACCAGCTCCGCCTGACGCCGCATCCAGTCCGCTGGCATGGGGCGCGCGTACCCACCAACCCCTCCGGCGATCTCGCGCTCCTCATCGGTTAGGAAAGGCACATCGAGGAACTTGGCTCCCAGGCTCTCGATCTGTTCCTTGACCACCGGGCGCACGTCGGACGCCTCGATCACGGCGCCTAGACGCTTGGCCGTGGCGATGGCCTGCAACCCGGCAACGCCGGCACCCAACACCAGCACGCGCGCGGCTTTGACGGTGCCGGCCGCGGTCATCAACATCGGCATGAAACGCTGATACTCGTTAGCCGCCAACATCACCGCCTTATAGCCACCGATGTTGGCCTGGGACGAGAGCACGTCCATCGCCTGGGCGCGTGTGATGCGTGGCAGTGACTCCAGGGCGAAGCCGGTCAGTCCCGCCCTGGCGTAGCTCTCGACTGCCGCTGCATCGTAGGGATCGAGCAGTCCGATGAGAATCGTGCCTTTCCCGATCAGCCCGAGTTCGGAGGGCTCGGGCGCGCGCACCTTGAGCACGACCTCCGATTGCCGATACAACTCGGCTGCGCTCCTGGCGATGATCGCCCCGACGGCACTGAATTCCGAATCCGGCACGGAGGCGTTCTCCCCCGCACCGGCCTGGACCAGCAGCTTGTGGTGCCCGCCGGAGGTTAGTTTCTTGATGGTCTCGGGCGTGGCGGCGACCCGCGTCTCGCCGGCGCGAATCTCGGCCGGAATACCGATCTGCACGGTGATTGTCTCCCTGATGCTCCGATTCCGAAGTCCCCGGCGGGGGTCATCTTGTTCTCCCGCGGGAGCGGCGCGCGATTCGAGCCAGCCGCGGATTATAGGGAAGTCGCCGCACTCACGCCAATTGCCGCGATCAGATGTGGTGCAAGCTGTTCCAGATTGCTGGCCAAGCCGCTTGGTTACGCGGCTCCGAGCAGAGTCGGTGCCGAATGCTGGGGCTATAATTTGAATTTGCCTATATCGCCGCCTCGCCCTTGATGTCCGCTATCCGCATACTGAACGAACTGCTGATCAACCAAATCGCCGCCGGCGAGGTGGTCGACCGCCCCGCCGCGGCGCTCAAGGAGTTGCTCGAGAACAGTCTCGACGCTCAGGCGCGTGCGGTCGGGGTCGAGCTGCTCGCCGGCGGCGTCAAACAGCTCAAGGTCATCGACGACGGCCAGGGCATCCCGCAGGGCGAGCTGCCGCTCGCCATCGCGCAACACGCCACGAGCAAGATCACCACTCTGGAGGACCTGGAGCGAGTAGCCAGCCTCGGCTTCCGCGGCGAAGCGCTAGCCAGCATTGCTGCCGTTTCGCATCTGACACTCACCAGCCGCACGATGTCGAGCAGACATGCGTGGCGCATTCAATCGAGCGGTGGAGCTGCCCCTCTGGTCGAGCCCGCCGCGGCCCCGCCGGGCACCGCGGCCGAGGTATGCGACCTGTACTACAACACACCGGCACGACGCAAGTTTCTGCGCACGGAAGCCACCGAGCTCGGCCACTGCGAGGAGGTTTTCAAACGCATCGCGTTGTCACGCCCTGAAGTGGCGATGACGCTTGAGCACAACGGCCGCTCCCAATGGCGGCTCGCGCCTCACTCCTTCGGGCAGCGCGCCCGCGCGCTTCTGGGAGAGGAGTTCGCCTCGGCCAGCTTGGCGGTGGACGAGCAGGCGGCGGGCGTACAAGTGCGCGGCCTGATCGCAGCGCCTACATTCAACCGCAACGCACGAGATTACCAGTACTTCTTCGTGAACGGCCGCTTCGTACGAGACAAGCTGATTGCTCACGCCGTCCGCGAGGCCTTTCATGACGTGCTGCATCACGAGCGCCACCCGGCCTTCGTGCTGTTCCTCGAGCTCGATCCAGCCAGGGTCGACGTGAACGTCCATCCGACCAAGAGCGAGGTCAGATTTCGCGACCCGCGCGCGGTGCACCAGTTCCTGTTCCACGCCCTGAGTAAGTCATTGGCCACGGCCCACGCACCGATCTCGCTTTCGACCAGTGCGCAAGCCGCTGTGGGAGCAGCCCCGCGCGCGACGTTTGGTTCTTCCACGGCCCACTCGCACTCCGTCCACCGAGCAGGAGCGGGCGCGCAACAGCACGCCATGGGGTTCGCAACCATGCAGCCCGCGGCGTTCTACGACGTGCTGTTCGGGCGCGGGGCGGCGCCCATCGGGGTCGAAGCACAGTCGGCCGGCGAGGTGCCACCCCTGGGATTCGCCCTCGCGCAGCTGGCTGGCGTCTACGTTCTGGCTCAGAACGACGAGGGCCTGGTGGTGGTGGACATGCATGCGGCGCACGAGCGCATCGTGTATGAGAAGCTCAAGGCGGCGCTCGACGCAGACCGCATCCCTACCCAAAGCTTGCTCATCCCTGCCACATTGCGTGCAAGCCCCCTGGAGGCGGCACTGGTGGAGGAACACGCGGAATCTCTGCGGCAGCTCGGGTTCGAGCTGGCCGTTATCGCTCCTGAAGCGCTGGCGGTACGCTCGGTGCCCGCGCCGCTACAGGACGCGGATCCGGCCGAGCTGGCGCGCGATGTTCTCCGCGAGATCGGTGAATGCGGCGTCTCCCGCGTACTGGAGGAGCGCCGCGACCAAATGCTCGCCACGATGGCATGCCACGCCGCAGTGCGCGCCAACCGCACCCTGACGATACCCGAAATGAACGCTCTGCTGCGCGAAATGGAAGCCACCGAGCGCTCCGGCCAGTGCAACCACGGCCGACCGACCTGGACTCAGATCTCGATGGTCGAGCTGGATCGGTTATTCCAGCGCGGCCAGTAGGCCGTGACTCGTGATCCGTGGTTCGTGGTTCGCCAATCGTAACGGCCGAACGCCGCACTGACCAGGATCGATCGCCGTTGGCGCAACGAATCCAGAGTCGAGCCAGGTGCCACGAATCACGAACCACGAACTGCCGCCGGCGATCCTGCTCATGGGCCCCACCGCATCAGGCAAGACTCGCCTCGCGGTGCGCCTCGCGGCGAGCTTTGGGCTCGAAATCGTCAGCGTCGACTCAGCGCAGGTCTACCGCCACATGGACATCGGTACGGCCAAACCGGGGAACGAGACGCTGGCGGCTGCCCCACACCACCTGATCGATATTCTCGATCCGAGCGAGCGCTACTCGGCGGCGCGCTTTTGCGAGGACGCCGCCCGAGTGATGGCCGAGATCCACGCCCGCGGCAACATCCCGCTCCTGGTCGGCGGGACGATGCTGTACTTCAAGGCGCTGCGAGAGGGTCTCAGCGAGCTACCGCCGGCAGACGCGATCACGCGGTTGGTGATCGACTCGATGGCCCAGACCTCTGGTTGGCCAGCCCTGCACGCAGAGCTGGGACGCGTCGATCCGGCTACAGCCGCACGCGTTCGACCCACCGACGCGCAGCGGATCCAGCGCGCGCTGGAGGTTTACTACCTCACTGGCCAGCCCCTGTCGGCGCTGATTGCTCGCGGCCGCCCAGGCGGCCCGTCCTACCGCATGATCCCCATCGCGCTGGAACCGAGCAATCGCGCCGTGCTCCACCAACGCATCGAGCAGCGCTTCGAGGTGATGCTCGAACTGGGACTGATCGAAGAGGTCCGTAGATTACGGGAGCGCTTCGAGCTTGACGCCTCGCTGCCTTCGATGCGCGCCGCCGGGTATCGCCAGGTCTGGCAATACCTCGAGGGCGAGTTCGGTCTTTGCGGGCTGCGTGAAAAGGGCGTGGCGGCCACGCGACAGCTGGCCAAGCGCCAGCTGACATGGCTACGCCCCTGGGCCAGCGCACAGCGCTTCGATTGCCTGGCGCAGGGCTTGACCGAGCAGGTCGCGACGCACATTGCCGAACAGCTGCGCTGACGGCACGGCCACGCAGAGAGAGGAGCAGCACGCCGCGGCCTTCAGTTCAACCCGCCCACAGCGTCCGCACCTGCCTTCGCGATCTGCCCGTCCTCGGTCGACTTCACGCCGCTCACGCCGATGGCACCGATCGGCTGTCCGCCGGTGATCAACGGCAGCCCGCCTTCCAGGGGTAGTGCCCCGTGCAGGGCGATCAATGCGTTGCGCCCACCGGCGATGGCGTCTTCGAAGACCTTAGTGGGGCGCTTGAATGACATGGCGGTCTGCGCCTTTCTGATAGCAACGTCGACGCTACCCGTTTGCGTGCCGTCCATACGCTGCAGATAGATCAGGTGTCCGCCGTCGTCCACGATGGCGATCACGACGTTCCACTTGTTCTTGACCGCCTCGGCCTCAGCGGCGGCAGCGATCTTCTTGGCGGCCTCCAGGGTCAGCGCCTTCTTGTCGGCCAGCTGCGCTGCAGCCGGTAACGACAACGCTAGGAACAGGGACACGATCAGAGCGGATGTTAAAGCGTGTAGTCTTGGCATGGCTCCTCCTCGATTGACATGAATCGTTTTGCCGCGGACCCTACCTGGCGGCGCCCGCCGCTGCTGGCGCCGCTGCTGGCCGCTGGCAGGCTCGTGTGAAACGCCACCTGCGAGGCGCCTACGATACCTTTGGCCCGGCGGACGCGCAACGCGGGCCTTATCGGCTGCGCGTGCTGCTCACCACGGCCCGCGCGCCGCCCCGCGCGAACGTCAAGCTCACCTCGTCGCCTCGCGCAAGCTCCCCGCCGGCTCGCACGATATTCCCATCTAGGCGCGTCACGATCGAGTAACCGCGCTCCAACACCTGCTGCGGGCCGAGTGCGTTGAGGTGTGCTTCCAGGCGCGCGAGCACCGAGCCATGCCGCTCCTGCGTCTTCTGCACAGCGCCGGCCAGTTGTCGCGAGAGATGCCGCAGCCGGCGTTGCAGGGCAGCTATGTCCGGAGCGGCTGCGGCGAGGCGGTGCCTCGTCGCGCTCAGGCGCAGACCAGCCTGAGCAAGAGGATGTGATCCGGAGCGCGCCAACCGTGCAGACAGGTGGGCGAGATGCTGCCGCTGGTTGTCGATGCGCTCGCCAGGATGCTTCAGCCGCCGGCCAAGGTAGTCCACGTGCTGCATGCGCGTTTCGAGTCGGCGCGCCATCGCACGCCACAGTCGCGAGTGCAGCACGCCAAGACGGGCCGTCAGCTCAACCCGGTTGGGGCTCACCAGCTCGGCAGCGCCGGTGGGCGTCGGGGCGCGCGCATCCGCCACGAAATCGGCGATCGTAAAGTCCGTCTCGTGGCCCACGCCGCAGACCAGGGGAATGGCACAAGCGGAGATGGCGCGCGCCACGATCTCTTCGTTAAACGCCCACAAGTCCTCTATAGTGCCCCCTCCACGGCATAGGATCAGAACGTCGCATTCGCGTCGGCTGCTCGCCGCGTCGATTGCCGCCGCGATCCGCTGCGCCGCGCCCTCACCCTGCACCGGCGCCGGATATACGATAACCGGCACTGCGGGCATGCGCCGACGAAGCGTGGTCAAAACGTCGCGCAAAGCCGCCGCCGTGGGCGAAGTGATCACCCCGATCCGCCGCGCGAACACAGGTAACGCGAGTTTGCGCTCGGGGGCGAACAAGCCGTCCTTCTCGAGTCTGGCCTTGAGCCGCGCAAAGGCCTCGTACAGCGCGCCCAGCCCCGCGCGCCGCATGAACTCCACGCCAAGTTGGAACTCGCCCCGCGCCTCGTATAGCGTGGGACGCGCGCGCACCTCCACCTGCATCCCGTTGATCGGGTTCCAATCGAGGTGCTGCACGCGATGACGGAACATAACGCAGCGCACCTGCGCCCAAGCGTCCTTCAGAGAGAAGTAGCAATGCCCAGACGCCGCGCGCATGAGATTCGAGATCTCGCCGGCAACCCATAGAAGCGGGATGTTCTGCTCGATGAGCTGGCGCGCTGTCAGGTTGAGCTCACTCACGCTGACCGGTGCGTTCCAATCCCTTTCCTCTTCCGGCGTCGACCGTGCCGCGAGGTCGAAGTGTTCTGACATGTGAGTTCGGAAGCTGCCGTTCGCTGGTCGTTACTCAACGACACGGGCGCTCGCGTA
>DATJVW010000074.1:0-2730 GCA_035501675.1 Burkholderiales bacterium
CTGCATCGTCTCGGCAATCACGGCCAGCTTCAGATCTGTCGAAAAGCGCCGCCGACGGGCGACACCGGTAATCACCTCGACCTTCGAAAACGTGTCAGACATAGGCGTATCCCTCGGTGGAGCGACTTCCGTAATGGGCCGTTGGGCGTCAAGCCCCCGAGTGATGATCTCGCTACCGTGATCGTGCTTCCGTCCGTGGTCGACGCGCGGGCCGCCACATCATGCCATCAGATAGGGAACCGGCGAGCCAATCTCTAACACGGGGTCCTGCCTTGTGGCAGGCCACTGTCGATCCAACGGCTTCACCGGATCCGCGTCCCGGTAGCGGGACCTCGGGAGGCGGAAGCTGGTTGGCCCCGCCCCGAAAGATGTCTCCTCCTCTGGTTATGCGACGGGCTGCTTGCCCCAATGGAACGTGGTGCCATCGATCCACATGCGGTGCAAAACCGTCGCCAGCTTGCGGGCCAGGGCGACCTTGGCACGTTTCAGGCCGCGCCGCTTCGCCACATCGAGAGCCCAGCGCTTCAGGCTGGAGAACCGCGTCACGCGGCTCAGCATGACATGGGCCGCCTCGTAGAGAGTGACCCGTACCATCGCGTCGCCGACCCGGCTGATCGTGCCCGTCGCATCGCGTTCCCCGGACTGATACTTCTTGGGCGTCAATCCAAAATACGCGCCCAGCGCTCTCGACCGAATGAACCGTCCGGGATCGTCAACCGCCGATTTGAACGTAATGGCCACCACGGCACCAACGCCCGGTGCGGTCATCAGTCGCCGGCACACCTGATCGGGCTTGGCAATCGCTAGCACCTCGCCGTGCAGCCTGGCGTATTCGGTCCGCAATGCCTCGCGCGCCCGCAACATTGGCTCGGTGATCAGCTCCAACATTGGATGCCCGAACGCCAACTCGCGCACCCGAGCCAAAAACTGCCCCTTGCTCGCCTTGCCCATCTTCAGCCCGAACCCGCGTAGAATGCCGCGGATGCTGAACTCCACATCCAACAGCTTGGTCTGCAGCAGCTTGCGGGCAACGAGCAACGCACGAACCTCCTGGGCTCCTGGCGACTTGGCATGCACCGGGCGGAACCACCCCATGCGCAGCAACTGCGCGATGCCACGTGCATCCTTACGGTCAGTCTTGTTCACCATGGCCGACAACGCTGCCTTCACGTGCCGCGTCTCGAGCAGCACCACCTCAAACCCGGCCGCGACCAAGCCAGCGTGTAGCCATTGCGACAGAGGGCCCGCTTCCAGCCCGATCCGCGTCACCCCGATCTCCAGACCGCGGAAGAACCGGGCCAGAGCCTCCGGCTCGCTCGCCACCTTTGTTTCGCGCACGATTTGGCCGGCACCATCCACAACGCACACGCTGCTTTGTTCCAATGACACGTCGATACCAGCAAAATACTCCATGGCTGTCCTCCGATGATGCTTGGGGCTGACCAACTCAGACCCCGTTTCTCAACATCACTCCGGAGGACGGTCACCCCGCCACACGTTCCGGCGGAGGCCCATTACCGCATCTCTAACGCCTGTTTCCCGCGACGGATTTTTTCGATGATGGTGTCGGGATCGGCGGTCCAGGTGAACGGCTTCGGGTTGTCGTTGGTCTCGGCGAGGTAACGGTTGATGGCGGCCTGGAGATCGACGATGCCGTTGAAGACGCCGCGCTTGAGCCGCTGCCTGGTCAGCTTAGCGAAGAACCCCTCGACAGCGTTGAGCCAGGAGGCCGAGGTCGGGGTGAAGTGAAAATGAAATCGCGGATGCCGTTCGAGCCAAGCCCGCACCTTGGGATGCTTGTGTGTCGCATAGTTGTCGACGATCAGGTGCAGTTCCCGCCCGGCCGGGGTCTCACGGTTGATCTTGTTGAGGAAGCGGATGAACTCCTGATGCCGGTGACGTGCCATGCACTGGCCGATGACGCGGCCGTCGAGAATGTCGAGCGCGGCGAACAGCGTGGTCGTGCCGTGGCGCTTGTAATCATGGGTCATCGTCCCGCAGCGCCCCTTCTTCATCGGCAATCCCGGCTGGGTGCGGTCGAGCGCCTGGATTTGCGACTTCTCGTCGACCGACAGCACCAGCGCATGCTCCGGCGGATCGACATAAAGGCCGACGACATCCTGGACTTTGGCGGCAAACTTCGGGTCGTTCGACAGCTTGAAGGTGCGCACCCGATGCGGCTTGAGGCCATGCGCCGCCCAGATGCGCTGTACGCTGCGATGGCTGACCCCGGCGGCCTTGGCCATCGCGCGGCCGGTCCAGTGCGTCATCTCGCCCGGCGGTTCGGCGAGCGTCATCTCGACCACACGTTCGACCGCCGACGGCGTCAGCGGAGGCTTGCCGCCAGGGCGCGTCGCGTCGTGAAGCAGTCCATCAACGCCTTCGGCCATGAACCGCGCCTGCCAGCGCCAGATCGTCGGCTTGCCTTTACCGGTCTGCCGCTGGATCGCCATCGTGCCGAACCCATCGGCGCTCAGCAGCGCAATCCGAGCCCGCCAAACATGCTTCTGCGGGCTGTTCCCCGAGCCGATCACAGCTTCCAGCCGCTCCCGGTCGCCCGGACCAAGCCGGACTTCAATACCCTTTCTCATCCTGCCAGACTCGCATATCCGCGAGCCAACCGGAATCATCTATCAGCGCCGTTCCACTAGGGCCTCGGTTCACTTTGCAATAGATGAGATAGGAGATTGCGCCCGTGCGCACGCGCGAGGCTCGTCAAGGATACGCCCT
>DATJVW010000075.1:0-2746 GCA_035501675.1 Burkholderiales bacterium
CCTCCCGCGAGGGGGTTTCTGCGCTTACCTCCGCTCTGTTCCGCGAGAAGAAAGGGAGTGTATCCGGGCGCACTTTGGCCAATTCGGTCACCAACTTGATGCGCTGGGCCTCGCCGCCGGATAGCGTCGGGCTCTGCTGGCCGAGCGTGATGTAACCGAGCCCCACGTCTTGCAGGAGCTTCAGCGTATGGTGAATGGAGCGGTGCGCGGAGAAAAATTCCGCGGTCTCGTCCACGCTCATGGCCAGCACCTCTCCGATATTCCTGCCCTTGAAGTGCACCATGAGCGTCTCCGGCGAGAAGCGTGCACCGCCGCACGCTTCGCAGGTGACCTTCACGTCGGGCAGAAAGCTCATCTCGATGGTCTTCATTCCCTGGCCTTCGCACGCGTCGCAGCGACCGCCCGCCGTGTTGAAGGAGAAGCGCCCCGGACCGTAGCCGCGCATGCGTGCTTCAGTCGTCTCCGCGAACATTCTGCGGATCGCGTCCCACACGCCGACGTAGGTCGCCGGGCATGAACGCGGCGTCTTCCCGATCGGGGTCTGGTCCACCTCCAGCACGCGCGAGACCTGCTCCCAGCCCCGGATATCGCGGCACCCGTAGAGCCCGTCGCTCTGGCGCCGATTCCTGCCGAGCAGTTGCACGAGGTTCTCATGCAGCACGTCGCGCGCAAGCGTGCTCTTGCCGCTGCCGGACACGCCGGTGATCACGGTCAGCCTCCCGAGCGGAATGCGGACGTCCGCGTTGCGGAGATTGTGCAGACGCGCGCCGACCACGTCGATATGCGGCGTATTGCGCTCCACTGCGCGTCGCGGCTGGAGCGGATGCCGCAACGGCTGCGACAGGAATTGGCCGGTGATCGAGTCGCGCTGTTGCACCAGCGCCGCGGCCGGACCCTGTGCCACCACATGGCCGCCCAGCGTGCCGGCGCCGGGGCCCAGGTCGATGACGTGCTCGGCGTGGCGGATCGTGTCCTCGTCGTGCTCCACGACGATGAGCGTGTTGCCCTTGGCTTCGAGCTTGGTCAGCGTATCGAGCAGGACCCGGTTGTCGCGCGGGTGCAAACCGATGGTGGGCTCGTCCAGGATGTAGCACACCCCGCGCAGGTTGGAGCCGAGCTGGGAAGCGAGGCGGATGCGCTGGGCTTCGCCGCCCGAGAGCGTCGGGGCGGAGCGGTCCAGCGACAGATAGGACAAGCCCACCTCGCGCAAGAAGGACAGCCGCGCCTTCAGCTCCGCGAGGATGTCGCGCGCGATGTCGGCTTCCCGGCCCTCCACGCGCAGCTCCTGGAAGAAGCGCTCGACCGAGGCGACGGATAGCGCGGTCAGGTCGGCGATCGACTGGCCCCGGAAGCGCACGTGCAGCGCGGTGGGATTGAGCCGTCTGCCCTCGCACGCAGGACAGTCCTCGTCGACCTCCAGCCACTCCAGCCACGAGTCGAGCACATGGTCCTCGGTGCCGGTCTTCTCCCGCTCCTCGTCCCAGCCGATGCCGCTGAGCTTGAGGCCGGTTCCATAGCAGGCGTCGCACCAGCCGTGCTTGGAGTTGAACGAGAACAGACGAGGGTCCAGCTCGGGGAAGCTCGTCCCGCAGGAGGGGCAGGCGCGCTTGGTGGAGAAGCTCACCTCGCCCAGCCTCGCGCTGCCCTGCATGAGCCCGTTCAGCGGCGCGATCACCTGCACCAGGCCTTTGCCGAAGTCCAGCGCGCGCAGCAACGCCTCGCGCAGCGCCGCTTCGTTCGCGGGATCGACCTCGAGGTCGGCAACCGGCAGCTCGATGTTGTGCTCCTGGAACCGCGACAACCGCGGCCACTTACCCGTAGGCAGGAACGCGCCGTCCACGCGCAGGTGCGCGTAGCCCTTGGCTGCGGCCCATTTCGCCAGATCGGTGTAATAGCCCTTGCGCGCGACCACCAGTGGCGCGAGCAGCCCGATGTGCACCCCGCGGTAGTCACGCATCAGGCGCGCGGCGATGGCGTCGAAGCGCTGTGGCTCGATCGGGACGTCGCAGTCGGGGCAGTACTGGGTGCCGAGCTTGACGAACAGCAGCCGCAGGAAGTGATACAGCTCGGTCAAGGTGGCGACCGTGCTCTTGCGCCCGCCGCGGCTGGTGCGCTGCTCGATCGCTACCGTCGGCGGAATGCCGAAGATGGCGTCGACGTCGGGGCGCGAGCTGGGTTGCACGAACTGGCGCGCGTAAGCGTTGAGCGATTCGAGGTAGCGTCGCTGGCCTTCGGCGAAAACGATATCGAACGCGAGCGTGCTCTTGCCGCTGCCGGACACGCCGGTGATCACGGTGAACTTGTCGCGTGGGATCTCCACGTCAACGCTCTTGAGGTTGTGCTCGCGGGCGTTGTGGATGCGAATGGAGCGATCGAAAACCTGCTCTGGTCGCGGCGGCGGAAGGACAGGGAGGGGAGATGCGGCAGGCTCCGAAGCGGCCAACCCGCTGCTGTGCTCCAGCGCCGCCTGGTACTGCTTCAGCGCGACGCCGGTGTGAGAGCGTGCGTTGCCTGCGACTTGGACGGGGGTGCCTGCGCACACCAACTCGCCTCCGCCGTCGCCGCCCTCGGGGCCGAGGTCGACGATCCAGTCGCAGGCGCGGATCACATCCAGGTTGTGCTCGATCACCACGAGCGAATGCCCTGCCGCGATGAGTTGCCGGAAGGCCTTCAGAAGCTTGGCGATGTCGTCGAAGTGCAGCCCGGTGGTGGGCTCATCGAAGAGAAAGAGGTTGCCGCGCGAGCT
>DATJVW010000076.1:0-10632 GCA_035501675.1 Burkholderiales bacterium
AGACCCAGGCCGCATATGCCGCGGCCGCTACGGTCACCAGCGCGGCAGCGGCGATCCAGGGCTTGAACTGCTGTATGAGCTCGGCGGGCGTGTCGCCGGAACTGTTGATGAAGGGCAAAGCGATCAGGGCACCTGCCCCGAGAAAGGTGTAGGGAACGAGCTGCCGCCCGAGCGTTGCACCCCTTATCGACGTGAGGCGCCAGCCGGTCAACAGCGCGGCCGCTGGGAACAAAGGCAGGATGTAGGGTGGCAGCTTGGAACCGGAGGCGCTGAAGAACAGGAATACGAAGCCGCACCAGATCAGCAGGAAGCGGCGTACCTGGAACTCGCCGCCGGGCTGCGGCTTCCAGCTGCGCCAGACGGCATCGGCCGTTACGATGGTCCAGGGCAGCAGCCCGGCGATCAGCAGCGGGAGGAAGTAATGCCAGGGTTCTACCCGCTGATGGATGGTGGTGGTGTAGCGCAGGAAGTGCTCGTGCACGAAAAAGAACCAGGCGAACTCCGGATTACGCATCGACACCAGGGCGAACCAGGGCGCGCTGATCGCTAGAAACAGCAGAGAACCGCTGAACGAGTGCAGGCGTCGCCATGGGCGCCAATCGCGCTGGATCAGCGAATACAGAACCAGAGTCGCACCCGGTATGACGATCCCTACGAGCCCCTTGGACAGGAGCGCACCGGCCATGGCCGCCCAGGCCGCATGCATCCAGACCGCGTTTTCGCGCGCGGTCGCTTGATCGCGCTGAGCCAGCAGGAAGGCGCACAGGGCAGCGAACAGGAACAGCGTGAGGCCCATGTCCAGCGTGTTGAGATGCCCGACGACCACGTACATCAAGCTGCTGCCGAGCACGGCCGCCGCATACACGCCCGCGGGTGCGCCGAACAGACGCTGCCCTCCGTACCAGGCCAGAACGACACCGAGCGCCCCCGTCAGAGCGCTCCACAGCCTCGCGGTCCATTCGTGCTGGCCGAACAACGTGAACGCGGCGGCTCCAGCCCAATAGTGCAGCGGCGGCTTCTCGAAATACTTGATGCCGTTCAGTCGCGGCGTCACCCAATCGC
The DNA here is from genome assembly GCA_035501675.1 of Burkholderiales bacterium. Taxonomy (GTDB): domain Bacteria; phylum Pseudomonadota; class Gammaproteobacteria; order Burkholderiales; family SHXO01; genus SHXO01. Next base: position 1,063 of record DATJVW010000076.1, read on the forward strand.
CGCTCACCGCCATCTCGCGCGCGATCTCGGCGTAGCGGCCTTCGTCAGGCTTGATCAGTTTGCGGTAGTTGAGATTGGCGAACCAGATCAACAGCGATGCCAGCGCGAGCACGAGCAGCGTGCGTGTGTTGAGTTCGAATGGCGTGCTCATGCGGGCGGGGCGGAAAGCCGGGCCGAAGTATAGCAGCCCGGAGAAGGCGAGCGGGTCGTCCGTTGCGCACGATCTCGGGGTGTTCGCGTGTCGTCGAGCTTCGAACGCGGGTCGAAGTGGAAAGGGCTAGAGCCGCAAACGCGATCGGTCTGCAAGCAAGCGCCGCTCGTTTAGGACCATGCGAACCGACTCGAACACTCGATCCGGCAAGATCGCCCGCATGCAGACGGGGTTGTGGCAGGCAGTCTTGCGGTGATTGGCCGCCGAGACGCAAGGAGAACAGGCCAGGCCGGCCGAAATCGCCTCGCTGTTGCCCAGACTCCCATACAGGACCGGCGTCTCTGGCCCGAACAGCACGATGGTCGGCATGCTGGTGACGGAGGCGAAATGTGCCGGCCCGGAGTCGTTTGTCACCATCACATCCGCAATGCTGTACAGCGCGAGCAGTTCGACGAGCCGACATTTGCCTGCAAAATTGACCATGCGGGGATGACCGACGAGGACCCTGAGCTTCTCGGCCTCCGCCTCCTCGGAGGGCGCGCCGGTAATGAGGATGATCGCGTTCCCCCAATGGGCTAACACTCTGCGCGCGAGGATGGCGAAGTGGCCGAGCGGCCAGCGGCGCTGGGGCAAGAGATCCGACGCGTTGGGATTGAAGATGACCAAGCGATGGAAGGCTGCGGTATAGCTCGGGACGACGGCGACGATGCGACTCTTCATGTCGGCCTTGGCACCTTCGCTCACCGGCGCCAGTGGCACGCCTGTTTCGCCGTCACCGATACGGGCTTTCGATAGAGGCGTTTCATCCCGAGGCGCGGATAGGGCATTGACCAACGCGATGAAGTTCTTCGCCATGTGAATGTGCGGGTTGTAGGCCACCCGGTGCGTGAGCAACTCGCCTCGATACAACCCCTCGCTGTGGAAGCGATAGAAACCCACCCTGTTGGCGGCGCCCGATAGGCCCGTCAGCAGGGCCGTGAAGCGCGAGAACAGCTCGAGGTCCACCACCGTGTCGATCCGCTGGCGGCGGGCCCAGACTAGAAAGCGCAGCGTATCCAACGCTAACGCGATCAGTCCGTCTTCGCGTATGGTGGCCACATTGGTCCGCGGCACCGTACCCAGGAATTCCAGACTCGCGGCGTTGCGCTTGAAGATCACGAAGAAGATTTCGGCGCCGAACAGCTGCCGGGCCTTGCGCATGGCCGGGTCAGCCAGGATGGTACTGCCCATCTCGGACAGCTCGATGAACAGGAGGCGGCGAGGCGGACGGGGCCCGCCGCCGCACGACAGCCGGCGCAGCAAGGTCAATGCGAAGCACAGCGGCGCACCGGCCCAGCGGTCGATGGCGCGCATCGTGTCTACTTTCATCTGATGGGTGGTCTGCGCGGTGCCGAAGCGCACCGCCTCAAGGCTTGGTGAGCAACAGCGGCGCGGCAAGGATGCCCTGCACGAGTGCCGCCATCCCATACAACAGAGCGGTGGCCGCAGCCAGATCGGCGGGCACGCCGGCCAGCCCCAGCACGATCACCGCCGCGAGCTCGCGCGTTCCGAAACCTCCGACACCGATCGGCAACGCCGCCGCGATCAAGATCGGAGCAGCCGCCGCCAGCATCACCGGATAGGACAGCGACACGCCTACCGCCATCCCACACAACCACAACGTGCAGGCAGACAAGCACTGCACGCCCAGGGACTGCCACAGTGATGCCAGCAGGGCGGTGCGTGCCTGGCGCAGGCGTGCGCGCAACCGCTCCCAGCGCGAGGCCAGTGCCGCCACCCGGGCGATGCTCGAGCGCTCCAGGTTCCCGAGCGGCATAGGGGCGAAGGGTGCAGCCGCGACCCCAGTCAAGATCAAAGCGTACGTACTCAACTCATACGGTGTGATGCGCGCGCTTTCGCCCGCTGCTCCCCACACTGCAACTCCCGCCGCTGCAAGCAGCGACAGGACGCACAGCACCCAGAGTCCACTGAAGCGGTCCAGGAGCACCGACAGTGCGCAGCGCAGGAAAGGATTGCCCAGGCGGGACAGCTGCAGACTGCGCAGCAGGTCACCGGAGAGCGTGGCGCCGGGCAGTAGCATGTTGCTGGTGATCCCGCGCGCGTACATGAGGACCAGTCTCGCGCTGGGCGCGATCAGACCGAGTCCGCGTGCGATGACGGCCCAGCGCGTTGCGGAGAGGACGTTGGCGGCGGTGGAGATCACCACAGCCAGCGCCACCAACCACGGGTCGGCGCGGCTCAGCTCAGCCCAAAGCCCGGCCGGATCGGCGTACCAGACGACCGGTGCGAGCAGTAGCGGTACCAGCCAGACGCAGGGGGCGCGCCAGGACCAGGCCACAGGGGCTGCGCTCATCCGGTGACGCGAACCAGCACGATTCCGTTCTTCGCATAGATCACGCTAAAGCCGTAACCCGGCAGCTCGGCTAGGCGCTTGGCCTTGGTCAGCACGATATCGCCCGGTTGCGGCTCGCGGGTCGGCGTCGGGCGCCCGTAGTAGACGCTGAAGCTGGGCGCATCGAGGCGCCACATGATCACCTCGAGGCCCTTCTCGCGTGCGAGGCGTGCGGCTTCCTTGATGGGCTCCTGCTGCATCCCGGCGCCCACAGGCACGACGAAAGCGGACAGACCGACGACACCCACCGCGCCGCTGACCACCAGCTTGCGCGAGAGGTCGAAGCGGTGCTCCAGCATGAAATAGACGCTTAGGACCAGCGCCGCCGCCGCGAAAGCGAAGTACCCGGGGCCAAAGTACTGCTTGGCCCCGGCCACAGCCTCGCGGTAGTAAGCATCCTTCAAGCCGGGCAGCGCGATGTCCACGATCTGCGGCAGCGCGAGGAGCAACAGGGCGCAGAGCAGCGCGGGCAGCAAGGCCCAGAAGCGCAGCCGCAGCTCCATGCCGTATACCGCCATGAGAATAAACGTGCCGGTCATCCCGTAGAGCAGATAGTGGGGGAGCTTCGTGCCGGACAAGGAAAAGAACGCGAACACGAAACCGAACCACAGCCACAGATAGCACTGCAGGTCGTCACGCCAGGCTTCGCGCACGCGCAGCAGCGCCTGGATCAGAAAAGCGGTGAAGGGCAGCGTACCGATGAGCAGCACGGGGATGTAGTACGCCGGCCCGCCCGAATGCCCTTGCAGGGTGTTCAGGAAGTTGTTGACGTTGTGTTTGAGAAAGAACCCCTGGACGAAGGCCCAGCCCTCCTTATGCAGGATGAACACGTACCAGGGCAGAGCGATGACGGCGAACAGCAACAGGCCGCGCCAATCGAACACCGCGCGCGCCCAGATGCCGAGGTCGCGGCGCAGCCAGCAAAAAGCTAATGTGACCGCGAGCGGAATCAGGATCGCCACGGGACCCTTGGCCAGGAACCCGAAGCCGATGGCGGCGAAGGTCGCATACAGCCACGCGCGATTGGCGGCCTCCAGGTGCAGCCAGGCGGCAAACATCGAAGCGGCGATCAGCATGTTGAGCAGGGCGTCGGTGGTCCCTGCACGCCCGATGATGTACACACCGAGCGAAGTGGCCATGACGCCTGCCGCGAGCAGCGCGACGTTCGAACCGAACCGCCGGCGCGCGAACAGGAAAGTCAGAAGCACCCACAGCGAAGCACACACGGCGGAAGGGAAGCGGAAGGCGAATTCGCTGACGCCGAACAGGCCAACGCTCGCGGCCTGCAGCCAGAAGGCAAGAATCGGCTTATCGTAGTACGGTCGACCGTTCAGATAAGTGGACAGGAAATCGCCGCGCTCGAACATCTCCAGGGTGGCCTGGCTGAACGCACCCTCATCCACGTCGAACAGCGGCGAGCGGCCGAGAGCGAAGAAAAAGCTCAGTACGACCGCCAGCATCGTCACGGCCACGAACAGCGCGGAGCCCTGGGCCACGGGATCCGTGCTGGGCAGATCGCTGGGCATGGTGCAGTTGCGCACAAGCTGGTCCTGGTGGCGCGATGTCATAAGCGTTGCGTAAGCTGTTGGGGCTCGAAACGAAACACGCCCCATGATGACGTCATCGCGACGAGGTGTCGGACTGTGCCGGACTTCACTCGTGCCCATCTTCGCGACGCGCACGATGCTAGACGGGATCAGCTGTCGATTGCCTGACGGGGCGAGCGACGCGGGAGGCTGCGTCTGTTCCGGCCGAGCGGGACAGGCGCAAGGCCGGTGAAAGGTTTCGTTTCAGGACGGTGGCACTGTGGCAGAGGCGTGCGTGTCGAGCACGTTGCGCCCAACGCTGGCCAAATCGCCTTGAGCAGGAGAGGAAAGTCGCACTCTGCGCGCACGCCCCAGCGCCGGGTAGTGCGAAACGATGGAGTGGGTGTAGGCCGGGTCGTAGTGGCGTTCGAGCAGTTCGCGCACGAGCGGATCCCACTCGCCGCGCTGCGCCAGCGCCTTCCAGCGCTCGATCGCCGCACGGCCGTGCAGCTGCATCAGGCAGTCGAGCTGCTTACCGAGTAGCGTGGGATCGGCGAGGAAGTGCCCGTACTGCTCTTTGAGCAATGCGACGCGCGTGGGCGTGTCGGTTTCGACCCATATGCACTCACTGCCCCACATCGAGATCAGCAGTTCGTCGGGCACGTGCAGCGAGCCGATGCGCTTGCTTTCCGACTCGACGAACACGGTCTGCTGCGGGTCGAAGCTGCGCAATCGCCACCAGACGCCGCTTTCGAACATCTTCTGGGCCGGCTGCGCTTCGTGCGGCAGATTGCCCAGCACTGAGCCGCGGTGGGCTGCGAGCTTCTCCAGATCGAGCACTTGGGCGCCGAGGCGGTCCAACGCTTCCAGCAGGAGGCTCTTGCCCGACCCGGTTAGCCCGCACACGACGCACATCCTGTAACGCTGCGCGAGCTGCGGCAGCTCGGCCACCACCGCACGGCGATATGCCCTGTAGCCGCCCTCGAGTCGCTGCGCGTCCCAGCCAATTTCACGCAGGACGTGCACCATGGCTTCGCTGCGCTTGCCTCCGCGCCAGCAATAGACCAGCGGCCGCCACGATTTGGGCTTGTCCATGAAGCTGGCCTCGACATGCGTCGCGATGTTGCGCGAGACCAGCGCCGCACCGACCTTGCGACCGGTAAAGGCGGAAACCTGCTTGTACAGGATCCCGACCCGCGAGCGTTCCTCGTCGGAGAGGACCGGGCGGTTGACCGCGCCAGGGACGTGGTCCTCGGCGAACTCCGCCGGTGTGCGCACATCCACGATCTCGTCAAACTCGGTGAGTTGTGCTACGTTCGCCATGTCCGAGCCTTGCGGTCATCGACGATGCGCGGACCGAGCCAGCATCGGGCGCAGTTTTTTCCAGATGTTGTCGAGCATGAGCGGTTGTGCCTCGACGTCCGGATGTATGCCATCGGCCTGAAACCGCTCGCGCTCGAGCGCGAAACCCTCGAACAGGAAAGGGACCAGAGGCGCGCGCATGCTGTTCGCGACGGCGGCGAAAGTGGCGTGGAACTTTTCCGTGTAGTCCGGGCCGTAGTTGGGCGGGATGCGCATTCCAACCATCAGGACCTTGGCTTTGGTCGCGCGGCATGCTCGCGCCATGGCGCTCAGGTTGTCGCGCATGACGTCGAGCGCTTGCCCGCGCAGCCCGTCGTTGGCGCCGAGCTCGAGGATCACGATGCCTGGGCGGTGCTGCGCCAGCGCCTCGGCGAGTCGCTCGCGGCCCCCCAGCGTCGTTTCGCCACTGATGCTCGCGTTGACGACGCGGTAGGCGTAGTTCTCTCGCTCCAGCCGCTGCTGCAGCAGGTCGACCCAGCCCTTGCCTTGCGGCAGGCCATAGCCCGCCGAGAGGCTGTCGCCGAACACCATGATGACGGGCGGCTGTGCGCTCATGCCCACCGCCGCGAACCAAAAGGGCAGGGCCAGCACCAACCGCAAGAGGAAGCGGCACATGCAACCTATTGTGAAGGCCGTCGCTCTCGGCAAGCAAGTCGAGATCGGGCGCGGCCGGTTGACCATACTGGAGGACGTCAGCTTCGAAATCGCCGCCGGCGAGGCCGTCGCCATCCTGGGCGCCTCGGGCTCGGGCAAGACCACGCTGCTGGGCCTGTTGGCGGGGCTGGACGTGCCTACCGCGGGCCAAGTGTTCATCGATGGCGCCGACCTCGCCGCGCTCGACGAGGATGGGCGCGCGTCCCTGCGACGACGCATGGTGGGCTTCGTGTTTCAGTCGTTCCAGCTGCTGCCCGCGCTGACCGCGCTGGAGAACGTCATGCTGCCCATGGAACTGGCCGGATCCTCCGGGGCGCGCGACGCATCACTTGCCCTGTTGACCCGCGCTGGTCTCGCCGAGCGGCTGCATCACTACCCGCGCCAGCTCTCCGGCGGCGAGCAGCAGCGCGTGGCCATCGCGCGCGCGTTCGCCGGGCCTCCTCGATTGCTGTTCGCCGACGAGCCGACGGGCAATCTCGATTCGGCCACGGGCGAAGAAATCGTGAACCTGATGTTCGACCTCAACCACGAGCGCAATACCACGCTCCTGCTGGTCACGCACGACGAGCGCTTGGCCGGGCGCTGCAGCCGCCGGTTGCGGCTGGCGGCCGGGAGATTGGTCGATGGCGGGCATGACTGACCGACCTCCTGGTACCTCTCTTCCCTCTCCCCTGGTGGGAGAGGACCAGGGTGAGGGGGGCAGAGCTGCATCAGCCTCACCCCAACCCTCTCCCGTCAAGGGAGAGGGCGTCCCGCGCGAGCTGTCCTGGGCGCGGGGGCTCACGCTGTCGCTGCGCATGCTGGCGCGAGATTGGCGCGCGGGCGAGCTTCGAGTGCTCGTCGTTGGCCTGCTCGTCGCGGTGAGCAGTCTGACCACCGTCGCCTTCTTCGCCGATCGAGTGCGTCAGGCGCTCACTCTGGAAGCCAGTCAGCTGCTCGGCGCGGACCTGGTCGTCGTGTCCGACCGGCCGCTCGATGCTGCGTTCACCGCCGAGGCGCAGCGGCGCGGCCTGCGCACCGTTCAGACGGTACGCTTTCCGAGTATGACCCTGCACGAAGGCCGTTCCCAGCTTAGCGAGATCAAGGCGATCGGGCCCGGCTATCCGCTCAAGGGACGGCTTACCGTCGATGACGGGGAGCACCCGGTGGAGAAGCCGTCCGACGCGATTCCGTTACCGGGCACGGTATGGGTGGACGAGCGCCTGCTCGCCCGTTTGGAGATGCGCATCGGCGACAGCGTCGCGCTAGGCATGCGAAGGTTCCGCATCGCCGCGCGCCTCACCGAAGAACCGGAGACTACCGTGGGCTTCCTGAACCTGGGACCCCGGCTGATCATGAATCTGGCGGATCTGCCTTCCACCGGGCTGATCCAGGTCGGCAGCCGTGTCACCTATCGACTGGGACTGACCGGTACGGCTCCGGCCCTCCGCGAGTTCCGGGTCTTCGCCGAAAGCCGGGCCCGTCCCGGGCAGCGGGTGGAGGACGTGCGCGATGCGCGGCCCGAGATCCGCTCTGCGCTCGACCGGGCGGAGAAGTTTCTCGGGTTGTCCGCGCTGCTGTCCGTTTTGCTCGCCGCCGTCGCCGTTGCGCTGGCCGCCCGCCGCTACCTCAAACGGCATCTGGACGCCTGTGCGATCATGCGTTGCCTGGGTTCGAGCCAGCGACTCATCGTGCGCTTGCACGTGCAGCAATTCGTCGCTCTCGGTTTGGCAGCGAGCCTGGTCGGTTGCCTGGTAGGCTTCGCCGGTCAAGCGGTCCTGTCAGCGCTGCTGAGACCGCTGGTCGGTGTCGAGCTCCCCTTGCCCGGCTTCGTCCCGGTGTTGCAGGGTTTGGTCGCCGGCTTCGTGCTGCTGCTGGGGTTCGCGATTCCGCCGCTGGTCGCACTGCGCAGGGTGCCTACGCTGCGGGTTCTGCGGCGCGACCTGGGGTTACCCGACACCGCCGGCATGGCCGGGTACGTCCTGGGCGTGGCTGCGCTCGCAGCGCTGATCCTGTGGGAGGCTCAGGATGCGAAAGTGGGCGTCTACGTCCTCGGCGGCGGCATGGGCACGATGGCGGGCTGCGCGCTGGTGACCTGGGGCCTGATGCGCGCCTTGGCCTGGACCGGAGCGCACGGGGGCTTCGCTTGGCGCTTCGGGCTTGCCAATCTGCGCCGACGGCCGCTCGCCACCATGACCCAGGTCGTCGCGCTCGGAGTGGGCATGATGGCGCTGGTGCTGCTCACGCTGGTGCGCGGGGACCTGCTCGCGAGCTGGAAGAAGACCCTGCCCCCCGACGCACCCAACCGGTTTCTGGTGAACATCCAGCCCGACCAACTCGAGCCGCTGCGCGGCTTTCTGCGCGACAACGGCTTGCAGCCCCCCGATCTGTACCCGATGATCCGCGGCCGACTGACTGCCCGCAATGGCCAGCCCGTGTCCTCGGCCGACTACGCGGACGACCGCGCGAAGCGACTCATCGACCGCGAGTTCAACCTGTCGTGGGCCGTGCGCATGCAGCCGGACAACGTCATCGTGGCCGGCCGTTGGTGGACCGAGACCGATCGCGGCCGACCGCTGTTCTCGGTGGAGGAAGGCATCGCCAAGACCCTGGGAATCAGGATGGGGGACAGGCTGACATACGACATCGCCGGCAGCCGGCTCGACGGGGAAGTGGCCTCGCTGCGCAAGGTCGAGTGGGATTCGTTCCGGGTGAATTTCTTCGTCGTTGCGCCGCCCGGGGTTCTGGAGCCCTTTCCGGCCAGCTACGTCACCAGCTTCCACCTTTCGTCGGACCGCTCGGCGTTCATGGATCGCTTGGTCAAGCGCTTTCCCAATTTCCTGGTGATCGATGTCGCGATGGTGCTCGGCCAGGTCCAGCGCATCATGGACCAGGTCGTCAAAGCGGTTGAGTTCGTATTCCTGTTCGGCCTGTTGGCCGGGCTCGTCGTGCTGTTCGCCGCCATCAGCGCTACCCACGACGAACGCGTGTTCGATGCCGCAATCATGCGCACGTTAGGCGCTACGGGGGGGCAGATGCTCTCGGCGCATGCCGCCGAGTTCGCCGCCATCGGCGCGCTGGCGGGTTTGCTCGCAGCGATCGGTGCTTCCCTGCTGGGTTGGGTGCTCGCCACCAGAATGCTGAACGTGCCCTACGCGATCAGTCCCTGGATATGGCTCGTGGGGCTGATGGGCGGGACGGCGGTTGTGCTCCTGTCCGGACTGCTCGGTACCCGCCGGGTCATCCGCACCCCGCCCATGCAGATCTTTCGCGAGGCGGGATGACGGCCGTGAAAGGCCGTGATTCGTAACTGCCGTGAAGGGCGGTGAACGGCCGTGATTCGTAACTCGTAACGGCGCTCAGGACCAGCTGTAGGGGTCTATGAATCACGAGTCACGAATCACGAGTCACGAGTCACGAATGTACGGGCATAGCTCGTGCTAAACTACAAAGCTTTTTTCGGCGCTCACCTCCCTTACTATGGACCGGCCCGTACGCAACCTCGC
>DATJVW010000077.1:0-3259 GCA_035501675.1 Burkholderiales bacterium
CTGCTCTACATGCACAGCGCCGAGTCCCCCAGTTCCCTCGATCAGTGGGATCAGCGGGCCGGCGATGGTATCACCCGGTGATCCCGGTCGCCAGACCCTCTCGAGGCGATCCTCGTCGAGGAAGGCTGCCGACAGATTCGCCCGCGGGTCAAGATCCGCTGCGAGAACTCGCTTTCCCATCTCCGCAAACATCCACGCAAGGTGATAGGGCCAGCGACGTTTTCCCTACGCCACCCTTGTTGTCTCGACTTTCGCGATCTCAGGCTGCCTCGGTTGCTGACGGTGACTGGGGCTGGCCGAGTTGTGGTTTGGTGGTCATCGGGGGTGCTTGTGCCCAAAACTCCTGCCGGATGAGTTCGCGGCGTAGCGCGCCGAGCATGTCCATGTAGCTCACGGTGGCCTTCTGGCGGTACCACGGTGACTGGCGGCGCCGCTTGTTGAGGTCGGCTTCGGGGTTGCCGTGAACGGCGTACCACGTGATCGTGAGTGTCTGGGTGAGGAAGCCGAAGGGGACGGTTCGCCTGACGGCTTGCTCGACGCGGTTGCGGGCCTCGCCGACGCCGTGGGCCTTGGCTTCTTGGTTGGCGGTTTCGATTGTCCAGCGGCTGTCGTAGCGGGCGATCAGCTCAGCTGTGGGGATCTCGGCGTCGGTCGAAGCCAGCGCAACGTCAAACCCTTCGTTGGTGCCGGGGTTGCGGATCAGGATCACCTTCACGGCCCGCGTGTAGAACGGCTTGTACCACAGGCAGACGAGTTCGTGGGTATGCACGGTGCGCTGGCGTCCGTCCGGGCCCGTGATCGTGACCGGCGCGAAGACCGCCGTCTTGGCGATCTCGGCAAGGCTTGCGAGCTTGGCGCCCTTCAGCGGCGGACGGCCTTTCTGGCCGGGCGTGCGCGCGTCCGGGGCGAGCGCGTGCACGCGCGCGTTGGCGCGCATGCGGGTGGTGACGCTCACCCGGTCTGGCAGACCGCGCCACGCCTTGCTGGCATACGCGCCGTCCATCACCAGCTCGATCGTCCGGCCCGCAAAGCGCTTGATGATCATGTCGATCAGGGTGCGCGCCAACTCTGGCTGCGATAGCCGGTCAGGATGCGCGTCGTCCTTGGGCTGAAACAGCCGGAACAGAATCGGCAGGCCAACCTGCCGCCCACCCAAGCAGGGAAGGCTCACGACGAGTACGACCACCACCCAGCAGTTCCCCCAGCGAGTGCGTCGCCCGGAGCCCTCCGGCTGCGCGCCGTCGTGCAGGTAGTGCGCGCCCCATACGCGCTTGCCGGATCGGCCAAAGAGGGTGTCGTCTACCGCGAAACGCAGCGGGCCGTCCTTCGCGAACGCAACGACGACAAAGTCCAACAATCGCAGGCCGAGATCATCCGGGTTCCAGCGCCGGCGGGCGAAGAAGTCGTGCGCGCGGCTGTGATGCCAGACCCCCGCCAGACCGGCGGCCTGCAACATCCCCGTGATCGTGCAATCCCGAACACGACCGATCATCCCGACGAGCAGCATGCTGAACGTCTGCAACGTCGGCTGCGTAAAGCAACCATCAAACAGGGACAGCAGCCCCTGAAGCGAACTGGGAACCTGAAGCACGGCGGCGACCCCCCGGTGAGCAGGCCGCGGACCAGCGCTGCGAACGCCCCACGGCCGATGGTTCTGTCGCCCACCGGATTCGGGGTCGCCGTCAACCTTCCTTTCCCCTGCTCAGCCCCCCAGCCGGCCCCCGACAGCGCTCACCCACCCGCGCTCACAGTCGCGCCCTCAGACCCCAAAATTACGAAACTCGAGTTGTTGTTGAAGAATGCGATAAACGGCGGGCTCATGAAAGCAGCCGGAGCGTGACACTGACGAACGTCTCGTCGGGCTCCAAAAGCAGGTCAGGGTTACCGTTGTTGCGCATCGCGCGCCTCGCCGTAACTATTCCCACGCCGAAGCGCTGGACGTAGCCGAGGGCTCTCATCGCCTCCGCCACTGTGGGATTACGATATTCCGTCAGCCCTGGCCTACCGAGGTTCTCGACGGTGACTTGACCGAAAGGGCCGCCGGGACTTAGAACAACGCGGTCGCGAAGCCAAGTGATGCGAAGAGGAGCGGCGCTCCTTTCGTAGTCCCGGTGCATTAGTTAGCGCGTTGCGCACGATTTGCTGAAGCGCGACAATGGGAATGTTGGCCTTTCGCTGTTCGACAGGTCCTGAAGTCAGATCCACAGCCTCGACGACGTTTGCCTGGAGCAGCTCTTCTAACTGGCGGAGTACGTCCGAAAGGGGTCCAGTAATTGGCGCGGGAGCATTGACGACGGGCGTCGACAAATCGTTCCCTTCATGCCGCTGGAACTGGACATACCCGCCCGGGACGAAGTCAGTCGGCTCAACGCCAAGGATGAGCACTCCAGCGGTTGTCGGTATACCTTCTGGTGTCGCCAACCTGAGCGCGCTCAGCTGGTGCTCAATGGACCGCTCGTTCTCGGCGATGACATCGGGGTCCACGGCTGCGCGAATATACGTACGCGAAAAGAGGTCAAGATCGAGATCCCTTATCGAAGCCGACGGTAGCGGACGTGCGTCAAACGGCAGGTCGCGCGCGCGCCTGCGCTCCGCCAGTCGCGCCTCCTCCTCCTCGGTCGCTCGAGCTCGGCGTGGGCCCACGCGGATCCAAACGACACTCTTGTAGCGGACGGGGGGAGCAAGTGACGGGTGCACGCTGACGAGCGCGATGTCACTTCCTTCCAGCTGACGTCGCTCGACCGTCAGCACTGGCAGCGGGAGGATGTTGCCCGTGGCTCTGAGCTCACCCAGTCTCAGCAGGAGAGCATCGTCGACCGTTAGGCCAGTCGGTGAGTCGGTGAGCCGTTGTCCCACACGCCGATGACGATGTGACCGGGCTGACGATGGTCGGGCAGGTCGTTAGCGAAGGCGCACACGGCCTGCGAAACGCGATCCGGATCAGAGAATGACTCCTTGCGCTCGACCAAATCCGATTCCAGGTCATACGCCAGTGACTCAAGTTCCGCGTCAGAGACGGTCATGACTAGAGGATCGCACAACTTCATGGCGGCGAGCGAGCGCGCGCCCGTCGCGAGTCGTGCGGAGCTGCAGCACGCGAGGTGGGATCGACAGCATCGACGCTCGCCTTCCACCAGGTGCGAGCGCCTCCGGCCCGGGGTCGGCGCGACTGCTTTTCGTCCCCGTGCGAGCGCGGGCCACGCCATCGCTATGGCGACACAGCAGTCGTCCGACTCCGCGCCGCTGGAAGAGTCCTTTG
>DATJVW010000078.1:0-10942 GCA_035501675.1 Burkholderiales bacterium
GATCCAGACTATGCTAGAAAGATAAAGAACATCATTCGCAAGTTCGGACTTTCCGAGTTGGACCGCTGAGGATTCTTCCATGCCACCACGCGCAACAAACACTGCAATAGCGCTTTGCGCCGCCGTTGCGATCCTTGCTACAGCTGGGTGGGCTGACGAAGTCGTGGAGTCGTCGAGTAAGACCATAGAGCAATCGGCGCAGCCTGATGAGAACTCCAGAATACTGCAACGCGTACGGGCTGCCGTAAAGCGCAATCACCTTACAAGGCTTCCCGACTCGTGCCTCATTTTCGAGATGGATGACTCACCCCCAGCCGGGATGGTCGTCGTCAACGTCCGAGAGAAGCATGATCAGGCTTGCGGTGGAGATCCAGCGACTTCCCCGCGTCTTTTTGGTGTGCGCGTCGACAAGAAGACTAACAAGATGTGGACAGATGCGAGGTCAGACGCTGGGGAATTCGAGCGCCTCAAGCGTTGAACTGTCCAACTACGAGCCCTCAGACGCCGGCACATGCGTCCTAGCCGATCCACCTGCGCGCGTTGCGGAACATCCTCATCCACGGGCTGTCCTCACCCCAGCTGTCGGGGTGCCAGGAGTGCTGCACGGTGCGAAACACGCGTTCGGGGTGCGGCATCAGGATGGTGAAGCGCCCGTCCGGTGTGGTGAGGCCGGTGATGCCCTGCGGCGAGCCGTTTGGGTTCAGAGGGTACAGCTCGGTGGGCGCGCCGCGGTTGTCGACGAAGCGCAGGCAGATAAGCGGGCGGGCGGCCTCGAGCTGCGCCTGGTCCTTGAACTCGGCGTAGCCCTCGCCGTGGGCGACCGCGACCGGCATGCGGCTGCCCTCCATGCCCTCGAAGAGCAGCGAAGCGCTTGCCTCCACGCGCGCCATGACGAGGCGCGCCTCGAACTGCTCGGAGCGGTTGCGGATGAAATGGGGCCAACTCGCAGCGTTCGGGATCAGGGCCCGCAGATTGCTCATCATCTGGCAGCCGTTGCACACGCCCAGCGCGAACGAATCGCTGCGCGCGAAGAACGCCTCGAACTCGTCGCGCGCGCGGGGGTTGAACAGGATCGACTTGGCCCAGCCCTCGCCCGCACCCAGCACATCGCCGTAGGAAAAGCCGCCCGGCGCGACGAAGCCCGTGAACTCGCTCAGCGAGACGCGGCCGTCGATGATGTCGCTCATGTGCACGTCCCGCGCGTCGAAGCCGGCGCGGTGGAACGCGGCCGCCATCTCGATCTGACCGTTCACGCCCTGCTCGCGGATGATCGCGACCGGCGGACGAGTGCCCCGAGCGATAAGCGGCGCAGCGACGTCTTCGGCCGGGTCGTAGGTGAGCTTCGCGTTGAGCCCCGGGTCCGCTGCGTCCAGAATGCGGTCGAACTCCTCCTGGGCGCAGGCAGGGTTGTCACGCAGCCGCTGCATGTGCCAGGTCATTTCGGACCACGCCCGCTGCAAGACGATGCCGGACTCCGAATAGATCTCGCGGCCGCCCACCCGGACGATCAGGCGCCCGGCGCGGTTGACCGTGCCGACCAAATGGCATTCCTTGGCCAGCCCGGCCTCTTCGAACACGCTTTGCACTTCAGCCACGTCGCGGCCGCGCACTTGCAGCACCGCGCCCAGCTCTTCGCTGAACAGCACAGCCAGCGGAGCGTGCCCATTCAGCACGCCGTCGATGTCGACCGTGACACCGACATGTCCGGCGAACATCATCTCGCTGAGCGCCGCGAACAGGCCGCCGTCGGAGCGGTCGTGGTAGGCCAGAAGCTTGCCGGACTCGTTCAGAGCCTGGAGCGCGCCGAAGAAGCTCTTCAACTTCCCGGGCTCGTCTAGGTCGGGCGCCGCGTCGCCCATTTGCTCGTAGGCCTGCGCCAGGATCGAACCGCCCAGCCGGTTGCGCCCAGAGCCGAGATCGACCAGCAGCAGCGCGCTGTCGTCCGATGTCGCGCGCAGCTGGGGCGTGAGCGTTTTGCGCGCGTCCAGGCAGGGAGCAAAGGCCGAAACGATGAGCGACAACGGCGATGTCACCTCGCGCGTCTCGCCGCCCTGCTCCCAAGTCACCTTCATCGACATGGAGTCCTTGCCCACCGGGATGCTGACGCCGAGCTCCGGGCAAAGCTCCATGGCGACCGCGCGCACGGCGTCGTACAACCCCGCGTCTTCGCCCGGGTGGCCGGCTGCGCACATCCAGTTGGCCGACAGCTTCACGTCGCCGAGCGCCCGGATGCGGGCCGCGGCGATGCTCATGAGCGCTTCGGCGACCGCCATGCGGGCGGCCGCGGTCGGATCGATCAGCGCGAGCGGCGTGCGCTCGCCCACGGCCATGGCTTCGCCGCGGTAGGTGCCGAATCCCATGAGCGTGACCGCCACATCCGCCACCGGAACTTGCCATGGCCCGACGAACGGATCACGGCTGCACAGACCACCCACTGTCCGGTCGCCGATGCTGATGAGGAAGGTCTTGTTGGCCACAGCCGGAAAGCGCAATACGCGCAGCGCCGCGTCCGCCATCTCGATACCGGACAGGTCGAGCTTGCGTACGGTGCGTGAACGATGCGTGACCTGCCGCGTCATCTTCGGCGGCTTTCCGAGCAGGACCGGCAGCTCCATGTCCACCGGCTGGTTCCCGAACAGAGGGTCCCGCACGACCAGGTGGTCGACGGTGGTCGCGGCTCCGATCACTGCGTACGGACAGCGCTCGCGCTCGCACAATGTCCGGAACGACGCGAGACGTTCCGGGTGGATCGCCAGCACGTAGCGCTCCTGCGACTCGTTGCACCAGATCTGCATCGGCGTCATGCCCGGCTCTTCGGTGGGGATCGCGCGCAGATCGAAGCGCCCGCCTGCCTCGCCGCCGTGGACCAGCTCCGGCAGCGCATTCGACAGGCCGCCGGCGCCCACGTCGTGAATCGAGAGGATCGGGTTGGCCTCCCCCAGGGCCCAGCAGCGGTCGATCACCTCTTGGGCGCGGCGCTGGATTTCCGCGTTGCCGCGCTGCACCGAGTCGAAGTCCAGATCCTCGGCGTTCTCGCCGGCGCCCATGCTCGAGGCCGAGCCTCCGCCCAGGCCGATGAGCATGCCGGGACCGCCCAGGTGCACGAGCGCGCACTCTGGTTGCAACGGGAGTTTGTCCAGCTGGTTGGCGCTGATGTTGCCGACGCCGCCGGCGATCATGATCGGCTTGTGATAGCCGCGACGCTCCCCCTCCACGGTCTGCTCGAAAGTGCGGAAGTAGCCGAGCAGGTTCGGGCGTCCGAACTCGTTGTTGAAGGCGGCGCCACCGATGGGTCCGTCCAGCATGATCTGCAATGCGGAGGCCATGCGCCCGGGCCGGCCGTAATCGTCACGCTCCCAGGGCTGCTCGAAGCCCGGGATGCGTAGATGCGAAGTCGTGAATCCGGTCAGCCCGGCCTTGGGCTTGGCGCCGCGGCCCGTTGCGCCTTCGTCGCGGATCTCGCCGCCGGAGCCGGTGGCTGCGCCCGGGAAAGGCGAGATGGCGGTCGGGTGGTTGTGCGTCTCCACTTTCATGAGGATGTGGGTCGGCTCGGTGCTGACCCGGTAGCGGTGCTCGTCGTCCGGGTAGAAACGCTCCACCTGCGCGCCTTCCATGACCGCGGCATTGTCCGAGTAGGCGAGCAGCGTGCCTTCGGGATGCTCGGCGTGAGTGTGCTTGATCATCCCGAACAGCGACCCGGCCTGGCGCCGACCATCGATGATCCAGTCCGCGTTGAAGATCTTGTGCCGGCAATGCTCGGAGTTGGCCTGCGCGAACATCATCAGCTCGACGTCCGTGGGGTTGCGCCGAATGCGGGTGAAGTAGTCGAGCAGGTAGTCGAGCTCGTCCGCGGATAGCGCCAGGCCCAGGCGGCGGTCCGCGCTCTCGAGCGCGCCACGCCCGCAGGTCAGGACGTCGATCGTCGCCAGCGGCGCCGGCTGCGCATCGTGGAACAGCGCATCGGCGGCGTCGAGTGAATCGAGCACCGTCTCGGTCATGCGGTCGTGTATGAGCGGCAGCAGCGCGCGCCGCAGCGGCGGCTGCAGTGCCGATGCGGACACGCCCCGCAACCGGTAGGCGGTGCCGCGCTCGATCCGCTCCACGGCCCGCAGAGCGCATTGGCGGGCGATGTCCGTGGCCTTCGAGGCCCAGGGAGAGATGGTGCCCAACCGCGGCACCACCAGCAGGATGTCGTGCGTGAGGTCTTCCTCGCGCGGTAACGGCGCGGGACCGTACGTGAGCAGCGCCTGCAGCGTTGCGGCCTCTGCGTCGGACAGGGTGCGTTTGAGCTTGATGAAATACCAGTACTGCGTGCAGATCCCCGCGAGTGCGGGAAGCGGTTTCTGCGCTTGCTGAAGGAGCTTGTTGAGGCGGAAGTCGGAGAGGGCGCGGCGGCCGGGCAGCTTGAGCGTCAGCGACATGGGGGCCGGTCATGGACCACAAAGCGGAATTATACCCGCCTCGGGAATCGCAGCGCGCGTGCGCGGTTTCGGGCTACACTCGTTGCACTCGCTCATCCTCACAGCTGCGCATCATGTCCCAGCACCAGGCCGCCGCAACCCTGCCCATCTATCGAACCGACGAAGTGCGTCGAATCGAGTCGCTGGCGCAATCGAGCGCGGAAGCCCCGCGCCTGATGGAGCGCGCGGGGTCGGCGGGCGCCGAACTCGCGCGCGAGGTGATGGCGGACAGCCGCAAGCCGGTGCTGGTGTTTGCGGGCCCCGGCAACAATGGCGGCGACGCATTCGTCGTCGCACGCCATTTGAAGCAGTCATGGCACCGCGTACGTCTTGTGTTCACTGGCGAACGCGCGAAGCTGTCTGCGGACGCGGCCGCAGCGTTCGGCGCGTGGGAGGCGGCCGGTGGCGAGACCCTCGCAGCCCCGCCGCGCGATGCGTTCCGAACGCCCGGCCTGATCGTGGATGGACTGTTCGGCGTCGGCCTGGAGCGCGACATCTCGGGCGGATACACGCAGGTCGTCGCGGCCATGAACGCCAGCGGTGTTCCGGTGCTCGCGCTCGACATCCCCAGCGGCCTGCACGCGGACAGCGGCCGAGTGCTGGGGTCCGCCGTGCGCGCACGCCACACGATCACGTTCATCGCCCTGAAGCCGGGTCTGCTGACTCTGGACGGCCCCGACCACTGCGGCGAGCTGCACACGCGGGATCTGGGTCTGAACGTCGAAGCTATGCTCGCACCGCAGGGCAGGACCCTGGGCTGCGCCGTGCTCACCGGCGTGCTGCCGCCGCGGCCGCTCAACAGCCACAAGGGCACGTTTGGCAACGTGGGTATCGTGGGCGGCGCCGGCGGGATGACAGGAGCGGCGCTGCTGGCCGCGCGCGCTGCGCTCAAGTTGGGGGCCGGCCGCGTATACGCCGGATTCGTCGGGCCGGACGCGCCCGGCCTGGACTCGTGTCAGCCCGAGCTGATGCTGCGCCCAGCGCAGGATGTGCTGGCGATGGATGCGCTGAGCTGTCTCGTGCTGGGGCCCGGGTTGTCCCAGTCGCCCGAGGCGATGCTGTGCGTGGAGCAGGCGCTGGCGCTCGACGTTCCTCTAGTGGTCGACGCCGACGCGCTCAACCTGATCGGCACTCATGCCCGGTTGCAGGACTCGTGCAGGGCCCGACGCGCCGCCACGGTGATCACACCTCATCCAGCGGAAGCGGCCAGGCTGTCCGGGACCTCCACCGGCGAGGTACAGAACGATCGCGTCCGCGCGGCGTTGTGGCTGGCCGAGCGCTATCGCGCTATCACCGCCTTGAAAGGCGTGGGCACCGTGGTGGCGACACCCGACAAGACCTATGACATCAACACCTCGGGTAACCCGGGCCTCGCCAGCGCCGGCATGGGCGACGTGCTGAGCGGCATACTCGGTGCTTTGATCGCTCAAGGCGCACAGGCGGCGAACGCGACCCGCGCAGCGGTGCACGTGCACGGCCTGGCTGCCGACCGGTGTCGTCAGCAACTCGGCGGGCCCGTCGGGATGACTGCCTCCGAAGTGACGGACGCGGCGCGCGACATTCTGAACGGTGCGATCTACTCCGCGGGCACTCCGAGGTAAGACCGGGGCCAGGCGGCCCTCCCTCATCTTCGACTACCGTTCGGGCGAGGCTCGGCCCTCAAGCGCGGGTGAGATTGGCAGACCGGCGATGTCCTAGGCTTGCAGCGCGCGCACGGTGTAGATTCCGAGCACCGTCATGAGCAGCGAGCCCCCCAGATGACCGGCAAGATGCACGAGGAACCAGCTCATCTGCCCGCGCGACAGCAGGGTCACGGCCTCGGCCGAGTACGTGGAGAAGGTGGTCAGCCCACCGAGGAACCCGGTGATGACAAACAGACGCACCTCCTGTGGCAGGCCGGCGTGTGAAGCGAGGTATTCCACGGCCACTCCGACGAGATACCCACCGACCACGTTGGCCGCCAGAGTGCCGAGCGGGACGGAGGGAAATATCGGATTGAACGCGATCCCCAGGATCCATCGCGCCCAGGCGCCCAGCGCGGCACCTATTCCCACCGAAGCGAACGCGTAGCCCGTCACGTCGCGAAGTTCCCGGCCAAAGGCGCGGATTATAGGGGAAGGCGCTGCGCGCCGTCTGCGCCGGGCTCGAAGCTGGACGTCAGCCCGCGGCGTAAAGCTCCGCCAGCGCGCGCCCCACCCGCTCCCGCTGTGAGCCCTCGGAACCGGCCGCCAGGCCCTCCTTGAGATTGAATGTCTGCGCGACGTGGCCATGGTCGAAGACGACCAGGTTCTCGGCCAGCGTTTCGACGTCGGCGGGATCGTGCGTGATGATGATCATCGGGACCTGGAAGCGCGACTGCACGCCGAGCAATTCGCGACGCACGCGCTCCCGGAGGATGGGGTCCAGGGCCGCGAGCGGCTCGTCGAGGAGCAGCAAGTCAGGATGCCCGATGAGAGCGCGCGCCAGAGCCACCCGCTGGCGCTGACCGCCGGAGAGCTCGCGCGGCAGGTTGCGCGCCATCTCTTCCAACTCGAACACCGCGAGAAACGTGCGCACGCGCCGCCGTCCCTCGGCGTCAAGCCTCCCATGCACGGCATGCTGCAGCGCGAACCCGATGTTGCGCTCGACCGTGAGATGCGGGAACAGCGCGTAGTCCTGGTACACGAAGCCGACGTTGCGCGCCTGCGGCGGGAGGTTCACCCCGGCCGCCGAGTCGAACAGCACCCGCTCGCCGATCTCGATCCGGCCCGCATCGGGCGTAAGCAGTCCCGCAATGCACTGCAGCGTCACGCTCTTGCCGGACCCGGACGGACCGAACACGACGATGCGGTCATGCTCGGCGTCGAACGCGGCCTCCAGACGGAACTCGCGGTCGTCGGTCGCCAGGCGCTTGCGGATATCGACGCGGACCTTCACGTTCAATGCCGTGGACGCCAGAGCCTGCCGGAGCCCAGCAGGATCGCAACGCACACGATGGACGTCACCAGAACCAGGAAATTGGCCAGATCGTCCCGTCCCGCTTCGACCGCATCGTAGACCGCGAGCGAAAGGGTCTGCGTTCTGCCGGGGATATTGCCGGCCACCATGAGCGTCGCGCCGAACTCCCCCATCCCGCGCGCGAATGCCAGCATGGTGCCGGCGAGGATCCCGCGCCAGGCGAGCGGCAGCGTGATGCGGAAGAACACGCCCGGCTCCGAGGCGCCCAGCGTGCGCGCGGCGCCTTCGAGCTGGCGATCGACACCCTCGAACGCGGCGCGCGCAGATTTGAATACCAGCGGAAACGCCACCACCGCGGAGGCGAGCACCGCGCCTTGCCAGGTGAAGATGAGGCTCACCCCCAGGTTATCGTACAGCCAGCCGCCGATCCAGCCGCGCCGCCCGATCAATACGATCAGGTAATACCCCAGGACGGTGGGCGGCATGACCAGGGGCAGGGTACACAAGGCATCCAGCACCTCGCGTCCCCAGAAGGCGTGGCGGGCGAGCACGAAAGCCAGGGCCACGCCCACCACCAGCGTGAGCAACGTGGCGCAACCCGCGACCTTGAGGGTGAGCAGCAGCGGAACCAGCGCCTGTCCGATCATCGGGTCCTCTGGGCTCGACCCGGGCGCAGGCGAGCATGCGGGCGCCGGGGCGCAGTGGCGGTACGGCGCGCCTCGGCGTTTCTATATCCTTGTGAATACAGCGCAAACTGTACGAAATGCGGGGCGTGCGGTCAAGTGCACGACGCAGCCGCGCGACGGCCGCCGTGCTGCGCCAGGCACGTCACAGGCTCTGCAGCTTGAAAACGATGGGAACGGTCATGGTGAGCTCGCGGCCGCGCAGCGCCTCCGGCAGTTGCGGAAGCGGAAGCGCGTCCTGCACCATCCTGATCGCCGCTGCGTCCAGCAACTCGAACCCGCTGCTGCTGCCCACCGAAACGTCCTGCAGCTTTCCGTCCGCTCCGATGCGCAGCTTGAGCTGCGTCGTTCCCTGCCAGTTTCGCATCCGTGCCAGGCGCGGATAGCTCTTTCTCTTGTCGATGGCCTGCGCGAGCATCTCGCCGTAGGCCTTGAGCGCTCCCGCGTCGAGTGCGGGTGCAGGCTGGCGCACGGGTGGCGCCGCCGTGTCCGGCCTCGCCGCAAGTTGCGGCTCGACAAGCGCCTGCGGCTGCGCCTCGACACGCGGCGGCGGCTGGGGCTCCACCTGGCGCGGAGCCTGTGGCTCGGGCCGCGCCTGAACCGGCGGCGGTGGCGTTTCCGGACGCGCCTCGGGCGCGGGTGGCGGTGGCATCGGTTCCGGCGCGATTTCGCGTCGCAGTTCCAGAAGCGTAGCAGGCGGCTCTTCGGCGTGCGTCGGCACCGGCGGAGGCTCGGGACGACTCTTTTGCACCGGTGCGGGCTTTCTCACCGCCGCCGGGTGCTCGGGCGGAGGCTCCGCGGCAGGCGACGGGCTGTCCGGTTGCGGCAGGGCCACCAACTCGACCACCAACGGCGCCGGCTCGTTGGTCACCGAAAGCCGCAGGCCCGGCAGCAGCGCAATCGCCGCGGCATGCACCAGCACCGACAGCGCAAAGGCCGCCTTGACCGAAGGCTGGCGATACCAGTCCGCGGAAACATCGAGAAAGAAGACGGGATTGGCGGTGGTCACGGCAAGCCTCAGGCGAGAATCAGCGCACCACCATCAGGCGCGTGAACGCCGCCAAGTCCTTCTGTACGCTGGCCGACGCCTTGGCCTCCATCTCGACATAACGCTCGAGCACCTCGTGGCCCAGCTCGGTGACGCGCGCTCCCCCACCCCTCTGCCCCCCGGTCAGCGTCTCGACCACGGGGGATTTGAAACACTGATTCATGGTGTCGACCAGGAGCCAGGCGCGGCGGTAGGACATCCCGAGGTCGCGCGCAGCAGCGGAGATGGAGCCGGTCTGCTCGATGGCCCGGAGCAGATCCGCTTTGCCCGGCCCCATGGCGATGGCCTTACGGAACATGATCCGGATCTGCGGCTTGGGTCTGCCGGCCGCCTGTGGCCGCTTGCCGGCCGCTCGTTTCGCCGCTGCCATCTATCCTCCCCGAATCTCCTCCGCCGCGATCCCGCTCGTCAACCCGTCCAGCGATCGGCGGCCACGTCGTCGCTCGAGCGCGCATCCACCCAGCGGCTGCCGGCCGGCGTTTGCTCCTTCTTCCAGAACGGCGCTCTGGTCTTAAGGTAGTCCATGACAAACTCGCAGGCCGCGAATGCCGCGCCGCGATGCGCGCCGGTCACCGCGACGAGCACGATCTGATCCGCGGGACGCAGCGTACCGATCCGATGAATCACCAGCGCATCGACGATATTCCAGCGTGATTTCGCTTCGTCGACGATCTCCTGCACGGCCTTCTGCGTCATGCCGGGATAGTGCTCGAGCGTGATCTCCGATACCCGGTCACCCGCGTTGACGTCGCGCACTAAACCGACAAAACTGGCGATGGCCCCCACGGCCGGGTCGCCGTGCCGCAACGCGGCGATCTCGGCTCCGACGTCGAAGTCCTCGGTCTGTATGCGCACCGGCATGTCAGTGGCGCCGCGAGCGGCCGTCTCTCCCCTGACCGAACAGGCTTGGTACGGGGAAACTCGTGTCGAGGTCCATGGGGCCGGGTGCCTCCTACCCCCCGGTCACGGGCGGAAAAAACGCCACCTCGTCTCCAGGGTGAATATGCGCGTCGGCGCCTGCCATCACCTGGTTCACCGCAACGCGGACGGGTCTTTCAGCCGCCAGCTCGACCGCCCAGGCACCGCCCCGGGCCTGCAAATGAGCGCGCAGCGCGCCGGCTGTAGCGATGGCCTGCGGCAGCATCATGCGCTCGGCGCCCAGTCCGAGAACCTCCTTCAGCCGCGCGAAGTAGAGGATGTCGATGGTGCCTGCCCGCGCCGGGGCCTCTACCGTCCCCTGCGCCAGATCCGAGTCGTCCACGCTTTGAGGTGCTGCCGTTGAGTCCGAGGTGTTTCATTATAAGGCGCGCCGTGCCTTGTGGTCGCACACCGAAGGCGGCGTTGTGCGTCCCGAGGCCGGACAACAAGAACGCCGCCCGACCCGGAGGGCCTACCCATGACCCCATTGCAGCGCGTACGATTTGCGGTGGCAAACCCAGTTCGAGGTCGATCCCGTGGACAAGATAGACCGATCGGATGCACAGTGGCGAGCGCTCTTGACGCCCGAGGAATACCACGTTCTGCGCGAGGAAGGCACCGAGCGGCGGCATACCAGCCCGCTCAACGAGGAGAAACGGACGGGAACCTTCGTCTGTGCCGGCTGCGGGCAGCCGTTGTTCGCCTCGCAGATGAAGTACGACAGCAAGACGGGTTGGCCCAGCTTTTTCACCTGCATTCCCGGCGCGCTGGAAACCAAGCCGGACCGCAAGCTGTTTATGCCCAGGACGGAATACCACTGCGCGGCCTGCGGCGGCCATCAGGGCCATGTGTTCCCCGACGGACCGCCACCGACCGGTCAGCGTTGGTGCAACAAC
>DATJVW010000079.1:0-2105 GCA_035501675.1 Burkholderiales bacterium
GCCTTGCTGCTGCAGGCCTTTTACTCGATCCGTTCGGAGCGGCAACTGGTCGAGCGGATCGACACCGATCTGTTGTTCCGCTGGTTTGTCGGCTTGGGGATCGAGGACCCGGTGTGGGATGCCACCACCTTCACCAAGAACCGCGACCGGCTGCTCGACGGCGAGGTGGCGCAGCAGTTTCTCGCCGCCGTGCTGAACCAGCCCAAGGTCAAGCAGTTGTTGTCGAGCGAGCATTTCTCGGTTGACGGCACGTTGCTCGAAGCCTGGGCCAGTCTGAAGAGCTTTCGCCCCAAGGACGGCTCCGGCGAGCCGCCTGGGCCAGGGCGCAACGGCGAGCGCGACTTTCACCGCGAACGGCGCAAGAACGACACGCACGCCTCGACCACCGACGACGACGCTCGGCTCTATCGCAAGAGACGCTATGGGGCGAGCGGCGAGGACAAGGCACCATCGTCGCTGTGACAACCGACGGAGTGCCCCATGCCACAGTCGAATGATCTGAGCAGATCGCTCGCCGCTCTGGATCAAGATAGTACGCTGATCGTGGTCATTGAGATGAGCCAATCGAGCTGGCTGGTCGCCGGCATCATTCCCGGCATCAACCGCCAGCCGCTGAAAAAACTGGCGGCGGCGGAGGCCGCGCTGCTTGGGCTGCTGCATCGCTGGCGCGACGAGGCGACCAAGGCCGGCCGCACGGTCAGCCGGATCGTCGTGGCCTTCGAGGCCGGCCGGGATGGTTTCTGGCTGGCGCGGTGGCTGCGGACACGCGGTATCGAAGCCCATGTGATCCACGCAACAAGTGTCGCCGTATCGCGTGAGCATCGGCGGGCGAAGACCGATCGGCTCGACACCGAGTTGCTAAAGCGGGCTTTTCTCGGCTGGCTGCGCGGCGAACGGGGTCATTGCAGCATGGCCGCGATCCCAACCCTTGAGGAGGAGGATGCCAAGCGGCCGAACCGCGAGCGCGAGGGCCTGGTTGGCGAGCGCACCCGCATTATCAACCGGATCAAGAGCACCCTGGCTCGTCTCGGGATTCGTGGCTTCAAGCCGACCTTACGCCGGGCGCCGGAGCGGCTGGCAGCATTGCTCACACCGGAGGGTACGCCGCCGCCGCCGAACACGCTGGCCGAGTTGTGCCGCGACATCGCGCGCCTGCACTTCGTTATCGGCCAGATCCGAGAGATCGAAGCCGCGCGCCTGGAACGGCTCGAGCAGCACCCCCAACAAGGCGCCCACGCGATGGTCCGGCGGCTGGCACAGGTCATCGGCGTTGGTGTCGAGACAGCGGACATGCTGGTGCACGAGATCTTGTCGCGTAACCTGCGCGACCGCAGAGCCGTGGCGCGTTATGCCGGGCTGACCGGCGCCCCGGATGAAAGCGGCGCGCGGCGACGGGAGAAGGGCTTGGCCAGGGCCGGCAATTCCCGAGTGCGGCGTGGCATGATCCAGTTGGCTTGGCGCTTCTTGATGTTCCAGAAGAACAGCGCCCTGGCCCAATGGTATCGGGCGCGGACAGCCGATGCCCGCGGCACCACCCGCAAGACCATGATTGTCGCGCTGGCGCGCAAGCTGCTGGTTGCATTGTGGCAACTAGTGACGACCGGCGAGGTCCCGCAGGGTGTCGTCCTGCGTGCAGCGGCGTGAGCAACCGGCCGGGAAGGAGATTGCTGACAAACGGTTTCGGCGCCGCGGCGCACGACCAGCCGCGCCGATAACGATCCGAGGCGGCGGTGACCCGAGGCAGGCATGGCTTGCACGCCGTCTTAGAGAATGGGCCTGCCGTCTCGGAGCTTTGCCGCCGATGCGCATGACTGCATCATGGTCGAGGTCCACGCGGACCTGCCGAATACAAGTGTGTAGCGCGATCTTTCGCGCCCGCTGGCGAGCTCCCCTCGGATCGTCCGACACTGAGCTTTGGCCAACACCGCGACCCGACACCGGGAGAAAACGCAGTGTGCGTTATCAGGCTTGACAACCAACGCCCCATACAAGCCTGCCCCCGCGCAAGCGGGAGTCCACAACCGCCCGGTCTTTGTGCCAAGCCATCACCGAGCCGTCCATCGCGATCCGCGACTTCGGCAAGCTCAAAGACGTCGATATCGACA
>DATJVW010000080.1:0-9164 GCA_035501675.1 Burkholderiales bacterium
TTCCTGGACCGTAAGGGTTGGGAGGCCACGGTCAACAAGATGGTCAAGGTCATGGGTGCGCCGATCCCTAGTGGGGAATTGCCGGCCATCGTGGACTACCTCGCCAAGAACTACGCCAAGTGAACCGGCAGACCACGTTCCCGAAGGGGGAGCAGCCGGGCGCGCCCCCGCTGGAAGAGATCAAGACCACCACGTGTTACATGTGCGCGTGCCGCTGCGGCATCCGCGTGCACCTGCGCGATGGCGAGATCCGCTACATAGACGGCAATCCCGACCACCCGCTGAACCAGGGCGTGATCTGCGCCAAGGGCTCCTCGGGCATCATGAAGCAGTACTCGCCCGCGCGGCTCACCAAGCCGCTCATGCGCAAGCCCGGCTCGGCGCGCGGTGACAACGAGTTCGTCGAGATCTCCTGGGAGGAGGCGTTCCGGATCCTGGAGGAACGGCTCGCGCGCATCCGCTCCACCGACCCGAAGAAGTTCGCATTGTTCACCGGGCGCGACCAGATGCAGGCGCTCACCGGGCTGTTCGCACGCCAGTTCGGCACGCCGAACTACGCCGCGCACGGCGGCTTCTGCTCGGTGAACATGGCGGCCGGGATGATCTACACCATCGGCGGCTCGTTCTGGGAGTTCGGCGGCCCCGACCTCGAGCGCGCGAAGCTGTTCGTGATGATCGGCACGGCCGAGGACCACCACTCGAACCCGCTCAAGATGGCGATCTCGAAGTTCAAGCGCGAGGGTGGGCGCTTCGTATCGATCAACCCCATCCGGACCGGCTACTCGGCGATCGCAGACGAGTGGGTCCCCATCCGCCCCGGGACCGACGGCGCGCTCCTGCTTGCCATCATCCATGAGCTCCTCGAGCTGGGGCTCTACGACCGCGACTTCCTGGTGCGCTACACCAACGCGGGGCAGCTCGTGCGCCTGGACGAGAAGAGCGATCAGTATGGCCTGCTCGCGCGTGACCCGGACGCCGATGAGGTGAATCCGCAATATCCGCAAAACCAGGTGTGGTGGGATCGGCACACGAACCGCCCGGTCGCCACACACACCGAAGGCGCCGACCCTTATCTCTTCGGCAGCTTCACCTTGCCGGACGGTACGCCGGTCAAGCCTTCGCTCCAACTGCTCGAGGAGCGGGTGAAGCGCTACACGCCCGAGTGGGCGGAGCGGCTCACGGGCGTGTCGGCGGCGACGATCCGGCGCCTGGCTCACGAGATGGGCGTCACCGCCCGCGACCAGAAGGTGGAGCTGCCGATTCCGTGGACCGACTCGTGGGGGAAAGAGCACGAGTCGGTGACCGGCAACCCGGTGGCGTTCCACGCGATGCGCGGGCTCGCCGCACACTCGAATGGGTTCCACACGATACGTGCGCTGTCGATCCTGATGACGCTGCTCGGTACGATCGACCGGCCGGGCGGCTTCCGGCACCGGGCGCCGTTCCCGCGCGCGATCCCGCCCTCGGCGAAGCCGCCCAGTGGCCCGCACGCGGTCAAGCCGAACACCCCGCTCGGCAGCCTGGCGTTGGGATGGCCGGCCTCGCCCGACGATCTGTTCGTCGACGAGAACGGCGGGCCAGTGCGTATCGACAAGGGCTTCTCTTGGGAGTACCCGCTGTCGGTGCACGGGCTCATGCACAACGTCATCACGAACACGTGGCGCGGTGACCCCTACCGCCTGGACACTCTGATGATCTTCATGGCGAACATGGCGTGGAATTCGACCATGCACACCATGGAAGTGCGTCGGATGCTGAACGATCGGGACGAGAGCGGCGAGTACAAGATCCCGTTCCTGGTCGTGTGCGACGCGTTCCAGTCGGAGATGACCGCGTTCGCCGACCTGCTGCTGCCCGACACCACTTATCTGGAGCGGCACGACGTGATGTCGCTGCTCGACCGGCCGATTTCGGAGTTCGACGGCCCGACCGACGCGGTGCGCGTGCCGGTCTTCCCGCCCAAGGGCGAGTGCAAGCCATTCCAGGAGGTGCTGGTCGAGCTCGCCTCGCGCTTAAAATTGCCGGCATTCGTTCGGGCCGACGGCTCGCGCAAGTTTCGCGATTACCCGGACTTCATCGTCAACTACGAAACCGAGCCGGGATCGGGCATCGGTTTCCTGGCTGGCTGGCGCGGCAAAGGTGGCGAGAAGTTCATGCTGGGCGAGCCGAACCCGCGGCAGTGGGAGATGTACGCCAAGAACAACTGCGTGTTCCATCACCAGCTGCCGCTTTCGTACCAGTACATGCGCAACTGGAACCGGGGCTATATGGAGTGGGCGCAGCGCACGCGCATCCGCCGCTTCAGCGAGCCGGTCCTGATCCAGATCTATTCCGAGGTGCTGCAGAGGTTCCGGCTCGCCGCGCAGGGCAAATGGGGCACGCGCCGGCCTCCCGAGCGGCTTCGCACCCGCATCGCGACGCACTTCGACCCGCTGCCGTTTTACCAGGAACCGCTCGAGGCACAACTCACCGACACGAATAAATATCCGCTGAATGCCGTCACCCAGCGGCCGATGGCGATGTACCACTCGTGGGACTCGCAGAATGCGTGGCTGCGCCAGATCCACGCGCACAATTACCTCCATGTGAATCCGCGCACGGCCAAGGCGGCCGGTGTCGGCGACGGCGATTGGATCTGGGTCGAGTCGCAGTGGGGCAAAGTGCGCTGCATGGCGCGGTTGAGCGAGGCGGTCGAGCCGGGGACGGTGTGGACGTGGAACGCGATCGGCAAGGCGCCGGGGGCGTGGAACCTCGCGCCGGATGCGAACGAGTCGCAGCGCGGTTTCCTGCTGAACCACCTCATCACCGAGGAGCTTCCTGGACCGGAGGCGACCGTATCCAATTCCGATCCGATCACCGGCCAGGCGGGGTGGTACGACGTGCGCGTCCGCATTTACAAGGCGGCGGCGGACGAGCCGCACGAGACTTGGCCGCGGGTGCAGCCGGTCGCGCCGATCCCGGGCGTCGAGGGAGTACGCAAAGTGTGGCAGGCGTTCGTTGCGGGAAGGAGGATCGGGAAATGACGCAGCTCGCTCTGGTGATCGACCTGAACGTGTGCGTGGGCTGCCATGCTTGCGTCACGAGCTGCAAGGAGTGGAACACCTCGGGCGCCGCCGGTTATCTCTCCGACGATAATCCCTACGGCAAGGACCCGACCGGCACGTTCTTCAACCGGGTGCAGACGTTCGAGGTGGGCGAGTATCCGAACACGCAGACGGTCCACTTCCCGAAGTCGTGCCTGCACTGCGAGGACCCGCCGTGCGTACCCGTGTGCCCGACGGGCGCGAGCTACAAGCGCAAGGAGGATGGCATCGTCCTCGTGGACTACGACAAGTGCATCGGCTGCAAGTATTGCGCTTGGGCCTGCCCCTACGGCGTGCGTGAGATCGACGAGCATCAGCACGTGATGACGAAGTGCACCCTCTGCGTCGACCGCGTCTACGATCAGACGCTCCCGGAATCGGAGCGCAAACCGGCGTGTGTCATGGCTTGTCCGACGAACGCGCGGCTGTTCGGTGATATCCACGACCCGGAGTCCGGGGTCTCCAAGGCAATCCAGGACAACGGCGGCTATCAGCTCATGCCGGAGTGGGGTACGCATCCCGCGAACCACTATCTGCCGCGGCACAAGCAGGAGATCAAGGTTCGCGAGGAGGATCTGGAGCGCGTGGACAATCCGCTGAAGGTCGACGGGCGCCTGCCCAAACCCGCGCTCAAGTCCCCATCGCTGGATGACGTGACGAGCTGGTAATGCGCCCGGCGCCTTCGGTCATCCTGCTGACGACGCTGATCGGCGTAGGGCAAGGGCTGTTTGCTGCACTGTATACCGCGCAGGTGTTCGACCGCATCGGGTTGATCCAGGGTCCGACAAGCCCGGTGTTCTATCCGCTCGGGTGCGCGATCGCGCTTGCTTTTCTCGCGGTTGGGCTCGGCGCGTCGTTCTTCCATCTCGGCCGTCCGGAGCGCGCCTGGCGCGCAGCAGCGATGTGGCGTACGTCCTGGCTCTCGCGCGAAGTGATCGTGCTGCCGGCGTTCATGAGCTGCGTGTTTCTCTACGGGATGGGCCACTACCTCGGCTGGCCGCAACATCGGATCGTCCCCGGCGTGGATGCGACCCTGGTCATCGGCGCGCTCGGCATCGTGCTGTGCGCGCTGCTGTTCCTGTGCACCGGCATGATCTACGCGTGCCTCAAGTTCCTGCAGGAGTGGCACACGCCGCTCACCGTCATCAACTACCTGCTGTTCGGGAGCGCGTCGGGGCTCATGCTGGCTACGGCTTACGCGGCCATCGTCGAGCCCGGTGTGGTGCGCTTTTTCGCGGCCTGGGCCGTGGGTTTCACGCTCGCCGCACTGGTCGGCCGCGGGGCGAGCCTGGTCCGCAACGCACGCCTCAAGCCGCGCTCCACGTTGCAGACCGCGATCGGGGTGAAGCATCCGCGCATCGTGCAGAGCTCGCAGGGCTTCATGGGCGGCTCGTTCAATACACGCGAGTTCTTCCACGACATGTCGAGCGCGTGGATGCGCTCGGTCAAGTGGATGTTTTTGCTCGCGGTGTTCCCGATTCCGCTCGCCCTGCTGGCTGCAGGCCTGCTCGGCGGCGTCCCGGCGCTGCTCGCGGTCGCCTTCCTGGTCCAGTACGCCGGGCTGCTCGCCGAACGCTGGTTCTTCTTCGCCCAGGCGAACCATCCGCAGAACCTGTACTACCAGCGCATCTCATGAGGGCGGCTGCCATCAAACGAGGAAGCGACTCTGGTGGCGTCTGTCGCGGGCTTGCGCAGCCGGTTGCTTCTGGTATATTAAGATTTACTAATATATGGCCGGGCAGCGTAGACCCGGCGGTTGCATCGGGTGATCGGGGCGCGTCGGTCGCGCATCGTCGAGGACCCGAGAGATGGAGGAGAGATGGTCATGAACTTCGATAAAGACCTCGACGCCCGCGGCCTGAACTGCCCCTTGCCGATCCTGCGCGCCAAGAAGGCGCTCAACGAGCTGACCAGTGGCCAGGTGCTGCGCATCATCGCGACGGACCCCGGGTCGGTACAGGACTTCCATGCGTTCTCCAAGCAGACCGGCAATGCGCTGCTGTCGCATTCGCAAGCCGACAAGGAGTTCACTTTCTTCATCAAGAAGAAGTGAGGCTCCGCTTCTCTTGATCCAGCGCAAAACGCGCCTGCCCCATCGTGGGTGAGAATCCCGTTTCGCTTCGGAGACCGCCATGGCATCCGTGAAGAATTGCAACCTTCCCGACGATCTGCTCTACAACGTCGAAAACAACGTCTGGGCGCGGCGGGAGGCGGACGGTACGGTGACGATCGGTATCACCGCGTACGCCTGCGCGTTGGCGGGCGAGGTTGTGGCTTATACGCCGAAGAAGATCGGCCGCGCCATCGAGCTCAACAAGTCGCTGGTGACCATCGAATCCGGCAAGTGGGTTGGGCCGGTGAAGGCGCCGGTGAGCGGGGAGGTCGTTGCGATCAACGACGCGCTCTCTTCTGCGCCGAAGGGCATCAATGCGGATCCCTATGGTGGCGGGTGGCTGGTGAAGCTCAGACCCGCCAACTGGGACGCCGAGTCGGGAAGCCTGGTGACCGGCGCCGCGGTCGTGCCGGCTTTCCAGACGAAGATGGACGCCGACGGCTTCGCCGGCTGTCCGTAGCCGCCGGTCTGGTGGCGAGGAGGAGGAATGTCGAACAAGATCAGCATCGTGGTGGTTTCGGGCGCGCGCGAGCGACTGCAGATGGCAGGCATGATCGCGTCGGTCGGCGCGGTGAGCGGCGATGAGGTCACCGTGTTTCTGTCGATGAACGCGTTGCACTACTTCCGCAAAGGCGCTGCCGAGCCGGCGCCGCCCGAGGGCGCATTCGGCAAGCTGCTCGAGAGCAAGAAGGCGCCGGCGTTCAAGCAGCTGTTCCAGAGCGCGGCCGAGCTCGGCGACGCCAAGATCCACCCGTGCTCGATGGCGGTCGACGTGCTCGGGGTGGAGCAGTCGGAGCTCGAACCCTGGGTTGGCGAGCCGATGGGCCTCACCAAGTTCCTGTCCGATGCGCACGGCGGACAGGTGTGGTCGTTCTAGGCGAGAGGCGCAGCCATGGCGGAGAAGATTGTGGTCGACGCGCGCGGCAGCTTCTGTCCTGGGCCGTTGATGGAGTTGATCGCGCGGCTCAAGTTTGCGCAGGTGGGCGACGAGCTGGAGGTATTGTCCACCGACAAGGGCTCGGCGAGCGACATCCCGGAGTGGCTGCACAAGGTAGGCCACCAGCTTCTCGGGACACGGGAGGAAGCCGGCGTGTTTCACATCGCGCTGAAGAAGATGAAGTAGCCTGATCCTCACAGCAAAAACCTACAGGAGGCAGCCATGAAGATCTTGATCGTTGGCGGCGGCATGGGAGGGACGATTCTCGGCAACAACCTCGCGCGCCGCCTCGCGCCGGAGCTGCGCTCGGGCAAGGTGCAACTCACCATGCTGTCGGCTTCCGACAAGCACATGTACCAACCGGGGCTGCTCTATCTTTGCTTGGGCCGCATGACGCCGGACGAGCTCTACCGCGATCAGGCGAGCCTGCTCGAGCCGGGGATCGAGTTCCAGGTCGATCCGGTCGAGACGTTCGAGCTAGACAAGAACCAGGTCAAGACCAAAAGCGGCAAAACCGTCGGCTACGACATTCTGGTGATCGCGACCGGTTCGCGCGCGGCACCGGAGATGATTCCCGGGCTGGCCGAGAACGCCGAGACGTTCTATACCGAGCAGAGCGCGCTGAAGATGTTCAAGCGCCTGCAAGCTTTCCAGGGTGGCAAGGTGGTGATCGCGGTTGGCGTCCCGCACAAGTGCCCGATGGCGCCGCTCGAGATCGCTTTCATGCTGGACGACTACTTCAAGGACCGCGGCATCCGCGACAAGGTGCAACTGCACTACACCTATCCGATCGGCAGAGTGCACAGCCTGGAGAACGTCGCGAAGTGGGCCGCGCCTGAGTTCGACCGCCTGGGGATCACCTACGAGACCCTGTTCAACATGAAGGAGGTCGACGGCAAGAACCAGGTGCTGAAGAGCGAGGAAGGCACCGAGGTAAAGTACGACCTCCTGATCACGATCCCGGCGCACAAGGGCATGGAGGTCGTCGAGAAGAATGGGCTCGGAGCGGGCGGCTTCATCCCCACCGACAAGGTGAAGCTCACCATGGACAAGCGCTCCAACGTCTACGTGATCGGCGACACCACCAACATCCCGATCAGCAAGGCCGGCTCGACGGTGCACTACCAGGCAGAGACGCTCGGTGAAAATATTGCGGCGATCGTCAAGCTCGGCGCTCCGGTGCGCGAGCACGACGGCAAGGTGTTCTGCTTCATCGAGTGCGGCAAGGACCGCGCGACCTACGCCATGTTCAACTACACGACGCCGCCGGATCCCAAGCCGCCGACGCGCGCGGTGCACTGGTTCAAGATGGCGTACAACAAGCTGTACTGGGCCTCGGCCCGCGGTCTGCTGTAGGAGGCCGCCGTGGATCCGAACGACACACTGGAGCTGGAGCGCGTGACCGCGGCGGCACGCGACGCGCTTACCGATGAGATGGTGAGCCGCCTGTCGGCCACGGCGGCCGACGGGATCGATCTGCTCGATCAGATCAACCGATCGGGCGTCGGGAAGGCGCTGCCGGCGCTAGCGCAGCTGGTGGCCAACGGCGACCTCGATCGGCTGGTTGCGCTCGCACGCACCTACGGAGCGGCACAGGATGCGATGACAGACGAAATGGTATCCCGCATGGCGGAGACCATCGGCGCTTCGCTGTCGCTGATGGACCGGCTCAACCGGGCCGGCGTCGACCGTCTGGTCGGAATGCTGGAGCAGCTTGCTTCGAGCGGGGCGCTGGAGCGGCTGGACGTTCTCGCCGATCGCCTCGGGGCAGGGCTCAATCTGTTGGAGCACGTGGTCGGCGCGATCGACGCGGCGGGCCGCGAGATGTCTACCCAGCCTGCCGCTGGCGGAGGCCTGGGTGGCATGTGGCAACTGCTGCGGCAGCGCGAGAATCAAGAAACGCTGCGCTTCTTGTTTGCGGTCGGTCGCAGCCTGCGCGGGCAGAGCGGGGGTCGCTGAGGCGCAGGCCGGTTATCCAAAGATGTGGCGGTTTCGATACGGCCGATGAGCCAAGGAGAAAGCGATGGGCGCAACACCCGATACCAACTTGATCGACGAACTGGTCAAACAGCGCGTCGACGAGATCCTCGATCAGAAGCTCGAGGAGAAGCTCGCTGCACTGAAGGCGGCTAAGACGCCGTCGATGACGATCATCGCCACCAAGGGCACGCTCGACTGGGCCTACCCTCCGTTCATCCTCTCCTCCACGGCGGCCGCGTTGGGCTGGGACGTCTCGGTGTTTTTCACCTTCTACGGCCTGGAGCTCCTGAAGAAGGACCTCTCGCGCTTGCAGGTGAGCCCGCTCGGCAACCCTGCGATGCCGATGAAGATGCCATTCGGACCCGACTGGTTCAAGTCTATCCGGTGGACCATCCCGAACGCGGTCCAGTCCGTGATTCCAGGCTTCGAGGGTTTCGCGACGGCGATGATGAGGAAGACGATCAAGAACAAAGGCGTGGCCGACATCGGCGAGCTGCGCGGTCTGTGCATAGAGGCGGGCGTGAACTTGATCGGCTGCCAGATGACTGTCGATCTGTTCGGTTACGGGCGCGATGAGTTCATCCCGGAGGTGAAGGACTACGTGGGCGCGGCTACGTTCCTGCCGATGGCGAAGGATGCGGACGTAAGCCTGTTCATTTGAGATTGCCCGGCGTCGTTGCTTTATTTTAGGAAGGTCTAATATAATCCACTGGCAATCGCGCAATGCTGTGTACCTCTGTTCTGCCGCGCGACGTCCGTGATAGAGCGCAAGCTGTGCACATGGTTCCAGCGACGGTCTGGCGCAGACGGGTGAGACGACTATGGCTCGCAAGCTTGTAATCGTGATGGCCAACACCGACCCCCGCAACGGTGAGGAGCTCGGCGCGCCGATCTTCCAAGCGACGGTGGCCGCGGCGATGGAGTACGACGTCGAGGTCGTTTGCACCGCGACCGCCGGCCGGTTGATGATGAAAGGCGTCGCCGAGAAGCTCTTCGTCAAGGAAGGCTCGCCCAAATCGGTCTACGACTTCATCAAGGACGCGCACGAGGC
>DATJVW010000081.1:0-9062 GCA_035501675.1 Burkholderiales bacterium
GTGGCTCGTGGCTCGTGGCTCGTGGCAGTTTCGATAAGTGGACCAAGTACGTTACCACGGATCGGCCGGGCCTCTTTACAGATCTTTACGCACCCGAAAAACCCGCGCAAGACCGCGCGCCTACGATGTGTTTGTGCGCCGCATCCGCAGCGCAACCAACCGTCGAAGGAGCAAAGCATGAGCGAGCAGGAGAGCAAGACACGCGAAATCCAACCCCCGGCCAAGAAGGGCGGGCGCCGGAAGTTCTTCGGCGGCCTCGCGCTCGGCGGGTTGCTGGGCGCGCTGGCGGCCACCAGCTTCAACGTCTGGTCGCAGGCACAGGGCGATCCAGAGGGCCCGGGGCACAGCCGCGGCTGCTGGGGACACAAGAGGAGTGCCATGACACCCGAGGAGCGCGCGGCGCGGGCCGACTTCGCAACCCAGTGGGTGCTGAGCCGTGTCGATGCGACCGAGGAGCAGAAGAGACGGGTCCAGGCCATCGTTCAGGACGCCATCAAGGACCTGTCCCAGGTGCGCGAACAGCACATGAAGAATCGCCGGGCGTTCATGGACGCCCTGTCGCAGCCCACCGTCGACCGCGCCGCGCTACAGCAGCTGCGTCAATCGGAGATGCAGCTGGCCGAGTCGGCATCCGAGCGGTTCGTGACGGCGATCGCGGACGCGGCCGACGTGCTGACGCCCGAGCAGCGCGGCAAACTGGTCGAGATGGCGAATCAGTTCCGCCGCTGGTGAGCGGCTCACTTCCTTCGTGCTCGGGGGGAAGGGTAGGATGGGGCCCTCACCCTCCGCCCTCCCGAGGGGAGAGGGAACTCCCTTCTCCCTCCGGGAGAAGGGATGGGGATGAGGGGAAAGGGGGTAGGGTACAGTTCACACTTTAGAAATGGCTTGTAGTTGACCGCCTGTCGTTGCCCTCCCCATGGCCGAACGCGTGCTGATGATCGAGGACGACCGGGGCCTTTCCTCCATGGTCGGCGAATACCTCGAACCCTTGGGCATACGCATCACCGCCTGTCCCACAGCTGCGGAGGGCCTGCAGCTGCTCGGCAAGGACGCTTTCGATGCGCTGATCCTGGACGTCATGCTGCCCGATCTCGACGGCTTCGAGGTCTGCCGGCGCGTGCGCGCCGAGCACGACATTCCGATCCTGATGCTGACGGCCCGCGGCGACGAGATGGACCGCATTGTCGGGCTGGAGCTGGGCGCCGACGACTACTTGCCCAAGCCATTCAACCCGCGCGAGTTGCTGGCCCGCCTGCGCGCCATCCTGCGCCGCCGGTCCACGACGAGCGGCAAGCGCGAGCAGATCCTGCGCTTCGGTCGGCTGGAGATCGACCGAGATGCACGTGCGGTGCGCATCGGCGGAGACGAGCGCTCGGTCACCAGCTACCAGTTTGATCTCCTCTGGGCGCTCGCGACGCATGCAGGTCGCGTGATGTCGCGCGAGGCCTTGATGGATGCGCTGCGGGGCGAGCAGTTCGAGGCCTTCGATCGCAGCCTGGACGTGCACATCTCGCGCATCCGTGCTGCGATCGAGGACGATCCCAAGCACCCGCGCCGCATCATCACCGTGCGTGGCGCCGGTTACGTCTTCGCCAAGCAGCAGGATGCCTGATGCGCCGGTTGTACCTCCAGATCTATCTCGCGTTCGTCGGGATCCTGCTGTTGTTCGGAGTGCTCGTTTCGATCGCCTGGTGGCTGATCCCGAGCGACGAGCAGGACCGCCGCCCGCTCGAGGGCATGGGCGCGCTGCTCGGCGAAGTGCTGCCGGGGCCCGGTCGGCCGCCGCACGAGCTGCAAGCGGAGCTGGACCGCCTGGCGCATCAGTTCAACGCCGCCGTCACGCTGCGCGCCGGTGATGGCGGGCTGCTGGCACACGCCGGAGAGGCGCTGCCGGCCGCGCCGTCCGGGCGCAGCGCGAGCGGCTGGGTCAGATCGCCGGGCGGTCCCATGATCGCGCTGCTGCTCCCCGACGGGCGCTGGGTGCTGGCGCGCTGGCACCGGCATCACCACGCGTTCGGCTTGCTGGGTGCGCTTCTGCTTCTGGCGGTGGCCATCGCCGTCGGCGCCTATCCCGTCGTGCGCCGCATCACCGGCCGGCTGGAACGATTGCAGGCGCGCGTCGACGCGCTGGGCGCAGGCAACCTTCAAGCACGCGTGCTGGTGGAGGGTTGCGACGAGGTAGCGGAGCTCGCGCGCACCTTCAACCGCGCAGCGGAGCGCATCGAGCACCTGGTCAATGCACAGAAGACGGTGCTGGCCGGCGCGTCCCACGAGCTGCGCTCCCCGCTGACCCGCATGCGCATGGCCGTCGAGCTGTTGCCTGGTGTCGAACGGCCCGAGTTGCGCGCGCAGCTGTCCAGGGATATCGACGAGCTGGATACGCTGATCGGCGAGCTGCTGATGGCGAGCCGCCTCGACGCACTCGGCCAGCTCGGCAGCACAGAGCAGATCGACCTGCTTGCGCTTGCGGCAGAAGAGGCTGCCCGGACCGGCGCGGAGGTGAGCGGCGAGGCCGTCGTCATACAGGGCGATCCCCGCATGCTGCGGCGGCTGACGCGCAACCTGCTCGAGAACGCACGCCGGCATGCCGGCGGTGCGCGGGTCGAGGCCTCGGTGAGCGCGCTCGGCTCGGGCGGCGCCAGGCTGGTGGTCGCAGACCGCGGGCCCGGCGTCGCGGAGAGCGAACGCGAGCGCATCTTCGAGCCCTTCTATCGTTCGCCAGGGGCCAAGGAGAGCGACGGCGGCGTGGGCCTGGGGCTCTCGCTGGTGCGCCAGATCGCGCGGCGGCACGGAGGAGACGTGCGCTACGTCGCCCGAGACGGAGGCGGCAGCGTGTTCGAGGTGGATCTCCGCAGCGTCGGTTGAATCCTACGCGGCGATCGGATCCGCGGTGCATTTCGACATTCCCCCATCCCCGCCTCCCCGCAGGCGGGGGAAGGCGCGTGAGGTCGCCGCCGCGTCCCGCGTCACGCCCGCTGAACGCGCTCCGGTCGTTTGCCACGGCGCAGCGCGTGGAAGTCGTCGAGCTCCCAGGGACGCATGGCCAGCACCAGGCTGGCGGGCCGCCGCTCGGTCAAGGGCAGCGAGGCGTCGCCGCTGTGCATTTCGGAGAACTCGTTGGCCAGGCGTTTGAGCCGCGCCAGCATGGCCTGCCCCGATGCGCGCGACAGAAGGCCGTTCACCAGCAGCAGGATCTCGTCGGATCCGTCGAAGCGCGAGCGGAAGTACTCGCTTTGCGCGCGAGCCTTGAAGTACTGGTGGATCGGTCCATCGGGCAGCCAGGAGAAGGTGCGTGCCACCAGCAGCTTGACCTGATTGTTGGGCAGCAGCTCCAGGAACTTGATGCGCTCGAGCTTGAGCAGCAAGTGGATGCACTCGGTCTTCGATAGATTGTAGGTGTCGACGATCTGCTCCAGGGTGAGCTGATTCAGCACGCACACTGCGACCAGGAACAGCTTGCGGTCGCGCACGACCTCTCTCTCCT
This sequence comes from Burkholderiales bacterium, assembly GCA_035501675.1. GTDB lineage: Bacteria > Pseudomonadota > Gammaproteobacteria > Burkholderiales > SHXO01 > SHXO01. The sequence continues at coordinate 3,485 of DATJVW010000081.1, forward strand.
GCTCGGGCGTGAGCTGGGCCACGTGGCTGGCGGCGCCGTCGACCTCTCGCGCCAGCTCGGTCAGGCTGGTCTTCGCCAGCTCGCAGACGCGGTCCAGTCGCTCCAACGTGAAGTGGTTGCGCGAGAACATGCGCTTGACGCTCGCCTCGCTCATACGCAGGGCCCTGGCCACCTGAACGTAGGTGAGCTTGCGGGCCTTGAGAGTGCGCTTCAACGCCTCCACCACCGCCGCGGCCTGGGTCATTTGCATCCTCCCTTGTTCGGTAGCGTTATTTGATACCAGACGGCTCAGAGGTAGCAACGTCTCTCGGCGCGCTTCCGCTGGCATCGCGACGTGTGGATCATGGACCTACGCGCGACGGGCACGGGGGAAGCGGGGAAGTCCGGCAAGCGCGACAACGACCAACTAAACGAGAGGGGAGAGAACCATGAACGCCACGCACAACAGGAACAGTCTGGCCGCTGCTTTCGCCAACGCCGCGGCGCTCAAGACGCCGCAGCGACCGTTCCCGGCGCCAGCACCGGCGCCGCAACAGGTCGAAAGCCAACCCGCGCTCCTGACGCACGATGAGCTTCTGCTCGCGGTCCTGCGCCAGAGCCTTACCCCGGCGGACAAGTTCATCGCGCGCCGGACTCTGCTTCGAGCCGCGCCCTGGGAGGATGCCCTGAACTGACGACACCCGGGGTGCTCAGAGCACCCCGTACCGCTCGTACACCTGGCGCAGCAGCCGTCTGGCATGTAGAGGCCGGTGCGCGCCCGCCCGATCAGGGTCAGCCCTTCGTCCAGCGGACGGACGAAAGGTCGCATCGCCCGATCCTTCAGGCCCAGAGCGTCCATCACGTCCGACAGCAGCGGTGCGCTGAGCTGTGCGAGCTGGGAGAGATCGATCGCTTTCATGGCGGGTTCCTGGTTTCTGATGGGAATCCGACGATCTTACCCTTCGCGCACCGCGGCCGGCTCCCGTGCTGGCATGGAATGGAAGGGGACCGGCGCGCTGGCCAGGTCAGAGCGGCGTCCTACGCAATCGCGGCCAGCCTTGCCAGCGACTCGCCGGTGACGCGAAAGGTCGTCCAGTCGTCCAGGGGCACGGCACCGAGCGATTTGTAGAACGCGATGGCCGGCCCGTTCCAGTCCAGCGCGGCCCATTCGAAGCGGGCGCAACGGCGTTCATAGGCGATGCGCGCGACATGCAGCAGCAGGGTGCGCCCGTAGCCCCTGCGGCGAAACTCCGGCTTCACGTAAATGTCCTCGAGCCACAATCCGCGCGCGCCCAGGAACGTGGAGAAGTTGTGAAGGAACACGGCGAATCCCACCGGCGCATCGCGCTCGAAAGCGAGCAGCACCTCCGCACCCGGATGCGGACCGAAGAGCGCATCGGCGAGCGTCGCCTCTGTGGCGGTCACCAGATGGCTGAGCCGCTCGTATTCGGCCAGCTCGCGCACGAATCCCAGGATCAGCGCGACATCGGAGAGGCCGGCGGGACGGATGATGAAGTCATGGGCTTTTCGGCTCACTGCGTTTCCCCTGCGATCGTCGTCGTCGTGCGGTTGCGTCTCTTCGGCGGAGACCGCCGAGAGCGCGGTGGGCCGCGCGCAGAGCTTTGCATCGCTACGCGGGCTGGCGGCGAGGGCTGCGCCTGCGCCTCGGCGCTGATCCATTGCACGAATTGCCCCAGCTCTGGTCGCCCGCGCGCGGACGCCGCCTGCACGACCCAGTAGCCGCGGTCGGTGCCGGCCCTGGCGAGCAGCGGTACGACGAGGCTGCCGTCGTGCAGCAGATCCTGCACCAGCGGCGAGCGTCCCAGCGCGACGCCCTGGCCGGCCAGCGCAGCGCGCACCACCTGGTCGTAGTAGTTGAACGTCAGCGATCCTGCGGGCTTCAGCCCGGGAACGCCGGCCGCGTCCAGCCAGTGGCCCCAGGCCAGCCAGGGCGACGGGTTATCCGGGTCGTACAGGTGCAGCAGCACATGATGGCGCAGATCGCCTGGCTCGCGGAGCGGCGGCCGCCCGGGTGCGTCGAGCAAGGCCGGGGAGCACACACGGGCATCAGCTCTTCATCGAACAGCTATAGCGCTCCCCTGGGTGGGGCGTGCGACGGGCAATAGCGGATCGACACGTCGATGCGCTCGCGGTCCAGATTCAGCACCCGGTCGCTGGCGGCGATGCGCACCTCGACCTGTGGGTACGCCTTCTGGAAGTTGCCCAGGCGCTAGCGAAGGCGCCGGGTAGGTCGGATCAGTCATTCCCGTAGCTCATGCATCGCATTCCGAAATGTCGTTTTACCGGGAAGCCGGGACTGGCGACAATATCGCCTGCAATGATCTTTCGGAATGATGCGCGGGTCAACGCGCTGTGGTGACCGGGAGGTTGTCATGAAGTTAGTGCTGGGTCAGTCGAAGTTGGGGCTCGAGCGCGATCAGATGGTCGCTCTGCGCGAGGGCAAGGGTGTGCGTGTTGCGTGCCTGAGCGGCGCGCTGTGGATCACGCAGGAGCAGAGCACGGCGGATGTCGTCCTGCAGGCCGGGCAGTCGGTCGTCATCGAGCATGTGGGGCTCACGCTCGTGATGGCGCTCAGCCCGTCCACGCTACGCATTTGCGAGCCGCGCGGGGCCAGCCTGTGGCGGGCGCTGTTCGGCTGGTTCCAGCTCCCGATCGGTGGCGTGCGCGCGGCGTTCTGAGCGTCGCGGGTCAAGCAACGAAATTGAGGTGCACCGGCGGGGTATGCTCCGGTCCTCGAAAGGAAAACCCCGCCGTGAGGCGGGGCAGCAACAGCGGACGCCAGCTTCTTCTTGTTCTGTCTTCTTGTCAGTCGGGCTTGCGTCGTCTCGCCAAGCCCATCGCGGCGAACGCCACGCCCACCAGGGCGATCGTGACGGGTTCCGGGACGAACTCGAGCATCGCGTGGGCGAAGACTTCCTGGCCTGCAGTGGTCGGATGGATTCCGTCCCAGAAGAAATATCGGAAGTCGGCCTGCTGGCAAGCGTCGATGTTGGCCATTGCCGAGCAGGCGTCGGTGACATCGGGGGCAAGGCCGAAGAGTTGCGGGTGCTCGGTCACGTAGGTTACGAGACCGTATGCGTCGAAGATGCGCGCGCCCTTGGTGATCTCGTCGGTTAGATCCTGGTCAAGCGCCTGGTTCATGAGCGAGGCGACCTCCGAGCCGAGATCGGAGGCACCGCTTGCGATGATTGCCGGCGCCACGCCCAGATTCGGCGTGTTCCACACGACGATGTTGTTCGCTCCAGCCGTCTGCAACTCGTCCACCATATCGTTGACGTAATCTGCGTAGGACGCCGCGCCGGCCAAGATGTCCGGGAGCGGGTTTACGCCGTGCATAATGTCCTGCCCCGCCTCTTGGATGATGTCTCGCGCGTCGTTGCCTCCCCCTTCAACGATATACAGCGCGTCTGCAGGCGCTTGCGGATGTTGAAGCAGGAAGGTAGCGACCTGGGTCGTCAGGCTCAGAGGGAAGTTCTGCGGAAAGTCCTGGAAGGGATTAACCGGTCCGAGAGGGCCCACGCGGGCGCCGCCGTAGGCGTAGTCGGTTCCCCCGAGGTTGGAAGCGACCGCACTGAGCCCCAATGACTGCGCAAAGCTCTCGGCCCAGACCGGTCCGTTCGAGTATCGGCCGCCAACCGGCGTCGCGTACGGCAAGGTTGGGATGAACGTGTTGTCCGGCGTCGGGACAGGCGATCGCAACGTGCCGGGGGGCACGCCTTGAGACGCACCCGCGGCATCGAACACAAACGCATTGTTGCCGGTATCCGAGAGGCTGTCGCCGAAAATGACCAGGCTACCGGCTCGTGTGCCCGGCGACCCGGCCAGGCAGGCCAGCGCCAAGAGCGTGGGGAACAGCCGCAGTTTCATAGACCCCCTCTTCGTCATCCTGCGCGAGAAGAGCACCCGATGAAACACGCCCAGTGGTCGGGCGCCACCGAAGTCAAACTCGGGGCCCGATCGGCCGGACTCAGAAACGGAGGCGATACGCGAGCCTCACCCTGATCGCCGGCGACGCGCCTGCACGCATAAGCCGCACCAAGGCAGACAAGCGCTTGAATTCGCTCCGTTGCGATTCACCGGCGGAGGCGGCGACACGAGGCCATGTAAAATCGGCCGACGGAAGCCTGTCTCGTCCGGGGGCGCGTTGTCATCCCGACTCAGGCGCCGCTTGCAGCGAGCTTACGGCGGATATCCTCGATGCGAGCGCGATTGACTCCGAAGTCGCTGTAACCCAGTCGCGAGGCTGAGCGCACTTGAACGAGCTTGGTGTTGGGCTCGAACCAGAACTCGACATCGTCGATGAAGCCCATCAGCGCGCTCTCGTATTCGGCGTAGAGATAATCCTGAGTCCGCGAAACGATGCGCGTGCGCGGGGTCGCTTCCACGATCTTGACCAGCGCGTCCATCGCCTGCGCGCGCGACCCGTTGTAGGTGAGCGGCGCGATCGCGTGCTGGGCGTCCTGCGTTTGGCTGCTGACCGCGTTCGGGGAGCTCAGCGGTGGCTTCAGCCGCCCGTTCGCTACGCCCAGATCGCCAGGGCGTGTGCCGCCGAACAATCCCATATTCTTCCTCCTCGTTAGCGTATTCCAGCGTCGGCCGCGGCATTGGTGAGCGAATGCGTCGCATCGTGCCGAAACTCCATTCTGCTAGACTCTGGCCTGCTTGGGAAAGCCCAGCTCAGGATGCGCGCTCAAATGTTGAGAGGAAAATCGGCGATCGTCAGCGGTTCCACCAGCGGAATCGGTCTGGGCATAGCGCGGGCGCTGGCGGGTCAGGGCGCTGCCGTCATGCTCAACGGCTTCGGCGAGCCGGCCGAGGTCGACAGGATCCGCAAGCGCATGGAGCTGGAGCACGGGGTCAAGGTCGTTTACTCGAGCGCGGACATGCTGCGCCCGGCCGACATCCATGCGATGGTGGACGAGGCGGCCCGGATCTTCGGCGGCGTGGACATCCTGGTGAACAACGCCGGCATCCAGCATGTCGCCGCGGTCGATGAGTTCCCGCCCGACAAGTGGGACGCCATCATCGCCGTCAACCTGAGCGCGGCGTTTCATACCATACGCGCCGCGCTGCCGGGGATGCGGGCGAAGCGCTGGGGGCGTATCGTCAACATCGCTTCCATCCATGGCCTGGTGGCCTCGCCCTTCAAGTCGGCTTACATCGCCGCCAAGCACGGCCTCGTCGGGCTGACCAAGACGGTGGCTCTGGAGACGGCAGGAAAGGGCATCACCTGCAATGCGATCTGCCCCGGCTATGTCTGGACGCCGCTGGTGGAGAAGCAGATCGGCGACCAAGCGAAGGCGCACGGCATCAGCCGCGAGGCCGTGGTGCGCGACGTGCTCTTGGCGCAGCAGCCCAACAAGCGCTTCGCCACCGTCGAGGAGATCGGCGCACTCACGGCATTCCTGTGCAGCGCTGCCGCCGCCTCGATCACGGGCACGGCGCTCCCCGTCGACGGCGGCTGGACCGCGCACTGAGCGCAAGGGAGGACGCGACATGGACGGCTCGACGACGAAGGCACAAGCGGCGGCGGCACCGGAGGCTGAGGTGCCGGTGCGGCAGAAGATGATCAACCTCG
>DATJVW010000082.1:0-7065 GCA_035501675.1 Burkholderiales bacterium
AGAAATTGATACCGGCGTCACGACACGCCCGGTACATCACCCCTGATGCGTGCTCGTCCGCGTCACTGCCAAACGACATCGTGCCGCAGCAAAGCTGCGACACCTGCACACCGGTCCGTCCCAAGGGTTTATATTTCATAACTTAAGCATAACATCCTGCGGCGCTCCCGCGGAACGCCCGTCGCAGTATGCGCCAAGATGAGCGCTCGCTCGCAATGTCCGCAGCTGGCCGGAGGCGACTACAGAGTGCGACGCGACCCGATGCAGCAAACCTTCCGTCTTGTCTGGATCCAACGCGTAGGCGCAGCGGCGGTTCCTAACTCCTCGCCGCCCCGGGATCGAAAGTCTGGCTGCCATGAGTACAGCGGCTTGCGAGGTAGGCAAAATGCCTTGCTTGCCACACTGTCGTGGCGGTCGCTAAGCGATTCTTCTCCCAGCAGCGGTCAACAGCGAGGTAGTATTTCCCAGGCACACCCATGGCGCTCGTCGAAGTCTATCGATCCCATCGTCGCGCCGACTGCGATGAACGCGCGTTGGTCCTTGCCGCCGTCGGTGTGGCATCCGAACTTGTATCGATGGGCGACAGCTTCGCGTTGCTCGTGCCAGAGGAGTCGATTGCCACAGCGTCGACTCACCTCAAGGACTACGGCGAGGAGAGCCTTTCTCGTCAACGGGAGCCCCGTCCGATCAGCGCGCACCCCGGCGCGTGGCTTGGTTCAGCGGGATACGCGCTGGTCCTCGTAAGCGTTACACACTGCGCCGCAGGCGATCTTCTGGGCTTGGATTGGTTCTCGTCGGGGGAGCTTGTCTCGGGGCTTCTAAGAAGGGGGGAGTTGTGGCGCGTGGTCACCGCCCTTACGCTGCACGCAGACTTCAGCCATCTGCTCACAAATTTAGGCTTCGGCATGTTGTTTGGCTATCTCGCTGGCCAGTTGCTCGGCCCGGGCATCGCCTGGGCGAGCATTGTCGCGGCCGGCGCATTTGGGAATTTTCTTGACGCTCTGCTCATGCCCCCAACCCACCGTGCAATTGGCGCATCGACTGCAGTGTTCGCCACCCTTGGTCTTCTTGCCGCGTACTCGTGGCGTCGGCGCTCCGGACCCAGTGCACGCTGGCCCTATCGGTGGGCGCCATTGATCGCCGCCGTTGCTCTGCTTGCGCTCCTCGGTGCCGGAGGGGAGCACACGGATGTGCTCGCGCATCTCACGGGATTCTTTGCGGGCACGGTTTTCGGTGTTGTATATGGCAGCCTGGCCATACTCGGATCCGGCCGAGCGCCGACGCAACTGCTGGCCGGCGCCTCGGCGTTGGCGGCGATTGTTGGCGCTTGGGTATGGGCTTTGATCCGCGGGTAGCTGCACTGTCAACTTCAAGCGAGCCGATAGCGAACTACTGGCGTGCGCGGTCCAGGGCGTGCTGGGTCGCTCATCGCGGCGGCGCTGACTCCGTGGGCAGCACACGCAGCCGCTCTCTACCGCAAGTCGCCTATGGCAACGCGCTTGATCATGGCGCGACCCGGTGTCGCTCACTGCGAACTGGAATGCGAAGGTAAAACGTCGAGCCTCGTCCGAGGGTCGATTCGACCCAGATATGCCCTCCATGGAGCTCCACGATGTTCTTCGCGATCGCCAGTCCCAGCCCCGTGCCAGTCTTGTTCTTGGCGAGAGAGCTATCGCTCTGCTGGAACTCTTCGAATATCTTCTCCTGATCCTCCTTCTTGATGCCCGGCCCGGTGTCGGCTACCGCTGCCAGAAACGTACCATCGGGAGCGCTGACTCCCACCGCGACCTTACCCTTCTCGGTGAACTTGATGGCGTTGCCGACCAGATTGAGCAGCACCTGGGTGATGCGGCGTTCGTCGCCGTGGCCCATCGGCAGGTCCGGCGAGACATCGACGGTAAGCTCGAGGTGTTTCTCAGCGGCCAGCGAGCCTACCGAGCTGACCACGGCTTGGACCACGTCGCTGAAGGAGTAGTCGCTCAGGCCCAGCGTGAGCTGTCCGGCCTCGATCTTCGACAGATCCAGCACATCGTTGATGAGACCGAGTAGATGTCGTCCGCTCTTCTGCACGCGGTCGAGCACCTCGGCAATCTTCTCTGGCACATCGCCGTAGACCTGGTCGACGATCAGCTCGGTGTAGCCGAGAATGGCATTCAGCGGCGTGCGCAGCTCGTGGCTCATGTTCGCGAGGAACTGAGACTTGTGCCGGCTCGCGTCTTCCAGCTCGCGGCTCTTCTGCTCGAGCTCCCGGAACAGCCGTGCGTTCTGGATCGCCAGCGCGGATTGACTGGCAAAGGTCGCCACGAGGTCGACGGCGTCGCGCGGAAACTCCCCGGGGCGCTTTCGCCCTAGAACAAGGCCGCCGATGACTTGCTGCTCGCGCACCAGCGGCACGGCCAGCAAAGCCCGGTATCCGGCGCGGATCAGGATGTCTCGCAGATGACCGCGGTAAGCCCCCTCGGCGGTGATATCCGGAACTTGGAAGGGAGCAAGCGTCTCCACCGCGCGGCCCCCGACGCCCTCTCCCTTCCGAACGGGCCGCGTGCGCAGGGCACGAACCAGCTCTTCCTCGATGTTGTGGGCTGCCCGCAGGTGCAGTTCTTCCGCAACGTCGTCATACTCGTAAATCCAGCCCGCTTCGGTTCCGGAGAGTTGATTGGCACGGGAAATGATCGTGGCGAGCACGGCGTCGAGATCGAGCGTCGAGCTCACCGCACGGCCAACTTCGCCGAGTGCCTTGAGCTCCTCGACCGATCGTGCGAGATCCGCGGTACGCGCCTGCAGCTGCCGGAACAGGCGTATGTTCTCGACAGCGACTGCCGCGTGCGAGGCGAAGGTCGGCAGTATCTCGACCGTGTGAGGGGGGATCGGGGCACGCGTGTACTTGTTATCCGCCAAAAGGACCCCGACCGCCCGGCCGCTCGTGATCATGGGGACCACCACGAAGCTCTTCGAGCGCAGCGCCCTGACTTCTGAATACGGGTGGCGCAGGTGCAGGACAGGGGGGAGCGGGTTCGTCTCGTCGAAAGCAAGCGAGCGCTTGGTGTGATAGGCCTGGGCCATCGCGCCCGCCTCAGCCAGCGGGATTACCAGCCGCTCGCCGAGCGACCTTTCATCCTCCTCTGATAGGCCCGCGCCAGCCCTGTACGACAGAGCGTCCCCCTCGCGCGTGATGACCCAGCTTTGCAGGCGGTCGACGGCAACGACCTCTTGCGCGGCCTCGAGCACGCGCGTGACAAGGTCCTTGAGCGAGAGCGCCTCCTGCATGGCGGTGGAGACTCGATAGGCCTGCTCCATGTACCGGGTCAACCTGCGAAGCTGGTCGCGCTCGACCTCCGTCTGCACCTGCGAACGCAGGCGCACGATGGTGTCGTTGAAGGTGGCCGCCAACAGACCGATCTCGTCGCGAGACGTGATCGGGACCAGCGCCGACAAGTCCCCTCGGCCGACTCGCGCGGCGGCGTCCATCAGATGGGTCAGCGGCTTAGTCATGCGGCGGGCGAACAGAACCGCGGCCGCGGTTGCCAGCGCGGAGATGGCGGCGAAAACCAGCAGAAGGGAGTTCCCCTCTCGCGCAGCGGCGGCTGCGATGATCGCTTGATCCATGCCCACGTGGACTATACCCAGTCGGCCGGCGAGCATCGGAACCGCAACATCGATGATCTGCCGCTCGGTGCCAGTTGCCGGGTCGGCATATCGAATCTCGCGCACTTGCTGGGACTGCGTTCCCGCTCCCCGATGTTGCTCGATGAGCGCGGGCGGCACACGAGGGACGAACGTATGAGCGATGATCGCGTTATGGGCGTCGTACACCAGGACGTAGGCTACCCCGCTGTTCCCGACGTACTGATCCACCAGCGCCTGGTCGGTGGACGCATCGCGTGTCAGGATCGGGTCGACGGCGGAATTCGCCAGGCTCTGGGCGATCGAAACGCCTTTCGAGGTGAACTCCTGCGTCATGTTTCGCCGCAAGCTTTCGACGGAGATGAACCACGTCAAGGCAGCCAGGGGTATCAGCACCCCCGCCCCGAGCAAGACGATCTTCGCCCGCAGCCCGAACCGCACCTGCGGCCTGCTCGACGCCTCGACGGCCTGCTCGACGCGCTCCGTGCCAGGGCGATCCGATATTGGCTCCATCATGCCTCGCTCATGCGCCCATCCGAACATCAGACGCTCATCGCGGCCTTCCAGTCGGTGATGGGTACCCACCGGTCGTTTTCGACGCGAGTGAAGTAGACGCTGTCCAGGCCCTGGTGCCGGTTCGCCCCAAAGCTCAGCGGAGCGCCGATGCCCAGGTCGTAGTGGCGCAGCGATTCCAGACCCTGCCGGAACCCGCGCCTGGTGAGATGGGGACCTGCCCGGCGCAGTCCCTCGACGATGACCTTGGCATTGATGAAACCCTCCAGACTGATGAAGCTGTAGCTCCGCGGCGTATAACGGGGATCTCGCAGCGAGTGCGGGATGGCGGGGTTGTTCTTGTCCATGAGGGCACGGTACTCCCTCACCCCGGGAAGTGTCTCGTCGTCATAGCTCGGGACCACCTGCGAGTTGACGAGGGCACGCGTGTAGTCCCGCCCCGTCTTGCGGCCATGTTCGGTGAGCAGGCCCAGCAGGGCCTCCGAGCCGACGAACGAAAGATTGGAGATCGGAACGTTCCAGCCGAGGTCCCTGGCCGATCGGATGAACGCCGCGCAGCCCTGATAGGCGCCGGTGCATAGCACCACATCCGCGCGGCCCTCCTGCAGCGCCTTGACGGCAAGACTCATGTCGTCCTCGAATCTCGCGCCTCGCGCATAGGTCGCCTCGGCGGCAATGGTGGCGCCCCGTCGAGCGAGCCCGCGGGCAACCCCGTCGGTTCCGCTCCGGCCGTAAGCGTCGATCTGGTAGAAGGCGCCGAATTCACGCGCACCGGCGCGCCAGAACTGGTCTACCAGCGCCATCATTTCCTGCCGGTAGGAGGCCCGAATGTTGAACACGTATTCGACGTACGGAGACTCCCGCTGAGGTTGCGCGCCGGTAAAGACACCGACCACGGCCAAGTCTTCGTCGTGCTCCTGCGCGTACTGCTTTATGAACGGCAACGCCCGCGTCAGCGTGGGCGTTCCCACGTAACCGGAGAGGAGGAACACGCCTTCTTCTTCCAACAGGCGCAACGTGTTCATGACGCACGGGAGCGGCTCGTAGCGGTCGTCGAGCACCGCCACCGAGATGGGCCGGCCGTGGATGCCGCCGCGGTCGTTGATCTCGTCGTAGTAAGCCTGGGCGCCGCGGTACAGTTCCGTACCCAGAGCAGCTGCCGTCCCGGTGAAGGCGGCGCTCATCCCGATCTTGATTGTCCGAGAGGCGACGGAGAGCCTGGGAGCGCCGGTCTGCGGTGAAGATTCGCCCCGCGCCCGGGCAGCTGCCGACTCGCCCGCTAGAACCGCGCCTGCGATGCCCCTGGCGGTCTGGCGAAGGAACCATCGCCGCGGGAGCTTTTGCTTTCCTTCCATATGCTTGGAGTCCTAAGGCACGGAACGATGAACCGTACGCACAGGCTAAACTTAGCCTTCCGCCCGCGCAAATGCAAATGGAATCAGACGCCGCACCTGATCATCACGGTGCCGATCGCGATCTGGTGATGATCGGCTTTTTCGAGTCGCTTCCGCTGGAGTTCGAAGAGGCAGCGCTGCTCGGCGGTTGCTCTCTGACGCAAGTCTTCCGGCACGTCGCGCCTCTCCTGGCAAGGCCGGGGATAGTCGTGACGGGAATCCTTGCCTTGGGTGGCGTCAAAAGGTGAGAACGACAGCGAACGGGCGTGCGGCTGCGGCTGGAATATGCGGCCGATCGAGCGCGCAGCCGGTGGTTAGGTCCGTCAGTGGGCTGTAAGAGCAACCCGATAGCATATAGTCCGAAACAAGAAAGCCGGTCGCCACCTAGGCGTTGTGCTAGAGAGCCACGGTTGACTCGAAACCTTCGCTCGAACCAGTCACCGGGTCCCTGGGAGCTTTTGTCTAAGGCGAAAGCGCTTTTTTGATGCTAGCTCCTCTTGGCGTACCTTCCCGCCTTGAAGAAGCCGCTGTAGCCGTCTGAGTCGTTGCCGCGCGCGCTCGTGGCCCACGGCCCTCACCTCTATCGCCGTGGGTTCGCATTCGCATGTGGATCTTGGTTGGTGTTCGATCTCAGCGTGCAGGTGATTGCCAATGAACTTTCCGGAGAATGCAATTTACAGGCGACGCCCCTCGGCCAAGAGGCCCGGACGCTGTTTGGGAAAGGAGGAGAGGAGATGCTTTGCAACGGGTTCAATCGCCGTCGCTTTCTTGCGAGCTCGGTTGCAGCCTCGGCGGCTGTGGTGGCTGCGCCTTATGTTCGCACCTCCTATGCGGGGGGCAAACTATCGGTGGGTTTCGGGGACCATTGGGTGCCTGGGGCCAACGCTGTTCTCGCAAAGCTCTGCAACGACTGGGCAGGGAAGGAACGGGTCGATCTGAAGATCGACTTCATCGCCTGGCAGGGTAACAAGCTCCTGCTGACCATCGCCGCCGAGGCGCAGGCAAGGTCGGGCCACGACGTGCTCGCGTTCCCGACGTGGTATGCAACAGCCCAGGCGAAAAACCTGGAACCGGTGGACGACGTGATGAAACCGTTGATTGCGCAAAATGGAAGCGTGGTTGCCGTCACCGAATACCTCGGCAAGCTAGACGGGCATTGGGTAGCCGTGCCCGCCACCCCCGGAAGTCAGGTGAAAGGCCCCTGCGGGCGGATCGATCTGTTCAAGCAGCATGTCGGGCTCGACCTCACCAAGATGTATCCGGCCGGAGCGCCGGCTGACAAGGCGCTGACCGATCACTGGACTTGGGACACCTTTCTCGTGGCGGCCGAGAAGTGCTTCAAGGCGGGCTATCCCTTCGGCCTGGGCCTCGGAGAGACCACCGACTCGGTCGACTGGGTCGGCGCCCTGTTCGCTGCCTATGGCGCGGAGCTGGTCGATGCCAAGGGCAATGTCACGGTCGGATCCGACGCTACGAAGCAGGCGCTCGAGTATGCGAAGCGGCTGGTGCCGTTCCTGCCGCCGGACGTGTTCGC
>DATJVW010000083.1:0-2245 GCA_035501675.1 Burkholderiales bacterium
GCCATTCAGCCCTATTGGCTGATGTTTCCGCGCGCACCGTCGAGTACGTTGGCTTGACAGTCCCGCGGCCGCCGCCTCGGCGGTTCCGAACCCGCAAGCTAAGGAGTGCAAGATGACCGCATCAGACGATCTTTCGAAGTTGTCCGATCGAGCTGCGCAAGCCGAGAAGAACGTCGAGGCTGCGAAAGGCAAGGGACAGGCAGCCCTCAAGGCTCAGGCCGACGCGGCCCGGAAGTCGGCCGCTGCCCAGGCGTCCAGCCTCCAGAAAGATGCGGCGGCGGCTGGCGCCGACGCAAAGGCAAAGACAGCCGGACTGGAGGCAAAGTCGTCTGACTCGTGGCGCGACATGAAGACCCAGTGGCGCGACCACGTCAGCAAGCTACACGGCAAGCACGATCAGGCCAAGGCCGACCTCGGCGCCAAGCATGTTGAGCACCAGGCGGAGGTCGCCGAGCGCGACGCCGAACACGCAGTCAAGTTCGCCTACTGCGCCATCGAGGAGGCTGAGTCCGCTTGCCTTGACGCTATCCAGGCGCGCGCCGCGGCAGACGACCCGAAGACCGCACAAAGCCTGGCCACCGCTTAACCGGAACCGAAGCACGCCGCCCTGGTGGCGCTGGGAACTGGCGTTGGCGGATGCGGCTCATTGGCTCGTGCCCTCTTCACGGGGTCGCCGGCACGCGGCTCTGCCAATGGGCCACATTGGCCGATGTCTCCCCGCGAACGTTGGAGTACGTTGGCATAAGAATTGCAGGACTCACACTGCCGAGCCGGGACACGACTGAAACGTGGAAGCCGCACGCGATTCCAAGGCGGCACGGCCGACCCGGATGATCGTGCCCTACGCCGCATCGATTCACCGGTGCTGCCCTCACCAGGGGTTGGGCATGCATGACGCGTTCGCTTTCCCCGGGCAGTCGAGAGGGCGGCGTTGACGATGAGCACCGAGGATCCGGCTGCGAGCCGGCTCGCCGCGCCATTCCTGAACTGCCCTCGCTGCGGCCTGAGCATCAGGCCGAAGGCTCGCTGGATGACGGTCGAGCATTGCCCACGGTGCCTGGCGCGCGCCCGCGTCGCGGTCAAGATGTTCCCCTCACCGCTTCCGGCCGCCGAGCTGTATCACGAGGGCGGCGCGCCGCAAGCCGACAAGCGCAGCGCCTCCCCAACCAGTCGAACCGGCCCGAACCGAGGAGCAACCCGGTGACCGATCCGATCGGGACGATCGAAGACCCTGGCGAGCACGCAAGGCCCTTGAGTGTCGAGGCCGTTCAGAGGAGGGCCGAGCGAGCGCAGCGCGGTATCAAGGCGCCCGCGATGAGTGCCTACCAGCGCCAGCGCGCCGGCTCTGAGATCGAGCGCACGCCCTGTGAGCGCCTGGACGCAAGCACGACCGCTGGCTGGCTGCGGATCGCGTCCGCCGCCGGCGACCGGCCACTCCAGATAGAAGGAGGTGGACACTGATGGGATCTCAGACTCAGATGCAGGTTCGGCGACGAGCGCCGATGAGCCCGACGCGCTCACGTGCGAGACCCTCGAGGACGCCGAACGGGTCGCATACCTCTGCGCTGCGCGCAGGCGTCCCTGCGAGCTGATCGTGTGCGACGCCTATCACCGCGTTCTCCATCGGGTGCTCATCGACGGTCACGACGATCCCGCGGGCGCCGGCGGTCGCGCCGATCCGCCGGCCGGGTAACTCGGCGATCTTGGCGTTCAGGCAACAGGACCGGTGCGACATCGTCCCCAGCGCCCGTCTCCTCCGCGGGGGAGCGGATCCTCGTCCTTGCGCCAGATCGCGCGTCCCCGTCATGAGCATGGACGAGGTCTACCCCCGGTCTGCCCGGCCGGACAGAGCGTGGTCGCGCGACCAGTGCCGGGCCGCCGCGAGTGCGACATATCGGCCTTTTTGGCCGATGACACACCGAGCATCCCAACCGTAGCGTTACGGCACAACCCCGACCCCCACCTCAAGGAGGCCACAGTGGCCGTCCAAGCAACTCCCCCAACACAGCTTCGAGCAGATTACGAGAGCTACGCCACGGACGACGAGCGCGGCTACGGCTGGGTCGTATTTGCCGGGACGCTGCTGCTGATCCTCGGCACCCTCAACTTCATTGAGGGTATCGCCGCGATCAGCAACGCGCACTTCTTCACCGCCAACGCCCACTACATCGCCGGCAACCTCAACACCTGGGGATGGGTCGTGCTGTGCGTCGGCGTGCTCGAGTGGATTGTCGGCTGTGGCGTG
>DATJVW010000084.1:0-2553 GCA_035501675.1 Burkholderiales bacterium
TCGGCGATCTGCTCCAAGATCCCGACCTGCATGTCGTAGACCAGCAGCCCAAGCTGCTGCGGGTGGCAAACGTCGTTGAGCGACTGCGGTACGTTCAGGCCGTTGAGCTGATCCATGCGCATCAGCCTACAGGGCGCCCCAAGTGTGGCGGCTTCCCTGTTGGACTGATCGAACGGGCGCATTCCAGTTGATTCGATCGACGGGGCGCTTCCATTCTCGACGGAGCGAACCCGCGCCAGTTCCGCGCGCTAGCAGTCGTCCCTCAGGACGCAAGCAGCCCGGGCTGATGGTCTGCTGGAGCAGCAGGCATCCAAGGCGGATGGCGAGTGACTCCCGCTGCAGAGGAGTCCGGCGAGTGCCGCCGCGCTACGGCATAAGCGCAGACTGCAGCAGCCATCGCGAGGCGGGGCGCGCCTGGCGCTTTCCCCCGCAAGTGGTGGAAGCGACAAGCACGTGCTTCCGAGTGCCGCCAGCTGATCGCTCGGCGCCTTCGCGAACTTATGCTTCCGGGGGGTTTTTCAGCGCCCTGCTGTGCTCTCGCTCATAACGGCCAGGGAGCGTCGCTGCGGCCCCCGTCTGACTTCCGGTTACGCTCGTGCGAAGCCGGGATGCACGCAGTCCATCCAACGGCTTCCTGCAGTACCGACCGCAGCGTCAGCCTTTGGCTGATGGGACACTCGCTGCTAACGCTGGCGTGGACACCGCACGCCGCGTATCATCGATGCCGCGCATGAAAGGAGACGCAGAACCGGTTGACATTGCGCCATTGTCAGGCACACGTGATCGTGCGTCGTACGGTCGCGAACCAGGCGCGGCTGGCAAGGGCCATCGGGCAAAGTGACGGGCCCGGCGCGAGCGTCGCTTCGCGTCCATGCCATGCTGCAGTGCGTCTCAGGATCGAGGTGAAGGTTTGCTGCGGCGCCTGAACCACCCCCGACGGGCAGTCGTTTTCTCCTTTGGGTGCATTAGGCGGATTGTGCCCACGTCGCAGGATGCGCTGAGCCGCACGACAGGGAAGCCCGGAATTGGCTGCTCGAGGGCGCTGTCGACAGCGCCGCTGGTCCGGACCTGTCGTATATCAAGACCCCGAGGAGCAATGACCATGATTTGTCCCATGTGTAGCTGGACGATGATCTCGACATCCCAGTCGTCGAATTCGGCGTCGGTTAGGTCGATCATCACGGAACCCATGCCGCAGGTGATCTTGGTGAGACGGCCCACCTGCCACCGGCCCTCGAGGCGAACCTCGCCCATGGAGGTGGAGATCTCCAGCGGCTCTTGACGGCGCCGCGAGGCTCGAGTGAGTTGAACGGGAGGCGGGGGGCTGCGAACCACAGAGGCGAACTCGGCATCGGTGCGGGCCGCAGCAGCTCGTCGAGGGCACGCTGAAACCTGTCCTGATCGACCTTGCCGCTCACCATGAGCCCCTGCAGGACATCGATCTCACGTTGCTGAAGCTCCTCGGAGATTGCAGGCTCGTGGACTGGAAGCCGGTCATCGTTCATACCATCACGTTACCGCCGCGGCGCCAACGCAGCGCCCTCCGCATCCGCGATGTCGCGGGGAGCACGGCGGCGGCCCCCGCGCCGTTGGGCCGACACCGAGGGCATCCGCCCAGAGCGGCGTCCTGATCGCCTTCCCGCTTGCGGCCTGGCAACGGCGCGCTATTGCAGGGGCGACATCTCGATGGTCAGATGTCGCTGGACATGCAGAACAGCGAGCGCCGATCTGAATGCCGAAGGCGCCACTTACCGGCCGCGGCACTCGTACCTAGTTTGGTCTGAGACGACGCTTCCGACCGGGATCCGGGTCCGACGGAGACGGTCCCGGACTCCCGCTCTGTCGGCTTGGGCCGCCGCTTCCATGTTGTAGCGGACCTTCGCAGTTAACGGCTTTCATGCGTCCAACGTGCCTGGGGCATGCTTCTGCTCTTTCGCTGGGCGACAGACTGGCGGCGGGGAGCCCATGACGCCGGCGGCCGTGCCGCCTGGCCCAGGAACGAGGGCGTGTCGCTCTGCCTAACGGGGCTCCGCCCCAGCCCGACGAGGCGTGCTTTGAAAACTTGACCTGAATTTCACGGCCTCCACAGCCAAGACGCTAGTCCACGGCGAGCCGACGTCGCCGAACGTTTGCGGGTGGGCATGTCGATGACTCAATCCGGACAGTACCACGACGGTCACGGGGTCTCCGCTCGCCGCCGAACGTTCTCGAAGGACGCTTGCGCGCCGTCTGCGCCTCCGACTACGGCGCCGCCAGTCTTAAGGTCACTCGTAACGTGGCGCGATGCCGCGGCGGGGCCGCGCCTGCCCCTCACGAGAAGGTTGGCCTGGGCAAGCGACAAGCGCTGTCGGCAGCGCAGATCGAGTGTCTGCTTAGCGTCGGGCTACTCGGGTTCGTCCGCTGCTTTATGCCCTTCCGATCCGTAGGCATTGGCCTGGAGAGCCATCGCCAGCGCCGCCACCAGCCGGCGAGATCGCGCCGGGGCTGGGCGTCCGTCCGCAACCCGGCTGCACTTGATCGCTCAAACCTCTTGTTCGGCGCTGGAAGGCGCCT
>DATJVW010000085.1:0-6399 GCA_035501675.1 Burkholderiales bacterium
ACGTGCTTGCCGGCCTTGGCCACCAGCTCGCTCAACTGCTTGGCGCTTGTCAGCGGCGTGCCGTTCATCGCGACGATGACGTCCCCGGGTTGAATACCGGCCTGCGCGGCAGGCCCGGTGGCGTTCTCCACCAGCAGCCCGGCGCTGTCACCGGCCTGCTCGCGCTCTTCGGGAGTGAGAGGCCGCACCATCAACCCCAGCCGCCCATGGCCTTTCGCGCCCGTTTCTGCTTGGGCGACCGCGGTGTTCCGCAGCTCGCCCACGGTAACGTTCAGCTCCTTGGTCGCGCCTTTGCGCAGCAGCTCCAGGCTCACCGTGGTTCCCGGTTTGATCTGAGCGACCTGGACCGGGAGCTGGGCGGAATTGTCGACCCGCTGGCCATTGAACTTGAGGATCACGTCGCCCGGCTCGACCCCGGCCTTGGCCGCCGGACTACCCGCTTCCACCGTGCTCACCAGCGCACCTTCCAGGCTCTTGAGGCCAAAGGAATCGGCCAGCCCCTGAGTCATGTCCTGGATCGTGATCCCCAGGCGCCCGCGCGTGACGTGGCCGTGCTCGACGATCTGCTGCTCGACATTGGCCGCGATATCGATGGGAATTGCGAAGGACAACCCCTCGTAGCCGCCGCTGTGGCTGTAGATCTGGGAGTTGATGCCCACCACCTCGCCTTGCATGTTGATCAGCGGGCCGCCCGAGTTGCCGGGGTTCACCGGAACGTCGGTCTGGATGAACGGCACATAGGTCTCGTCGGGCAGGCTGCGCCACTTCGCGCTCACGATGCCTTGGGTCACGGTGTTCTCGAAGCCAAACGGCGAGCCGATGGCCAGCACCCAATCCCCCACTCTCAAATTAGCCGGGTTGCCCAGCTTCACGGTGGGCAGGTCCTTGGCCTCGATCTTCAACACCGCCACATCGCTTTGCTTGTCCACCCCCATCACCCTGGCTCTGAACTCGCGCTTGTCGGTGAGCTTCACGTCGACTTGCTTGGCTCCGTCCACCACGTGCGCGTTGGTCAGGATGATGCCATCGGAGCTCACGATGAACCCAGAGCCCATTCCGTGCATCGGCATCTCGCCGCGGGGGACAGGGACCTGAAAGCGCTTGAAGAACTGATAGAACGGATCATCGGGGTCCATCTGCGGCAGTTGTGGCATGGCTGCGGCGGGTCGCGTCTCTGCTGTGACGCTGACGTTCACCACCGCTGGGCCGTACTTGGCCGCAATCGAGGTAAAGTCAGGCAACGCGGGCGCAATCGCTACACTATCCTGCATTGGACCCAGCGCGCCGACCGTCTGCTGAGTCATTGGGGCGCCTGCATTTGCAAGCACCGAGCTGGTGCGTTCGGAGTATCCAACGGCCCCGGCCCCGATCAGGCCGGCGGCAATCAGGGCGATGACCATGGTCTTCGAGTTCATGATGTCCTCCTCGTCGACGTTGCACGGATCGAAACCCGGTTACACATTGAGCGCGTCAGATTAAGGCACGCTTAAGAGCTCGCGACGAGCTCGATCCAGTCGGAAAATGGGGCGGCGCTCGATGATGCAGACTCAATGGCTCGTCGAACGCGTGATGCCTCTTGCGAAGAACTAAGGGTCGCAATCAATCCTCGTGCTCGGTACGGACTTTATTTAGACTCCGCCGCCGCTGCGCGAGTTCCCAAGGAATCAGATGAGCGCCTGTTGCATGCGACGGAAGAGCCGCGAAGGAGCGGCGCTGGCGGAAAGAGTTGACGGCGCCTCATGCAAAGCTGCGTGTAGATCCGATGCCTCCGGGCAGAGTTGAACGTGATGTTGTGGTCTGGCGGTGGATCGATCTTTCTTGCTCGGCCGGGCGCATGAGAGCCGTGGCGTGCAATCTACGGGAGCGTCCTTGAGCCCGAGGGTCCTGAGGCGGTCCAGTAGCGCAACTGTTCGTTCGTATCGGCGAAGGCCGGGTCCGACTGACCTGACACCGGTCTCAATCTCCTCGGTAACGCAGAAGATGCGAGCCACACGGTTCGGTTAGACTGAGGCGATGAGTGCAATGCTAATAACAGGCGTGGGGAGTATTGCCGGGACGCAAGGGTAGACAACCGTACAAGGAGGGGCGGAAACACGGAACAGTCGGCCGCCGGCAAAGCAAGCGATCAACGACTTGCGCCAAGGGGCGAGCAGCGAACCCTATATGAACGCCCCGCTTCGTCACCGAGTCTTGTAGCGATGGTGCTGCGATTCGCCAGTGACGCAAGAGCATGCCATGAGCGTACCGGGGTAGAAGAGAAGCGGGGCTGAGATGAAGTGGAAGTTACTTTTGGCCGTTGCCCTGGCGCTGGTGGCGGGGCTAGCCGCCGGGGGTTGGTGGTGGTATGAGCGGCAGCACCGCACCGCGAGTAATACGCTGGTGTTGCACGGCAACGTCGACATCCGCGAGGTCCAGCTCGCGTTCAACGCTAGCGACCGCATCGAGCAGGTCCTCGTGCGCGAAGGTGAGCGGGTAACCGCGGGCCAGCTGCTCGCGGTGCTCGATTCGCGCCGGCTGCGCCACGGGGTGGCGCAGGCTCAAGCCCAGGTGGCCGCGCAGCGCGACATCGTCGCCCGCTATGTGGCCGGCTCGCGGCCCGAAGAGATCCGCAAGGCGCAAGCGGACGTTGAGGCGGCGAGAGCCGACGCCGTGAACGCAGAGCAAACCTACCGCCGGACGGTGGAGCTGGTCGCGCAGCACTTCGTCGCGCAGCAGCAGGCCGACAACGCCAAGGCAGCGCTGGATGCGGCTCAGGCGCGGCAGAAGGCGGCCGAGGAGACGCTGCGGCTGGCGGTCGTGGGGCCGCGCAAGGAGGATATCGCAGCGGCCAAGGCCACGTTGGCCGCGTACGAGGCTGCGCTCGACATCGCGCAGCGCGATCTCGCGGAGGCATCGTTGTATGCGCCTGCCGAAGGCGTGATCGAGAACCGCGTGCTGGAGCCCGGGGACATGGCCTCGCCGCAGCGGACTGTGTTCACCCTGGCGCTGATGGAGCCATTGTGGGTGCGTGCCTATGTGCCCGAGCCCGACCTCGGCAAACTGCGCCTCGGTGCCGCCGCGCAAATCACGACCGATAGCTATCCGGGGAAGCGCTATCGCGGCTGGATCGGCTTCATCTCGCCGAGCGCCGAGTTCACACCCAAGTCGGTCGAGACGCAGGAGGTGCGCACCGCGCTGGTCTACCAGGTGCGCGTCTTCGCATGCGCGCCGCACGACGAGCTGCGCCTCGGTATGCCCGCGACCGTCGCCGTCGCGCTCGGTCCCGCCCAGGCGGACCCAGGCCCGGATGTCTGCAAGAGCAGCCCGTGAGCTCCGCCACTTCGGCCCCGGAGACGACAACGGACGCGGACGTCGCGCTCGAACTGCGCGGCGTGGGCAAGCGCTTCCGCAGTGCAGGGCGGGAGGTGCGGGCGCTGCACGGCGTGAGCCTGCGCGCGCGCAGGGGTGTGGTCACCGGCCTGATCGGACCGGACGGGGCAGGGAAGACCACGCTGATGCGCCTGGTCGCTGGGCTGCTCGAGCCCGACGAGGGCCGCATCCGGGTGCTCGGGATGGATGCCACGCGCGATTCGTTGCACGTGCAGGCCGCGCTCGGATATATGCCGCAGCGCTTCGGCCTCTACGAGGACCTGAGTGTCCAGGAGAACCTGGATCTGTACGCCGACTTGCAGGGCGTGCCCAAGACGCTGCGACCCGTGCGCTACCGCGAGCTCATGCAGATGACCGGGCTCGCATCCTTCGGCTCGCGCCTCGCGGGCCGGCTGTCGGGCGGCATGAAGCAGAAGCTCGGCCTGGCATGCACGCTGGTGCGGGCACCGGAGTTTCTGCTGCTCGACGAGCCCACCGTCGGCGTGGACCCGATCTCGCGGCGCGAGCTGTGGGCGATCGTATACCGCTTGACGCAGGCCGGGGGTATGAGCGTGCTGGTGAGCACGGCCTACCTCGACGAGGCGGAGCGCTGCGACGAGGTGATCGTGCTGCACAAGGGCCGAGTCCTGGTCGAGGGCCGGCCCGCGGAGCTCAGCGCCGCCGCGCAGGGGCGCACATTTTTCGTCACTGCGCCGGGGATGGACAAGCGCACCTTGCAGTCGGCGCTTGCCGGACAGCCAGGCATTGTCGATGCGCTCATCCTGGGAGAGCGCGTGCGGGTGGTGATGCGAGACGCGGCCGCACCGGACCTGGATCGGTTGCTCCCCGGCATTCCGGGTGCGCACGCCGAGCCGGTGCCCGCGCGCTTCGAGGACAGCTTCGTCGCGTTGCTGCGCGAAACCGACCCCGCCGATGCCGCTGCGACGCGGGATGCGGCGACGAACCAATCGAGCGTGCCCGCCATGTCGCTCCTGGCCGGGCCGGAGCCCGCTGAGCAGGTGGCGCCCGAGGTGATCGAGGTGCGTGACGTCCGGCGCCGATTCGGCCCGTTCTACGCGGTCGATGGCGTGAGTTTCGAGGTGCGGCGGGGCGAGATCTTCGGGCTGCTGGGCGCCAACGGCGCCGGGAAGTCGACCACGTTCCGGATGCTGTGCGGGCTGCTGCCGGCCAGCGCCGGCACGCTTCGCGTCGCGGGCGTCGACCTGCGGCACGCCGCTTCGGCTGCACGAGCCAGGATCGGATACATGTCTCAGAAGTTCTCGCTGTATGGCAACCTGAGCGTGCGACAGAATCTGGAGTTCTTCTCGCGGACCTACGGTCTGTCGGGCGCGCGGCGCGGCGAGCGGGTGCGCTGGGCGCTCGAGGAGTTCGAGCTCGCCGCGTTCGTCGACGCACCCAGCGCCGAGCTTCCGCTCGGTTACAAGCAGCGCCTGGCCATGGCCTGCGCACTGATGCACGAGCCGGACATCTTGTTTCTGGACGAGCCCACTTCGGGCGTCGATCCGCTGGCGCGCCGAGAGTTCTGGCGCCGCATCAACGCGCTGGCCCGCAGCCGCGTGACGGTGCTGGTCACGACGCACTTCATGGAGGAGGCGGAGTACTGCGATCGCATCGCGATCATGGCGGCCGGGCGACTCCTCGCGATCGGGGAGCCGGCCCAGATCAAGGCGCGTGTGCGTTCGGCCGAGGCGACGGAGCCGAGCATGGAGGACGCGTTCATCCGCCTGGTGGAAGGCGCCGTGCAGGCGGCAGCATAGGCATGCCGGGCCAACGCCCCTTGTCCGTGAACACGCGGAGACGGCACGGAGGCGCCGGTATGCGCCTGCGAGGGCTGGTGCGCAAGGAGCTGTTGCAGGTGCTGCGCGATCCGAGCAGCATCGCCATCGCCCTGGTCATGCCCGTGGCGCTGCTGCTGCTCTTTGGCTACGGCGTGTCGCTCGACGCCGAGCACGTTCCGATCGCCGTCGTCGTGGAAGAACCGAGCGCCGACACCGCAGACTTCATCGCCTCCTTCCAGGGCTCGCGGTACTTTTCGTCCCGGCGCGAGCAGAGCATGGCCACGGCCATGCGCCTGCTCCAGACCGGGGAGGTGGACGCCATCATGCGGCTGCGCGCCGACTTTGCCCAGCGCCTGCGGCGGCCCGACGGCGCGCCGATCCAGTTGATCGTCAACGGCGTCAACGCCAACAACGCGCGCATCGTCGAGGGCTATGCCCAGGGCGCCTGGTCGATCTGGCTCGCGCAGAGGGCGCGTGAGCAAGGCGACGCGCTCAGCGTGCCGGTGCAGCTGCAGCAGCGCGTTTGGTTCAACAGCGAGCTGCGCAGCCGCAACTTCCTGGTGCCGGGCCTGGTCGTGGTGATCATGACGCTGATCGGCGCGCTGCTCACCGCGATGGTGATGGCGCGCGAGTGGGACCGCGGGACCATGGAAGCGCTGCTCGTCACCCCGGTGGCCACGACCGAGCTGCTGCTGGGCAAGCTCATTCCCTATTTTGCGTTGGGGACCGGCGGCATGCTTCTCTCGGTGGCGATGGCGATCTGGCTGTTCGGCGTGCCGCTGCGCGGCTCCTTCTGGCTGCTTTGGCTGACCTCGTCGCTGTTCCTGCTGGTCGCGCTCGGCATGGGTCTGCTGATCTCGGGCGTGGCCCGGAATCAGTTCATCGCCGGTCAGGTGGCGATCATCGCTACCTTTCTGCCGGCATTTCTCCTGTCCGGCTTCATCTTCGACATCGGGAGCATGCCTCCGGTCGTGCAGGCGATCACCCATGTGGTTCCGGCGCGCTATTTCGTGTCCATCGCGCAGACGCTGTTTCTGGCCGGCAATGTCTGGTCGGTCATCCTGCCCAACGTGGGCGCGCTGCTGGTGATGGCCGTCCTCCTTCTGGGCCTCACGTGGCGCAACACCCGCAAGCGGCTGGAGTGACTCATGCAGACGTGGCAACGCATCCGCGCGCTGGTGGTGAAGGAGCTGCTCGCGCTGCTCAAGGACAAGAGAAGCCGCTTCGTTCTGGTCGTGCCGCCCGTCATCCA
>DATJVW010000086.1:0-13966 GCA_035501675.1 Burkholderiales bacterium
CGTTCGAGCTCCTGAACGTCGCGCGCCACGCGCAGAGCCTGCACATCGAGCTGAATCGGCCCGAGCGCCTGAACGCGCTGTCGAAGCAGCTCCTGCTCGAGCTCGGAGCTTGCCTGGACGCGGCCGAGGCGGATCCGCAGGTTCGGGCGGTGGTGATCAGCGGTGCAGGCAGGGCGTTCTCGTCGGGCTTCGACCTGAAGGAGCAGATGGAGCGGCGCCCCGAGGGGCCCGACGCCTGGCGCGAAATCCTGGAACTGGATTTCGGCACCACGATGCGATTCTGGCATTGCCCCAAGCCGACCATCGCGGCGATCCACGGCGCGTGTCTGGCAGGCGCGCTCGAGCTCGCGCTCGCTTGTGACATCGCCATCGCCGCCGATGACGCCTACTTCGGCGAGCCCGAGCTGAAGTTCGGCGCCGGCATCGTGACCATGCTGCTGCCCTGGATGGTCGGACCCAAACAGGCCAAGGAGATCATCCTGCTGGGACTCGACGACATCGATGCGCCCACGGCGCTGCGCCTGGGTCTCGTCAACCGCGTGGTGCCGGCGGGCGCGCACGTCCCCACTGCCCTGCGGCTCGCAGCCAACATCGCCGCGATCGATCCGGCCCTGGTCCGAGACACGAAGGCGGCCATCAACCGAAGCTACGCAGCCCAGGGGATGGAGACCGCCCTCAGGACGGCGCTCGACATCGATCACGCAATCGAATCCCAGGGGTCTGCGGACAAGAAACAGTTCATGGACATCGCCCGGGCACAAGGCTTGAAAGCGGCGATCGCGTGGCGGGACGCGCGCTTCCCGAAGGGATAGGCGCGCGCGAAGGGCCACCCTCGTCGAAAACGATTCGGCCTCCGGCGCATGCGCTTCGGCGCTGCCAGCGCCCAGCGGCTTCTGTTCCCGTTACCGCTCAATAGGCCGAAGCACGCATGCCTCGCAAAACGAGCCGCGCCCCGTGCGACTGCCGGAGACATAGGATGGCGCCCGGCAACCACCCCGGTCATCGACAGCGTAGCCCCTGGTAGCTACAATGGCATGGATGTAGCTACGAAGAGGATTCCCCGTGGAAATCTCTATTCGCGAGATGAAGAACAATCTGTCCAAGTACCTCAAGCGCGCCCAGGCCGGTGAGGAGGTCGTGATCACCGACCGTGGACGCCCAGTTGCGCGCCTGGTTTCCGCGCTGCGGCCAGAAAACCTGACTGTTGACGACGCTGTCAAACGCTTGCGCGCGTCGCCCTTGGTCCGCCCCGGGAAGGGCGGGAAGCCGAAAGGCGCCAGACGTCCGATCGCGTGGAAGCCCGGCGAAAAGACCCTCTCTGATCTCCTGCTCAAGGACCGGGGATGATTCTGTACCTCGACAGTTCGGCGCTCGTCAAACTGTACGTGGCCGAGCCGGAATCGGAGCAGGTGCGCAAGCTCATCGCGCGCGCCAAGTCCGTGTGCACGCATCTGATAGGATACGCCGAGATATGCGCGGCGTTCGGCCGCGCCCACCGGCTGGGACGCGTTGCTGCCGGCGCGCTGCCGACCGTGCTTCGCGACTTTGAGCGCGACTGGCAAACCATGGAGATCGTGGGTGTGAGCGAAGCACTGGTGCGCCGTGCCGGGCAGGTTGCCGTGCAGTTCGGGTTGCGCGGATACGACAGCGTCCATCTCGCGGCCGCGGAGACGCTCGCACGAGACGTGGGCAATACGGCTCTGTTCCGCTTCGTGGCGTTCGACACCGGACTCACCGCAGCAGCGGGCGTGCTGGGGTTCGCCGGCGCTTAGCGTCGAGCTGAGCTCAGGCCACCGGACATCCAGGTGCGCCTGTTGTCTTTTCGTGCCCCAGCAGGCTTTCCGCAGACGCGCCATCACGCTCTGGCGTAGCCCTTCCGGTTCGGCGACCTCGACCTGGCGGTTCTGTTGGCCTTGCCCGCAAAGATCCCGTAGGCGGTGGCGAAGTATTCATCGAGTTTCTTCTCGCCAATGTCCTCGGCCCGGTCTTGAAGTCCTCTCGCATGCTCGACGCGATCAACCGCAAACACGGGTAGCGCCTGCCGGGTGGGTCCAGCTAGCCCTGCGCCCAGCGCAGGACCTCCCGCACCATCCGGGTCAGCACCGGCCGGAGCGCAGCGGCACGGCTCTCGTCGAAGGAATAGGGATATTCCTCCTGCATGTACGTGAGCTGGGCGAGCTCGAGCTGGATCGCGTGCACGCCTTCGATCGGTCGCCCGTAGCGACGGGTGATATATCCTCCCTTGAACCGGGCGTCGAGCACGGCGCTGTAGCGCGGATGACTCCGGGCGATGTGCAGGACCCGCTGCGCGAGACCTTTGTCGCACGCTGTTCCCGCGGCGCTGCCGAAATTGAGATCCGGGAGCCGGCCCTCGAAGAATCGGGGCAGCACCGAGCAGATCGAATGGGCATCCCACAGCACGACTCTGCCGTGCCGCGCCCGCAAACGGTCGAGTTCGCCGCTAAGGGCGGCGTGGTACGGCTCCCAGTACTTGTGGATGCGGCGTCGAATCTCGGCAGCGTCCGGTTGCTGCCCCTCGCGGTAGAGCGGTTCACGGCGAAACGTGTCGACCGGACACAGTCCCGTCGTGTCCTGCCCGGGGTAAAGGCTGGTGTCGTCGGGAGGCCGATTCAGATCGATCGCGTAGCGGGAGTGCGTGGCGACGATGACCGAAGCCCCGAGCCCGTGCACGAAGTCATACAATCGCTTCAGATGCCAGTCCGTATCGGGGAGCCGGAGCGCGGCGTCCGTCAGCCGCGTCGCGATATCGGGCGGGAGAAACGTGCCCGGGTGCGGCATCGAGATCAGCAGCGGCGCCGTTCCGCGCGTGTGCTCGAACGTGTTGGTCATCTCCGCTGTCATCGCCGGGCGGGGCCGTTATCGCTGCAGTAAGGCGTCGCGCGCACGAAGATAGTCGCGCAGCGCGCTTGCCTCACGAGCGTGATGACCCGCTTCCACGACCCAGCGGCCACCGACCATGACGTCGCGCACGCTCTCGCCGGCATGGTTGCCGAAGATCCAGGCCGAAAGCGCGAGAGCGGGGTCAGGCAGCGAGCAGTCGGGGCCATTGGGGTCCAGCACCAGGAGGTCGGCGCACTGTCCCACCGCGAGGCCGGCGACCTTCCGGCCGCTGGCCCGCGCCCCTCCCGACACACCCTGCAGGAACAGGTGCTCCGCAACGTAAGGCGTTGCAGTGCCGGCGAGGATGTTACGTGTGCGGTGGATGAGGCGCTGTGCGTACTCCAACCATCGCAGCTCCTCCCGAACGCAGACGCTCACGTGACTGTCAGATCCGATGCCCCAGGTTCCCCCGGCGGTGAAATAGACCGCCGCATCGAAAACGCCATCCCCGAGATTCGCCTCTGTGGAGGGGCACAGCCCCACCGTTGCGCCACTGCGTGCGAGCCGCTCGGACTCGTCTGCGCGCATGTGCGTGGCGTGCACGAGGCACCAGCGCGCGTCGATCTCGAAATGGTCCAGCAACCACATTGCGGGGCGCGCCCCCAGGGCGGCATGGCTGTCGGCGACCTCGCCTCTCTGCTCGGCCACGTGGATGTGGACGGGCGCGCTCGAATCGGCGGCAGTCACGCCCGCCACGAGTCGGTCCAGCGATTCTGGAGATACCGCCCTCAGGGAGTGTGGCGCTACCCCGTAGCGCAGCCGATCGTGCTCGGGATGAGCGCGGCGCAGCCCGGCCAGCATCTCGAGCAAGTCTTCGGGCCCGGTCACGAATCGCCGTTGCTCGGGGAGAGGCGGCTGCTTACCGAAGCCGCTATGTTCGTAGAGGACGGGCAGCAGTGTCAGGCCGATGCCGGCGGCCGCGGCGGCCGCGATGAGCGGCTCGCACAGCTCGAGCCGATTGGCATAAGGCCGGCCGTGCGGATCGCGGTGCACATAATGGAACTCGCACACCGAGGTATATCCGGCACGGAGCATCTCGATGTAGAGCTGCGTGGCGATCGACTGGAGCTCCTCGGGACGCAGCGCGAGCGCCAGGCGGTACATCAGCCTGCGCCAGCTCCAGAAGTCGTTCTCGCCCGCCGCACGGTATTCGGTCAACCCCGTCATTGCGCGCTGGAAGGCATGCGAGTGCAGATTCGGCATTCCGGGCAGCACGGGACCGGCTGCCCGTGCGAGCTGCCCTCCGGGCGTGCTCCCTGCGCTCACCTCGCTCAGCAGGCCGGCGGCGTCCCAGGCGAGACGGACGTTGCGCGCCCAGCCCTGCGGCAAGAGCGCGTGTTCGGCGAACAGAGCGTTCATGCTAAGTCCGGCAGCCGACTCACCACAGAGGCACAGAGACGCAGAGAAGCCAGTATCGTGTTGCAGCGAGAATCCGCATTCCTCGAGTGAATATCAACCATTACCAGCCGCGCATGTATCCTCCCGCAGAGGAACCTCTGTGCCTCTGTGTCTGTGTGGTTAGTTGCCGTTTCTGGGTTCATCCGCCCGCTGGCATGCGCTCGCCGTGGACGACGCGACCGCCTCGCACCACGCACCGGCATGGGTTGCGCCCGAACCAGTAGGCGAGCTCGGCCGGTGACTCGATGTCCCAGACGACAAAGTCCGCGTGCCGACCCGCTTCGAGCACGCCGTGCCGGTGAGCCTGTCCCAGCGCTCTGGCGGCGTGCCGCGTGACCCCCGACAGAGCCTCGGACACCGTCATGCGGAACAGCGTACAAGCGAGATTGAGCATCAGCAGCAGCGAGGTCGTCGGCGAGCTGCCCGGGTTCGCGTCGGTCGCAAGCGCGACAGGCAACTCATACCGGCGCAGCAGGTCGAGCGGCGGCAGCTTCGTCTCGCGCAGGAAATAGAAGGCGCCGGGCAGGAGCACCGCCACCGTTCCCGCTTCGCGCAGCGCCGACGCCCCGGCGTCGTCCAGGTGCTCCAGGTGATCGGCGGAGAGTGCCTTGTAGCGCGCTGCGAGGCGTGCGCCCCCGAGGTTGGAGAGCTGTTCGGCGTGGATCTTCACCGGGAGGCCGAGGCGGCTCGCGGCCGCAAAGACACGCTCGGTCTGGGCGAGCGTGAAGGCGATGCGCTCGCAGAACACGTCCACGGCGTCCACCAATCCCTCGCCGGCGAGCGCCGGCAACATCGTCCCAGCCACATGGTCGATATAGTCGTCCGCGCGGCCCGAGTATTCGGGCGGCACGGCGTGCGCGCCGAGAAAGGTGGTGTATACGCTGACCGGATACCGCTCTCCGAGCTGCCGCGCCACGCGCAGCTGCTTGCGCTCGGTCGCGAGGTCCAGACCGTACCCGGACTTGATCTCCACGGCGGTCACGCCTTCGGCCAGCAGAGCCTCGAGCCGCGGAACGCTGGCTTGGTACAGTTGCTCCTCGCTCACCATGCGCGTGCTGCGCACGGTCGAAGCGATGCCACCGCCCCGGCGGGCGATGTCCTCGTAGCTCGCGCCCTCCAGACGCATCGCAAACTCGTCGGCTCGCTGCCCCGCGAAAACCAGGTGCGTGTGGCAGTCCACCAGTCCGGGTGTGATCCAGCGACCGCCGGCATCGTGGCGCGGAAGGCTGGCGTAGCTGTCGGGCAACGCGTCTCGCACACCGATCCAGGCGATGCGGCCCTCGCGCACGACAATCGCGCCGTCCGTGATCGCGCGATCCGGGTCACCGGCCGGCAGAACCTTCGCGTTGTGCCAGAGGCCTTCGGTGGGAGCGTTCACAGGGTGACGAAGGGCAGCTTGAGGCCTTGCTCCCGCGCGCACTCGATCGCCGCTGCGTAGCCTGCGTCCGCGTGGCGCATCACGCCGCTGGCGGGGTCGTTCCACAGGACGCGTTCGATTCGCTTGGCAGCGGCGTCCGTGCCGTCGCACACGATCACCATGCCGGCGTGCTGCGAGAAGCCGATCCCCACCCCGCCCCCGTGATGGAAGCTCACCCACGTGGCGCCGCTGGCGGTGTTGAGCAACGCGTTGAGCAGCGGCCAGTCCGAAACCGCATCCGAGCCGTCTTTCATCGCCTCCGTTTCGCGGTTGGGACTGGCGACCGAACCCGAATCCAGATGGTCTCGCCCGATCACGATCGGGGCCTCGAGCTCGCCGTTGGCGACCATTTCATTGAAGGCCAGCGCAGCGCGATGGCGCTCGCCCAGGCCGACCCAGCAGATCCGTGCCGGCAGGCCCTGAAACGCAATTCGGCTGCGCGCCATGTCGAGCCAGCGGTGCAAGTGCCTGTCGTCGGGAAACAGTGCCTTCATCTTGCGATCGGTCTTGTAGATGTCCTCCGGATCGCCCGAGAGAGCAACCCAGCGGAACGGTCCCACGCCGCGACAGAACAAGGGCCGGATGCAGGCGGGCACGAACCCGGGGAAGGCGAAAGCGTTCTCGACTCCTTCGTCAAACGCGACCTGGCGGATGTTGTTGCCGTAGTCGAGCGTGGGGATGCCCATCTCGTGGAACTGCAGCATCGCCTGGACATGCTTGGCGATGGACCGGCGCGCAGCACGCTGCAAACCGTCGGGATCGTGCGCCTGTCCATCTTTCCACTGCGCTACGGTCCATCCTTCCGGCAGGTAACCGCAGCTCGGATCATGCGCCGAGGTCTGATCGGTGACGATGTCCGGACGCATCCCGCTGGCACGGGCGCGCTTGGCCAACTCCGGAATCACTTCCGCCGCGTTGCCGAGCAGTCCCACCGACATCGCCTGCTTTCCTTGCAGCGCCGAGCGGATGATCGCGAGCGCTTCATCGAGCGAGCTTGCCTTGCGGTCCAGATAGCGCGTGCGCAGCCGAAAGTCGATGCGGTCCTCCTGACACTCGACAGCCAGCACGCAGGCGCCGGCCAGCACACCCGCCAACGGCTGCGCGCCGCCCATGCCGCCCAGTCCGGACGTGAGAATCCACCTCCCGGAGAGATCTCCACCGTAGTGCTGTCGGCCCGCCTCGGAAAACGTCTCGAACGTGCCCTGCACGATTCCCTGCGAGCCGATGTAGATCCACGAGCCCGCGGTCATCTGCCCGTACATCATCAGGCCCTTGCGATCGAGCTCGTTGAAGTGCTCCCAGGTCGCCCAGTGTGGAACCAGGTTCGAGTTGGCGATCAATACCCGCGGGGCGTCCGGATGAGTACGGAATACGCCGACTGGTTTACCGGATTGGATGAGGAGCGACTCGTCCTCGTTCAATGCGCGCAGCGACTCGAGGATCTTGTCGAAGCACTCCCAGTTGCGCGCCGCACGGCCGATCCCGCCGTACACCACCAGATCGTCGGGGCGCTCGGCCACTTCGGGGTCCAGGTTGTTCTGCAGCATGCGATAGGCCGCTTCGATCGTCCAGGTCTTGCACGTGAGCGTCGTCCCGCGCGGCGCCCGCACCACGCGGGCCGAGTGCGCTGGGCGAGCCATTGGCGACAGTCGTGCGTTCATATTCACCTCCTCCGTGCAAGTGGCAGCCGGCGGGCCGTTCAAAGCATTTCCTCTTCCACCGGCCGGCCGTTCAAAAGACCCCCTCTCCCTTGAGGGGAGAGGGTTGGGGTGAGAGTGAAACCCGGCGTGTCGTGCTGGGCAGAACGGCTTTCGCACTCGCGTGCGCCGGCGCCGACAGCACCCAGCGCTTCATCGCCTCGATATCCGGCGCGAGGAACCGGTCGCGTTCATAGAAGGCGACTCGCCGGCGGATGTCGAACAGCGCTTCCTCCAGAGCAGGCGTGCTCCTGAGCGGCCTGTGGAACTCGATGCCCTGTGCCGCCGCCATGGCTTCGATCCCCACGATGGTGGCGCTGTTCTCCACCATCTCGCCCAGGCGCCGCGCGGCATTGGTCGCCATCGATACGTGATCCTCCTGGTTTGCCGAGGTGGGAAGGCTGTCTACAGTTGACGGAAAAGCCAACGCCTTGTTGTGTGAGGCCAGCGCGGCTGCAGTGACGTGGGCGACCATGAACCCCGAGTTGATGCCGCCATCGCGCACCAGGAATGCCGGCAGGCCGCTCAGGCTGGCATCGACCAGCAGCGCGATGCGGCGCTCGGAAAGCGCACCGATCTCGGCCAGCACCAGCGCGAGTTGGTCGCAAGCGAAGCTCACCGGTTCGGCGTGAAAGTTTCCCCCCGAGATGATCTCGTCGTCCGGCGCGAAGATAAGCGGATTGTCGGAGACGGCGTTGGCCTCGATCTCCAGCACGCGCGCGGCTTGACACAGATTGTCCAGGCACGCACCCATGACTTGCGGCTGGCAGCGGATCGAATACGGGTCCTGGACTCGCGGGCAGTTGGCGTGCGACGCCAGGATGGAGCTGCCGTGCACCAGCTCGCGAAAGACGCGCGCGACGTCGATCTGACCCGGATGACCGCGGGCGGCGTGTATGCGGGGATCGAAGGGCTTCAGCGATCCCTTGACGGCTTCCAGGGACAAGGCGCCGGCGACGAGAGCGATGCCGAGCACGTCCTCCGCGCCGAACAAGCCCACGAGGCCGAGCGCCGTGGACACCTGCGTACCGTTCAGCAGCGCCAGCCCTTCCTTGGGCCCGAGCTCAAGCGGTTCGACTCCGGCGCGCGCCAGACCGTCCTTCGCGGGCATGCGTTTGCCGTCGAGGCGGACCTCACCCACGCCGATCAGCGCAGCCGCCAAGTGCGCGAGAGGCGCGAGATCGCCGGAAGCTCCGACCGATCCTTTGCCGGGAATGCATGGATACACGTGCGCATTGGCGAGATCCAGCAGCGTCGTGATGACCTCGGGGCGGACCCCGGAGTAGCCGCGAGCCAGGCTGATCGCCTTCAGGACCATCACCAGGCGAACCACGTCGTCGGCGAGCAGCGGTCCGGTACCCGCGCTGTGAGACAGCACGAGGTTCTTCTGCAGTTCCGTCAGCCGCTCCTGTGGGATGATCGTCTGTGCAAACTTTCCGAAGCCGGTGTTGATGCCGTAAGCGACGGTTCCGCGCTCGAGCGTCCTC
Source organism: Burkholderiales bacterium (assembly GCA_035501675.1). Lineage (GTDB taxonomy): Bacteria > Pseudomonadota > Gammaproteobacteria > Burkholderiales > SHXO01 > SHXO01. The sequence continues at coordinate 8,901 of DATJVW010000086.1, forward strand.
TTGACGGCCCGCTGAGCAGCCTGCGCATTGCGCAGCCCCATCTCGTGCATCTCGAGATGCACGAGCTCATCGCGCAGGCAGCGAAGCTGAGCCAGCGTTACGCTGCCGGGTACCAGAACCATCGCCGAATCGATTTGATTGGCCATCGATCCATCCGCGTTCCCTTCCCTTCGGGAAAGGGTCAGGGTGAGCGCCAGGTCAAGGTGGACAACACCACTGGTTCCCGAGTTCCTCGATACAGGGCGCTGAAATCTACGGGCGCAACGCAACTTTCGGGCCCGTGTGCAGGTTCTCGGCTTCCCGCGGCGGAGACTTGAGCCTGCGACGTTGTATTACCTACGGCGAGACGGCTCAAGGCCAGCGCGCGAGCGCTCAAGATCGGTCGCGTGCGCCGGGAGGATCTGTACGACCGGTCCGAGCGCTAGCATGGCCAAGGTCACGATCGATACCAACCTGTTGGTGTATGCGATCGACACTGCCGACCTGAACAAGCACCAGGCCGTTCACACGCTGCTCGACACTCTGGCGGAGCTGGACACGGTCGTGTCCGTGCCGGCGTTGGCCGAGTTCTTCCACGTTGTCACGCGCAGGGGGCGCCTATCCACGGGAGAGGCGCGCGACCGCATCGAGGACTGGCAGGCACTGTTCCCGGTGATTGCGGCGCGTGCAAACACACTTTCTCATGCCATCGACGGGCTTCGTCAGTTTCAGATGCCGTTCTGGGATGCGATGCTGTGGGCAACCGCGCAGGAAGCGGGCGTGACCGTTCTGCTCACCGAAGATTTTCAGGACCTCGCTCTGATCGAAGGGGTCCGCTTCGTGAACCCCTTCGGCCATGAAGATCCGGCCGAGCTTCTCTCATGACACTCGGATTCGCGGGACGAACCGAGCGTTCCTTTGCGACGCGCGGCGGTCCCGGGGTTAACGCACCTGACGCTCGTCACGCGAGCAAAAGAGTGAACGCCTTCCCGTTCGCGAGCCGGTAGACCTCGAAAATCCCCACGGTCGATCGTCATGATCTCCGCCGTGTTGAGCGGGCTGGCAACCCAGATCAACGTGGCATCGGCGAAATCGATGTCGCGCTCCGGATATCTCTTGATCACAACCTCGATGTCGGCGAGATTCTCGCCCGTAACCGGATAGAGGGTCAGCGCACCGCGCCGCACCCAGGTAAGCAAGGCGAGCTTGCCCCTGTGTTCAAGAAGTGACAGGCCTCGGTGATGACCGTAAGGGTCGAGACAAGCTTCGCTTTACTGGTCGAGACCGCGGCCTTGACCCGAGCGTCGCATCTGTCCCGTCTCCGGAAGAGGGCGATCAACGGCCCCGCATCAACGACGATGCTTTGCACGAAGCTTGGCTTTCAGCCGTCGCTTGTAAGTTGAAGACAGCGTGGTGGGCAAGCTATCGTCGGCGCCGAACAGGTCCTTGCCCAGCTCGTAGGCGGAATTGCCGGGCTCGATCTGGTCGAGGAATGCAGCGAGGCTGCGTTTGATCACCTCGGTCTTGGCCACGCGGGCAGCTTTTTGCTTGCCCTCGCGAGACGCTCTTCGAGCTCTTCCCCGAGGCGGATGGACACAGGCATAAGGTTGTACGGATACAGAGATTAGCGTAAGTGTATCAAGGTATCTCGCCAGGCGAAGCTCGCTCGCCAGCGGGCCGGCGCCTGCTCGGCAGACCTGGGGCGTGCGACGATGCCCGCTGAAGGAACCCGGCCCGCGCGCCAGGTAAAGCTCTCGTCCGTCATTGTTCGCACGGTAGTAGACTGCGCTCTGGCTTGGACCAACGGGAACGAACCCGCTGCCGGGACGCAGCCTTTTGCACCATCCGTATCCGCTGCTCCTGGTGGAGCGCCCGCCCGCGGCGGCTGGCACGATGCGGGCCGAGACGCCGTTACCGATCCTCCCCCCGCGACGCAGCATAGCAAGTGAGCAAACCTTCTATGGTTTAGTATTCGAGGGTGAACTCGCCTCAGCTCGCGGGCAACCTGAAGATCTGTACCCGATCGGGTCGAAGCGGGGAGACGAATTTCTCCACCAGGCGTCGATAGTCGATTTTGGCGAGTCCGCGCTGGAGGTCTCTGGATGAGCGAACACTTTGACCTGTTGATTCGCGGTGCCACCGTCGTGGACGGCACCGGGGCACGCGGCTACGCCGCCGACGTCGGCGTGCGAGGCGACCGGATCGTGCACGTCGGACCCCTGGCACGGGCCGGCGCCGACGTGGAGATCGACGCCAGCGGCAAGGTTGCCGCGCCGGGCTTTATCGACGCACATACCCACGATGACCGCTTGCTGCTCTCCGGCCCGGAGATGACACCGAAGGTGAGCCAAGGCGTCACCACGGTGGTCTCCGGTAATTGCGGCATCTCGCTGGCGCCTGCGCCGACAGGAATGCGAGCGCCGGTAACGCCGCCGCTGGACCTGCTCGACGGCGAGGGTGGATGGTTCCACTTCCCGAGCTTTGGCGCGTACGTCGAAGAGTTGCGTGCGCACCCACCGGCGATCAACTGCGCAGCGCTGGTGGGACACACGACTCTGCGTGTCGTCACGCTGAGCGACGTGAATCGACCCGCGAACGGAGCCGAGATCGCGCACATGCGCGGCATGATCCAAGAGGCCTTGGCAGCCGGAGCAATCGGGGTGTCGACCGGGCTGTACTACGAGCCGGCGGCCGCGGCGCCGACCGAGGAGGTAATCGAGGTCTGCCGGCCGCTGCGCGAGTTCGGCGGTCTGTACGTCACGCACATGCGCAATGAGGGCGAGCGGGTCATGGATTCGCTCGAGGAAAGCTTTCGGATTGGCCGCGAGGTCGGGGTGCCGGTCGTGATCTCGCATCACAAGGTCGCCGGTACCGCCAACCACGGCCGTTCCAAGGAGACGTTGGCGTTCATCGCGCAACACATGCGCGGTCAACCCATCGGGCTCGACTGCTATCCCTACTCGGCTTCTTCGACGGTCCTGTCCGTCGAACGGGTGGCCGTCGCGTCCCGTGTGCTCGTCACCTGGTCGAAGACCCACCCCGAGCACAGCGGGAAGGATCTCGCTGTCGTCGCCAGAGAGATGGGAGTCACAGTGCAAGAAGCCGTCGCACGCTTGCTGCCGGCGGGCGGTATCTACTTCTCCATGGACGAGCGCGACGTCCAGCGCATTCTCGCCTTCGGGCCTACGATGATCGGCTCGGACGGGCTACCCCACGACGCCTTCCCGCACCCGCGCCTGTGGGCGACGTTCCCGCGGGTGCTCGGGCACTACAGCCGGGAGCTGGGTCTGTTTTCATTGGAGCAGGCGGTGCACAAGATGACCGGCTTGACGGCGCGCACGTTTGGCCTCGAGGATCGCGGGGTGCTGCGGCCTGGCGCATTTGCGGACATTACGCTGTTCGACGCTGCAATCGTCGATGAGGCCGCGACGTTCGAGAACCCGCTTGCGCTTTCGAGGGGTATCGACACCGTTGTGGTGAACGGATCGGTGGCGTGGCAGCATGGTAGAGGGACCGGCACCAGATCAGGGCGTGTCTTGGCCCGGAAACGAGATGCCGCATAATTACCCCTCACCCGGGGCCCTCACCGTGCCCTCTCCCGAAGGGAGAGGGACCTCTTTGTCTGCTGCCTCTCCCACAAGGGGAGAGGGAGCACGCGTGCGCCCCCTCCCTCTGCTCCCCCGCACGCGGGCAAGGTTGGGTGGGGGACCGAAAGGGAGAGCAGCATGAAAGTCGTTTCGGTTTCGCTGCGCGTAGTCGCGCTCACCTTGGCGCTCGCGGCGAGCTGCGCTTCGGCGCAGCAGAAGGTCCTCAAGTTCATCCCGCAGGCCGATCTGCGCATCCTCGATCCCATTACGACGACCGCCTACATCACGCGCAATCACGGTTACATGGTGTACGACACGCTGTTCGCGACCGACGCCAGCTTTCATATCCAGCCCCAGATGGTGGACAGGTGGGAGCTGTCGAAGGATAAGCTGACCTATACGTTCACCCTGCGCGGCGGGCTCAAGTTCCACGACGGCCAGCCGGTACGCTCGGGCGATTGCATCGCGTCGCTTGAGCGCTGGGCCAAGCGCGATGCACTCGGCCAGAAGCTCGCCGAGGCGACCGAATCCTGGAGCGCGGTGAACGACAAGACCTTCAAGCTCAAGCTCAAGAAGCCTTTCCCTCTCACTCTCGACGCCCTTGGGAGGTTGTCCTCGAACACCCCGTTCATCATGCCGGAGCGTGTGGCGAAGACCGATGCGTTCCAGAACATCACCGACGCGACCGGCTCGGGCCCGTTCAAGTTCGTCAAGGAAGAATGGGTACCTGGCAACAAGGTGGTGTACGTCAAGAACACCGACTACGTGCCGCGCAAGGAGCCTCCGTCCTGGGCGGCTGGCGGCAAGGTCGTCAAGGTCGATCGCGTGGAGTGGATCTACATACCCGATTCGGCGACCGCGGCTGCGGCGCTCAACGCCGGAGAGGTCGACTGGTGGGAGCAGCTGCCTCCCGATCTCATTCCACTGCTGCGCGCGAACAAGGACATCCGCGTCGAGAACATCGATCCGCTGGGCTCGATCGGCATTCTCCGCTTCAACTTCCTGAACCCGCCGTTCAACAACCAGAAGATGCGCGACGCGCTGCTGTCTGTTGTTAACCAAAAGGATTATCTGCTCGCTATCGCTGGCGATGAGAAGAACGGGCGCACCTGCTATTCGTTCTACACCTGCGGCACCCCGCTATCTTCCGAGATCGGTTCCGAGGCGCTCAAGGGCAAGCGCGACTTCGACCGCGCCAAGAAACTGATCCAGGAGTCAGGCTACAAAGGCGAGAAGATCGTCATCATTTCGGCGACCGACCAGCCGATCGTCCACGCGCAATCGCTGCTCACCACCGAGACGCTGCGCAAGCTGGGGCTTAACGTCGAGCTGCAGGCAGGCGACTGGGGCACGCTGATCACGCGGCGCACATCGAAAGAACCGGTGGACAAAGGGGGCTGGTCGATCTTCCACACTTGGTTCGTCGGGCCGGACGGCGTCTCTCCAGGGACGAGCGCGCCGCTGCGCGCCTCCGGCGAAAAAGCGTGGTTTGGCTGGCCC
>DATJVW010000087.1:0-15563 GCA_035501675.1 Burkholderiales bacterium
CGAGGCTGAAAGAGATTCTGTTCTGGGTGCCGCAGTCGGGCGATATCGGCATGGGCATCAGCGTCATGAGCTACGACGGCGGGGTCCAGTTCGGGATCATCACCGATACCAGCCTGGTCGCCGATCCGGAGAAGATCGCCCGTCTCTTCGCGCAGCAGTTCGAACACCTGCTTTGGACCGCTTTGCTCGGGTCATGGGAGACTCCGTCCGGTCCGGAGCAGCCCGACAGGCTCCCGCCGCAGTGACCGCCTGGGGATCCGAGCTAGCCCGCTTCCTCCAAGCGCGACTTGGCGTGCTCGATGTCGAGTTGCTCCATGGCGTCGCACGCTTCCAGCTTGGACGCCTCGACGTACAGACGCGTGGCTTCGTCCAGGCGGCTCTTGCCATACAGCATCATCAGCCCGTTGGCAAGCTCCACACGCGCAATGGCCGAGTGCGGGTGCAGCTTCAGCGCGGTTTGATAGTGGCGGAGCGCTTCGTCCTTGCTCGCGCCATACGTCAGCGCGCCGAGCATGGCCCCGACTTTGTCCAGGATCTCGGCGTGGTAGGTTCCCAGGGCGGTGTGCGCCTCGGCGTGGTCGGGTTCGAGCTCGAGGGTGCGCTCGAGCGCCGTCTTGATCTTGCCGCCGAAGCCCTGGGCCAGCGCCTGCACCACCGAGATCTCCTGGCTGTAGCGGCCCAGCGCATAAGCGTACAGATAGTGCGAGTTCGCGTGGCGCGGCAGCACGGCCATCGCGCGTTCTGCGCGCGCCACGGCTTCCTGCAATCGCTTCTGCTTGGCGGCCGCCCCCTTCTCCAGGTACGTTGCATGGATCGCGGCAGCTTTGTTGGCAGCGGCGTAACCGATCGCGCCCAGGCTCATTCCCAACTGCGCCGCTGCCTGAAATTCGCCCTCGTGATACAGCCGCCAGGCCTCAAGGAGTCTTTCCGAGACGGCTGCGAAGTCTCCGTCAAAATCGGAGATCAATTCCCCGGCTTGATGCCCGTCTTTGCACAGCTCGGCCAGGTATTGCGCGCCGGGATAAGGCTCCTTGTCGCCCATGTGCAGCCGGCCCCAGTGCTTCTGCAACGCGCTGTGCGCATAGCGAAACCGCCGATCGGCGTAGGGAAATGGAGCCCATCCTGCCGTCTTCACTTGGTCCTTTGCGTTCCGGCAAGAACTGCACGCGTAGCAGGGGGGCTTCCCCGATGGGCCTGCAGCCATTGGGCCAGCTGCTGCAGGCTGGAGTCCAGCCGTCGCTGCAAAGTTAGAGCGGAGGCCGAACGCAGCGCGGGGCTGATTCGGATATGAGGCTGGTCCTGGCGCAGGACTTCCCGACGCAAGCTGATGCCGTGACGTGCAAAGATGGGCGCCAGCTCGGACTCCCGCCGCGCAAGCTCCCGAATCGTGTGGCGGTAGGCGTGCTCACAGACCCGGCGGCGGTTGGCATAGCTGAAGACGTTCGCGAAGAACATCTCGGCGTCGTCCGGATTGGGCTCGAACAGCAGGACGTCGGCGTTCTTGTAGGTCGTGCCGTACTTCGCCATGCCGACCTGCATGCGCGAGTGGATGAGCGCGCGGAACGTCTGCGACAGGACCACCGGCAACCCGCCGTCGACCAGGTTTTCATGCTTCGGCTTGCCCCGTTTCCGGGCCAGGTTCGCATCGAAGGGAACGATGGGGTTGATGCACACGACGAGGTTGGCGCCCTCGCTCAGCGCCACCGATGCGTGCAGGGTCTTCTTCAGTGCGCCATCGACGAAGTATCGGCCATCGATGCGGGTCGGCGGAAACAATCCCGGCAGGGCGGTGCTCGCCTGCACGGCTCGGGCGATCGGGACGTGATCGTAGCCTTTGGCGCCGAACTCGACCGACTCGCCGCTGTCCAGGTCCGTGGCCACCACGAACAGCCGATGCTTCAGCTTGCGGAAGTCGTTTGTCCTGCCTCCGGTGGTGAACAGCCTGGTCAGGAAGCGGGCGACCGGCTTGCTGTCGAACACGCCGGTCGGGATTGCGCGTCCCAGGCCCTGCAGCGATCCCCAGATCCCCCGTTCCAGCGGGTTCTGGAGATAGCGCCATAACAAGCTCAGGAGGAGTTCGGGAACGCCCGCGGCCCGGCGGTAGTACTCGCCGAGCGCGGGCATCTGAAAGATGGCGGGCGTGATCGGATGCTCGGCGGAAGCGTTCTCGATATAGATCCGGTGCAGCTCGGCCGCGCTCAGCCCGTTGGCCAAACCCGCGGCGATCAAGCTTCCCGAGCTGACTCCGACGTAGACGTGCAGATCATTGAAATCCACGCCCTCGAGCGCATCGGTTAGCGCAAGCAGCGCGCCGATCTCGTAAATCCCGCCGAGCGCGCCCCCGCCCGCCAGCGCCAGGCCGATGCGCGGCCCCTGCAGCCGGCTCGTCCTGCCGCCGGCACGCTTCCTCAACATGAAACCCCGCTATACTGCGCGCGACGCTTCCGGCTTTGCCGCCTTGGCCGTGCGCCTGCGTGGGCCTTGCCCGGCGCCTTGGCTGGCGGCCAGCAGCTGCTGCACGCTGGCGTTCAGCTCGTTCACGTGCTTGGTCAGCGCTTGGATGTCGTTATACGTGGGTACGCCCAGGCGGTTCAGCGAGCGCGACACGCGCTCTTCGAACACCTGCTCCAGCTTGTCCCAGGCGCCGGAGGCGCTCTTGCTCATCTGCGCAAACTGGGCGTTGGCCGCCTTCCCGGCGCGAGCCTGCACTGCTTCGCCTTCCTTGACCAGCGACTCGAACAGCTTCGTCCCCTCCGCCTGCGCCTTGGCGAAAGCGCCCAGGCCCGCGAGCCAGATCTGATGCGCTGAGTTCATCACGTACTGGGCGATTTTCCCATCGTCTGCCGTTTCCTTAAGCTTCTGTGCCATCGTCGTCTCCGTGGGCAAAGTCAAAATCTGTCGGATGACTTCCAGGACGACTGGCTGAGCGCTCGAACAGCTTAGCGTACGTCTTGAAAGACACAGGCACTTTGCCAGCATCCGGCCTCCGTTCGATTGATATTGGTCAAACAAACCAACCGCGCCGGGCGTATAAAAGACACTCGATCTGCTGCGCGTTTGCATGGAAAAGATCTGGCTCAAGAGCTATCCCGAGGGCGTCCCGGCGGAGGTCGATGTGCGGGAGTTCAGCTCGCTCAAGGATGTGCTGGAGAAAAGCTGCGAGCGCTACCGCGATCTGCCCGCCTTCACCAATATGGGCAGGACGCTGACCTACGCCGACTTAGACCGCATGAGCGCGGCGTTCGGCGCCTATCTGCAAGGCGAAGTGGGCCTGTCAAAGGGCGACCGGGTCGCGCTGATGATGCCCAACCTGCTGCAGTATCCGGTGGCGATGTTCGGCGCCTTGCGGGTGGGGATGACAGTGGTCAACGTCAACCCGCTCTATACGGCGCGCGAGCTGAGACACCAGCTGCAGGACTCCGGCGCGAAGCTGATCGTGGTGCTGGAAAACTTCGCCCACACCGTAGAAGAAGCGCTCGGCAAGAACCCGGGCATCCACGTGGTCACGACCCGGATCGGGGATCTCCTGGAGTTCCCCGCCGGCCTGATCGCCAACCTGGCGGTCAAGTACTTGAAACGACTGGTGCCCGCCTGGGAGATTGCGCACGCGGTCGAGTTGCCCCGGATCCTGTCCGGCAGCAGGCAAACGCTCATCGACGTCGCGATCACACCGGACGACATGGCCTTCCTCCAGTACACCGGCGGCACGACCGGGGTCCCCAAGGGGGCCGTACTCACGCACGGAAACATGGTGGCGAACCTGATACAGACCGCAGCGTGGATCGGCCGCAACCTGGAGGAGGGCGCCGAGACTGTCGTCACCCCGCTGCCGCTTTACCACGTCTTTTCGCTAACCGCCAACCTCCTTACGTTCTTCAAGCTTGGCGCCCATAACATCCTGATCACCAACCCGCGGAACATCGAGGGCTTCATCAAGGAACTGAAGAAGATCCCCTTCACCGCCATCACCGGCGTGAACACGTTGTTCAACGCTCTGCTGAACGCGCCCGGGATCGGCGAGATCAACGCGACCGCGCTGAAGATCGCTGTGGGGGGCGGGATGGCGGTGCAGCGAGCCGTCGCGGAGAGGTGGCAGCAGTCTTTCGGCGTGCCGCTGATCGAAGGCTATGGTCTCACCGAAACCTCTCCCATCGTCTGCGCCAACCCGCTCGATATCCGGGAATACACCGGCAGCATCGGCCTGCCGTTGCCCTCGACCGAGGTCAGTATCCGAGACGACGGCATTGCGCTTCCGCCCGGCCAGATCGGCGAGATCTGCGTGCGCGGGCCGCAAGTGATGAAGGGCTACTGGAACAAGCCGGAGGAGACGGCGAAGGTGCTCACCGCCGACGGCTGGCTGCGCACGGGCGACATGGGATTCATGGACGAGAAGGGCTTCGTCCGACTGGTGGACCGCAAGAAAGACATGATCCTGGTCTCCGGGTTCAACGTGTACCCCAACGAGATCGAAGACGTTGTCATGACGCACCCGGGAGTGCTCGAGGCGGCGGCGATCAGCGTTCCCGATGACAGATCGGGCGAAAGCGTGAGGCTGGTGGTCGTAAAGAAGGACCCCGCACTGAGCGCGGAGGACCTCGTCGAGCACTGCAGGAAATCCCTCGCCGGCTACAAGGTCCCCAAGGGGGTCGTGTTCCGCAGCGCGCCGCTTCCGAAGACCAACGTGGGCAAGATCCTGCGCCGCGTCATCAGGGAGGAAGAACTGGCCGCGGGCGCGATGCCCGAACTCGCGTCCCGTTAGGCGATGGCTGGCGCCGGCCGGCCGGTGAGCCACTGGGCGAGGCGGCTGGTCTGCCGCGCCGCGAGTCCGTAGATGGACAGCTGGGGGTTGGCGCCGACGCTGGTCGGGAACACCGAGCCGTCGAACACGGACACGTTATCCAGCTGGTGATGACGCCCGTCGGAGCCGACGACCGCGTTGCGCGCATCGCTCCCCATGCTGCAGCCGCCCATCGCGTGGGCGCTCAGCACGCGGGCCCTGATCACTTGCATCGGCAGCCGTTTTATCGCCTCTCTCGCCGCCTGCAAGCTCGAGTACGGCATCGCATCCTCGTGGATGGGCAGTACGCTTTTTGCACCCGCCGCGAACTGGATCTCTGCCATCGAGAGGTAGGCCCGACGCAAGCCGTCCCACACGAAGTCTGAGATGGGATAGTCGAGCAGCGGCGAGCCGTCGCTCTTGAGCAGGACCCGTCCTCCCTGGCTGTGAGGGTTGAAGCCGTCGCGCTGCAGCGCGATGATCGCCTGGGTGTCAGGCAGGTGTCCCATCAACTGCGCGTGCGTCCGACCATAGCCTTGCAGCGTGGTCGCCATCAATAGCGGGTGCAGCGGCGGCACTTCCAGCTTGTACCCGATCGCGCCGTCGATGGGCTGGGTCTCCAGAAAATGGTCGCAGTAGACCGACTGCGGCGCTCCGGCGTAACCGTCCACCCTTCCCGGCATGATCGCGGCCGATACGCAGGTTGGATGCAGAAATGTCCGCCGGCCGAGCCGCTGGTGCGGATCGGGGGCGCCGCTTCGCAACAACAGCGCCGGGGTGCCGATCGCGCCCGCGGCGAGCACGAAATGGCGCGCCTTCACGCTGACCCTGTAAGCACCGGGTCGAACGCCGCTGGCGTCCAGCGCAACGCACTGCACCTCGGTCACGCGGTCTTTGGCGATGACCAGCCGCTGCGCGCTGGCGCGGCTCACCAGAACCGCTCCCCGGGACAGCGCCGCGGGAATGGTCGTCACCAGCATGGACTGTTTGGCATTGGTGGGACAGCCCTCGCCACAGTACCCGAGGTTCCAGCATCCCTTCACGTTGCGGCGAATGGCCGCGGTCGGAATCCCGAGCTTCGCTGCCCCTCGCCGCAGAACGTCGTTGTTCTCGTTTGGCGGGAGCGGCCAAGGCTCGATGCTCAGGCGCCGCTCCATCACGGCGAACCAGGGCGCGAGCTCGTCGACGGTCAGCTCCTTGAGCCCGAAGACGCGTTGCCAGTAGCTGAGCGTAGCCGGTGGGGTGCGAAAGCTGGCGGTCCAGTTGACCGTTGTCGAACCGCCCACGCAGCGCCCCTGCAGGATGGCGATGCCCTTGTCCTTGGTCTTGCGCGCCGCGGACTCCTGATACAGGTCGGGGTATGCTTCCGACTCACGCATGTGGAAGGCGCTGGAACTCATCAGCGGCCCTTCTTCGAGCATGACGACGCGCAGTCCGGCTTTGGTTAGGATTTCAGCTGCAGTGCCCCCGCCCGCTCCGGTCCCCACGATCGCCACGTCCGCATCGAGCCGCAGATCGCCGGCCAGCTTGGAGGCGTTCGTTGCGCTCCAACCGGCGGCGAGCCCCTCGGCTACGGGGTCCGGCAGCGACGCGGCACGCCCGCTCATCGGTGCAAAACGGGCGGACCCGGATAGGCGATCGCGGGCCAGGACATGGGATTGCCATACCAGCTCGCCATGATCAGTTCCTGAAGAGCCCGGTAAGCGCTGCGCAGCAACGCGAACCGGCTCAGTCTCCACCGCTCCAAAAACGCGCCGACGGCGGCGGGACTTGCCTCGAGCCAAGGGCTCGCAACACCAGCGACGATCCGGCGTGTCACTGGAAAAGCGAGCAATGCGAACAGCTCCCCCACCTCGTCCTGGACGCTGGACGGCAGCCCCGACACCGCGAGATCAACACCGCGGATGATTTGCACCACGGTCTGTTCCTGCCGGGCGGGGTCTTCCGGCAGAGCGCCGCTGAGCATCACCGGCACCACCGCGGCGAGCACGGTTCGCTCCTGCGCATGGAGAAACTTGTAGGCAAACCCGGGATCGACGGCGAGCATCGGCTGCGAAGAGAACGGGCCCCAAGCAGCGCGAACCGCCACCAGCGCCGCGCCGGCGACAACGCCTGCTACGAGGAAACGACGCCGTGACGGCATGAGGGCTTTCGATTCGGAACGATCGGAACTCGCGCAACGCGCAACGAGCCACGATACTTCGTCGCGTCGGGCCATGGTTGACGCAGATCAACAACGGCTGGCGCCGATGCTCTATGTTTCGGTTTGGCTTTTCCCTCCTGACGCGGCGCGGGGAACCCGTGACGGCGGAACCGCCCACCACCAGCGACACGGCTGCATTCCTGTTGCAGCAGATCAGACGAGCGCGTGCGCTGCGGCTCGCTCACGCAGCCCGCCCGGATCGCGCCGCCAAACGGCTGCTTCTGCGCGAGTGGCAGGCGGCGCGGTTGAAGCGCACCTATGCGGACCTGCTGGACCATCCTGGTTACCGCGCGGCGGCCGAGTTCTTCCTCAGCGACCTGTACGGTCTGAAGGATACGAGCGAGCGGGACGCGGCGGTGGAACGGATCTACCCGGCCATGGTGAAGATGCTGCCCGAGCCCGCGCTCCACGGGATCGGCCTGGCGCTGGAGCTGGACGCGCTCAGCGAAGAGCTGGACGCGCAACTGCTCGACGTGCTGATCGAGCAGCTGGGCTTACGCGATCAGATCACCGAAGTCGCGTATGGCGACGCTTACCGGCGATGCGATAACTACGCGCTCCGTAAGCACCAGATCGAACTGCTCACGCAAACCGGCGAAGACCTGGCGTTGATCGTGAGCAAACCCTTCCTCTACCGGGTCCTGCGCGCCATGCGCAGGCCTGCCCTGGTTGCCGGATTCGGCGAACTACAGAGCTTCCTGGAGCGCGGCTTCAACGCCTTCCGTCACCTGAGCGAGCCGCGCACTTTCCTGGAAACGATCGAGCGGCGCGAGACCAGGATTCTGGACCGCCTCTATGCGTGTCACCCGCGCCCGTTCGACGAACAGGAGCCGGTCAAGCCCTGACCCATCTCGGCCACGAGATGAGGTAGTATCGACGAGGACATTCAGCACATGGCGGCAAGCCGACAAGGATGGGGCGTCTGCGCGGGTTCACGTACGTCGGTTTGCTCATTGCAGTGGCGCTGATAGGCATCGGCCTCGCTGCCGTCGGGCAGGTATGGAGCACGGCCGCCAAGCGCGAGCGCGAGCGCGAACTGCTGTTCGTGGGCGGGCAGTTCCGGCAAGCCATCGGCAGTTACTTCGAGGCTTCCCCGGGCGTCAAGCAGTACCCGCACCAGCTGGAGGACCTCCTCCAGGACCAGCGCTTTCCCGTGGTCAAGCGCCACCTGCGCAAGATCTACCTCGATCCCATGACCGGCAAGCGCGACTGGGGCCTGATGACTCAAGGCGACCAGATCCTCGGGGTGTACAGTCAGTCGCGCGACAAGCCGCTCAAGACCGACAATTTCGACCCGGCGGACAGCGCCTTCGCCAGCAGCAACGCGTACTCGGACTGGCGGTTCGTGTACGCGCCAGCCCCACCTCCGGACGCGGCGGCAGTCGCCACGGCGCCGGGTGCGCAACCGCCGCAGCCCTCAGCACCCCTACCCCTGGGTCAACCGATGCAAGCTCCGGCTCCGTCGGCGGCGCCTTTGCCCGGTCGTTGAGCCCGTCAATACCCACCGCCCGCGCCCCTAGCGTTTGCGGTTGCGGGGCGTGACAGCGCGCGCGCTCCTCGCCCCCGGCTTTTCCGGGCGCCCCGGCAACGGCAGCGCCGTCTGATATTTGACCTGCTTGAGCGCGAAGCTGGATTTGATGTTGCCCACGCCCGGCACGCGCGACAGGAAGTTCAGGATGAAGTGCTCCAGCGCCTGCAGGTCCGCCACCACCACCCGCAACAGATAGTCCGCATCGCCGGTCATGAGATAGCACTCCATCACCTCCGGACGGTCGCGGATCGCCCGCTCGAAGCTCTGCAGCGCCGGTTCGATCTGCTTCTCCAGGGTGACCTGGATGAAGACACTGACTCTCAGGCCCACCCGCAACGAGTCCAGCAGGGTCACGTAGCGGCTGATGTAGCCGCCCTTCTCCAAGGCCCGTACCCGATTCAGGCACGGCGAGGGCGACAACCCGACCTGGCGCGCGAGGTCCACATTGGAGATGCGAGCTTCGGCCTGCAGCAGGCCCAGGATCTTCCAATCTGTCGCATCCAGCTCCATTTTCGCTATTTTCCACTAAAATTGGACGGTGCCGCCGCATTACATGCTGTTCGAGCCGGCTCCCGGTAGGATAAACGAAAGCATGTGCTCCGCGAATCCGGGTACGATGCCCCCTATCGAGCACGGGTCCGCCGGCTGGTATCGGCTGGCCCGTCGTGCCACGCGCGAATCACGAACCACTAGCCACGAGTCACGATCCACGAATCACGAGCCACGAATCACGAGCCACGAATCACGGAACTCATATGACCGACCTTTCCGACCTCAGCTTGTCCGGGCACTGGGCTGTCCTGCCGCCAGATCAGGATCCAACCGAGACCCGGGAATGGACGCAGGCGCTCGATGCTGTCATCGAGAACGAAGGGCGCGAGCGCGCCACCTTCATCCTGCGCAAGTTGCTCGACCACGCGCGTACCCAACGCGTCGCGCTGCCGCCCGTGCTGAGCACGCCTTACTGCAACACTATCTCGCTGGCCGACCAGCCCCAGTTTCCCGGCAACCTGGAGACCGAGCAGCGGCTGATCGCTCTGGTGCGCTGGAACGCCCTGGCGACCGTGGTACGTGCGAACAAGTTTTCGTCGGAGCTGGGCGGGCACATCGCGAGCTACGCGTCGGCCGCCGATCTGTTCGAGGTGGGATTCAACCACTTCTTCCGCGCCGGTCAGTCAGGGGACCTGATTTATTTCCAACCGCACTCCGCCCCGGGAATCTATGCCCGCGCCTTTCTCGAGGGACGGCTCAGCGAGGAGCGCCTGGACAACTACCGGCGTGAGGTGGGTGGCAAGGGCTTGTGCTCCTACTGTCATCCGTATCTCATGCCCGAATTCTGGCAGTTCCCCACGGGTTCCATGGGGCTTGGCCCGTTGATGGCCATCTACCAGGCGCGCTTCCTGCGCTATCTCGAGAACCGCGGCATCCTGGCGACCTCCGGACGCAAGGTGTGGGCCTTCGTCGGCGACGGCGAGATGGACGAGCCCGAAGCGCTCGCCGGGCTGTCAATGGCCGCGCGCGAAGTCCTGGACAATCTGATCTTCGTCGTCAACTGCAACTTGCAGCGCCTCGACGGCCCGGTGCGCGGCAACGGCTCCATCATTCAGGAGTTGGAAGGGCTGTTCGCCGGAGCCGGCTGGCACGTCATCAAGCTGCTGTGGGGCTCGGACTGGGACCCCCTGTTCGCGCGCGATCACGAAAGCGTGATCCTCAAACGGCTGCATGAGACGGTCGACGGCGAATTCCAGAAGTACGCCGCGACCGACGGCCGCTTCAACCGAGAGCACTTCTTCAACAAATACCCCGAGCTGAAGGCCATCGTCGCGCACATGTCCGACGAGGACATCGACCGACTGAAGCGCGGCGGGCACGACCCGGTGAAGATCTACGCCGCGTACCACGCGGCGGTGAACCACCAGGGCCAGCCGACGGTGATTCTGGCGCAAACCAAAAAGGGCTACGGCATGGGTCACGGCGGTCAGGGCAAGATGGGAGCGCATCAGCAGAAGAAGCTGGAAGACGAAGCGCTGGTGTCCTTCCGCGACCGCTTCGCACTGCCCCTGTCCGACGAGGACGTCACGAATGTCCGCTTCCATAAGCCGCCCGTCGACAGCCCGGAGATGAGATATCTGCATGCCCGGCGGCAGGCCCTCGGAGGCTATCTCCCGACGCGTACCGGCAAGGGCCCGACGCTCCCCGTGCCCCCGCTGTCCGCACTGGCCAAGTACGTGGAGGGCACGCACGGGCGCGAGCAGTCCACGACCATGGTGTTCGTCCAGCTCCTTTCGCATCTGCTGCGTGAGGCGAGCCTGGGCAAGCACATCGTGCCGATCGTAGCCGACGAGGCGCGCACCTTCGGCATGCAGGCGTTGTTCCGGCAGGTCGCGATCTACTCCTCGGTGGGCCAGTTGTACGAGCCGGAGGATAAGGACGAGCTGCTCTACTACAAGGAAGCGAGGGACGGCCAGATCCTGGAGGAAGGAATCAGCGAGGCCGGCGCAGTCGCGTCCTGGATCGCGGCAGCCACGAGCTACAGCAGCCACGGCGTGGCTATGCTGCCGTTCTATGTCTTCTACTCGTGTTTCGGATTCCAACGCATCGGCGACCTGGTGTGGGCCGCGGGCGACTCTCGCTGCCGCGGTTTCCTGCTCGGCGCCACGGCCGGCCGCACGACCCTGTCGGGCGAGGGGCTGCAGCACGAGGACGGCTCAAGCCATTTGCTGTTCTCCACCGTGCCCAACTGCGTGGCCTACGACCCTTGCTTCGGCTACGAGCTGACCGTGATCCTGCACGACGGCATGCGGCGCATGCTGCAGGACCAGGAAGACGTGTTCTATTACGTCACGGTGATGAACGAGAACTACGCCCATCCCGCCATGCCGGAGGGCGCGCAGGAAGGCATTCTTAAGGGGATGTACCGGCTCCACTCACGAACGACGGCGCGCGAGCCACGGGTTCAACTGCTCGGCAGCGGCACCATCTTGCGCGAGGTCATCGCGGCGGGCGAGCTGTTGGAGCAGGACTGGAGCGTCGCCGCGGACGTCTGGAGCGTGACCAGCTTCACCGAGCTGCGGCGTGAGGGCCTGGACGTGGAGCGTCACAATCGGCTGCGCCTGGATCGGGAACCGAGGCGAAACTGGGTCGAGCAGTGCCTCGCGTCCACCGCGGGCCCGGTGATCGCGGCCAGTGATTACATGCGCGTGGTTCCCGACCTCATCCGGCCGTACATCCCCACGGTCTCTGCGCCTCGCACCCGAGGAGGCGCGGAGGCGGTTCCGGGGGTAGCGCGCCGCTATGTCACGCTCGGCACCGACGGTTTCGGCCGCAGCGACACTCGCGCGGCGCTGCGCAGCTTTTTCGAGGTCGACCGCCACAGCATCGCGGTCGCGGCGCTCAAGGCCCTGGCCGATGAGGGGAGCATCGGGCGCGATATCGCCCAGCAGGCCATCGCGAAATACGGCATCGATCCGGAGCGCCCCAATCCCTGGGAAGCCTGAACCCCGCTTGGCCTTCGCCCGGCCGCCTCGGGCAGCGCGGGGACCCTTCGCCGGCCGGTTTCCGGCGCCACTCGGGGCCTCGGTCTGGCGCGTTTCCTGCTGCGGCTCTCGCGTCGTCAACCCCCATAGACCGGGAGACACGTATGAAATCGAGCACCTTACTCGTTGCCGGCGCCCTGGCGCTCACCAGCGCTGATCTGTGGGCCTACCAGATCCTCGAGAGCCATTTCCACGTGGAGGTCGCGCCCAACAAGTATGTCGACCAGCTCGTTCTGCGCTGCGAAGACGGGCGGCAAGTCACGGTTCCTTGGCAGTCGAAGCTGGCCGAGTCCTGCGGAGAAGATCTGATGGGCAACGTCACGGCCCCGCCTGCCGGCGCCGAGCCAGCGCCCATCGATGAGCAGCAGAAGCAGGCGATGCTGACGCAGCTGCGTGCGCAGTACGGCAATATTTCGGAAAAACAGGTCGAGTTCATCTCCGGACCCGGCGGCCTGTCCACGCGTTTCAGACCGCCCATCGTCGAGGTCCTCAAAAAGTACGAAAGCTGCAGAAAGGCCCAGAAGGACAAGAGCTTTTGTGCAGCGGAGCGCGACAAGGCGCTAGCGCGGCTGGCCGACCCGAAGCCCGCCCCGGCCGCTGCGCGCACTCCGGAGCCCGTCAACGCGCCCCCGAGCGACGCCGCTGTCTCATCCATTGAGCCTCCTATCCGCCCACCGGGCCCAGCGCCTGCGCTCCAGGAAGCCGCGCTCCGGTCCGCCGCCGTGGCACCCGCGGCAACCGAAGCGCTGGTCCTGCCGGGACAACCCGAGCCTGTCGCCGCCCCGGCAGCCCAGACTCCAGCGGCACCGACCGCGCCGCCTTCCGAAGCCGAGGCCCGAGCCGCCGCCGAGCAGAAGATCGCGCAGGACTACATGGCGTGCATGCGCGCGAAGCCGAAGTTCGACTGCGAGCAGGCGCGGACCAAGGCCCTGAGCGCGCTTGACAAACCCAAACCCGCGAAGAACGCGAAGAAGCAGCGTAAGCCTACTCCTTCGGGGGTCGGGCCTCAGGCGCAGCGCTGACCGCTGCGTTTCGCTCGGCTGTCACGCGCCGCCGCACTCGCCGGCGGCGCTTGCATTTGGAACGGTGCATCGCGCATGCCTTCTCGTTGATCCGCCGACGCTGCCGCCGCCCACCGCAGGCGATATTTCAGGATAATGTGGACGCCTGAGTCCGTCCCCACCATCACCGACCGGAGACCCTTTCCCATGCTGCCCCCACGCATCGACCCCGCCGTCGTGCAGCGTCGCATCGGCGCGTATGCCGACACTCAGCAGTCCTTGCAGCAACGCGGCGACGTCTACAAGGAATTGCTCGGCTTTGTCCCGCCGCGCATCGAGGCGCGTTTGAACGTGACGGGCGCGTTGGACCCGACCATGCTCGAACTGCAAGAAAAGATCCGCTCACACGGCATGTACCCAAGGTGCTTCGACGTGAAGACCGCGCAGCTCATGCTGTTCGGCATGTTGCTCATGGACCTGAGCGATGCCGCCGCCTTGCACGCCATGGCGGCGCGGCGCGCGGGCGCCAGCTGGGAGGAGCTGCAGGCGGTGATCAACCTGTGCTTTCTGTTCCGCGGCCTGTCGGCCGCCAACCGCGGGGCCGAGATTCTCGCCAATCTCGCCAAACGAGAGGAGGAGGCGCCCAGCCGATGAGCGGCGTCATCGCGGCGGCGGTCGTCGCGCATGTGCCCACGCTGAGCCGCCGGGAGATCACCCCCGACTTTCAGCGCACGCTGGTCGACGGCGAGCTCAGGCTCGGGCGCGACCTGCGCTCGCTTAAGCCCGATCTGTGGGTGGTCGCCTCCACACACTGGGTCTCCACCTTCAACTGGTTTGCGACCTGCCAAGCCCAACACGAGGGAACATGCGTCGCCGACGAGGCGCCGGACCTGATCCCGGGCACGCCATACCGGTATCGAGGCGATCCCGATTTCGCCGTGGCACTGGTGGACGAGTGGAAGCGCCTCGAGATCCCCGCGGCGCGCAACGAGTCGCCGCATTACGAGTGGGACTACGGAACATTTGTGCCGCTGTCACACCTCGATCCGAGCGGTGAAGTTGCAGTGGTCGGCGTTCCGGTCGTCCTCATGGCGGACCATGCGGAGTGCGTGCGCGCGGGCGCTGCAATCCACGCGACCGCTCAGCGTTTGGGGCGGCGCGCGGTATTCCTGGCCAGCACCGCCCTCAGCCATGCGTTGGTGCGCGGCCGGCACTTCGAGCCCACACCGGAGCGCTCTAGCGCGGATCAGCGCCTGCTCGAGCAGCTCAAGCGCGGCGCGATCGAGGAGGTCATCGCCGGTTTTGGCAACTACAGCCGTGTGGCGGTCGCCGAGATGGGCGGGCGAGCGCTCGCCACGCTGCTCGGCGTAACGCAAGCGCTCAGGGACGAAGGCACCGGCCTCGAAGGCCGGCAGTACGGCGGTTATGCGCAGTCCTCCGGCAGCGGCAACGCCAACATGCTGATCGCTGCGCGCGACACGCTCGCCCGGATCCACTGACTCGACCGCGGGCACCGCGCCGTGCTAGACGATATCGGCGGCAGCCGCAGGCTTGCAGCGATCCTCGCCGCCGACATCGCGGGATACAGCCGCCTGATGGGCGAGAACGAGGACGAAACCGTGCGCGACCTCAAGGGTCATCAAGCCGTCCTGCTGCCCATGGTCGGGACCTTCGGAACTACTGCGCGAGGCGGTGCGACTCTATCCTATGTCGAGCTATGCGCTCTCGACGATGGCGCTGTGTACCTGCAGGCGACCTACCCGTTCAAGAAGGCAGAACAATGGGATCTCCTCATGCGAGAGCTCCAACCGCTCGGTCCGGTCTGAACTCGCCAGAGAATCTCGCATCGAGGCACCGGCCTCCACCGTTAACCCACTCGAGCCGGCTCGCACGACCCCATGAAATGCCCTCGCTGCCAGCACGATAATCCGCCCGAGGCGAGGTTCTGCGAGGAATGTGCTGCGCCGCTCGCGCGCACCTGCTCCAATTGTGGCAGTGCGTTGCGCGAGACAGCGAAGTTCTGTCCGGCCTGCGCGCACCCCGTTGCACCATCAGCGCGGGCGGTTGAGCGGTTCGGCGCGCCCGCTGCTTACACTCCGAAGCACATCGCCGAGCGCATCCAGACCTTGAAGGGTGCGCTCGAAGGCGAACGCAAACGAGTCACCGTCCTGTTCGCGGACCTCAAGGGCTCGATGGAGCTGCTCGCCGACCGCGATCCCGAGGAGGCGCGCAAGCTTCTCGATCCGGTACTCGAGCGGATGATGGAGGCGGTGCACCGCTACGAGGGGACAGTCAATCAGGTCATGGGCGACGGCATCATGGCCCTGTTCGACGCGCCAAAACTCCGGAGAGGTGGTGGTCCGCGCCATCGGCAGCGACCTCCACATGGACTACACCGCTGTCGGCCAAACGACGCATCTTGCTGCGCGCATGGAGCAACTCGCCCGACCTGGCACAACTTTAATAACGATTGAGACTCTGCGGTGGCCGAGGGGTACATCACGGTCAGGGCGCT
>DATJVW010000088.1:0-5421 GCA_035501675.1 Burkholderiales bacterium
GCTCGTGATGGGGCACACGTCCTGCGGCGCGATCAAGGGCGCCATCGACGGCGTGCAGCTGGGGAATCTCACCGGCCTGCTGGCCAAGATTCGCCCCGCGGTAGAGGCGACGCAATATCAAGGCGAGCGCTCCGCGAAGAACTATGACTTTGTCGACGCCGTGGCGCGCAAGAACGTCGAGCTGACCATGGCTGACATTCACGCCCGCAGCGCCGTGCTCGCCGATCTGGAGACCTCGGGCGCGATCAAGATCGCCGGCGCGATGTACAACATCGAAAACGGGCGGATCGAATTCTTCGGTTGACGCGGTGACCCTCGACTGATTCGGCGCGGCGCATCGCACGGGGGAGAGGTCACTGTGGCCGCAGCCCAAATCAGAGACGAGCTGGCGCGCCTGATGCAGGCGCAGGAGAAGGGCGTGCCTTGGCGAAAGTGGGGCCCCTATCTCAGCGAGCGCCGGAGCGGCTACGCCGCATCCTGGCGCGCATGCTGGACGAGAACGAGTTCCTGAGCCCCTACGGCATTCGTGCGCTGTCGCGCTTCCACCTCGACCAACCTTACGTCTTCCGGGCGAACGGTGAGGAGTACCGCGTGAACTATCTGCCCGCGGAGTCCGACAGCGGCATGTTCGGCGGCAACTCGAACTGGCGCGGGCCCATCTGGATGCCGGTGAACGCCCTGCTCATCCGCGCGCTGCTGAGCTTCTATCTGTACTACGGCGACTCTTTCAAAGTCGAATGTCCGACCGGCTCAGGAAAGTCGATGAACCTGTTCGAAGTGGCCCGGGAGATCGCCACCCGTCTCACCCGCATCTTCCTGCGCGACGAGAGCGGCCGTCGCCCTGTGCACGGCGGCTCGGAGAAGTTCCAGAGCGATCCGCATTGGCGCGATCACGTGCTGTTTTACGAGTACTTCCACGGGGACGATGGGGCCGGGATCGGCGCCAGTCATCAGACCGGCTGGACCGGGCTGGTGGCGAGCCTCATCGTGCTGTTCGGCCGCCTCGACGGGACGCCTCGAGCTCGGTAAGCGCTCGGTATTCGACAGGCATTGACCGCGAGGTTTCTCCACTTCGTTGCAGGGGTTTTTGCAATTCTTGTCCCAGCAGCGAGTGGAATAGGGAGACGACTTTGACCTTCGGGCCGCGAAACCGCGCCCGAGGCGATCTGGATCTGTGCGCCAGCCGGTTGAAATGCATGCGACTTTTGGCACTCAGTACGATTTATGCATGGAAACGCCATGGGAGGAGAACATGGATGAGAGAGGTACGCTATGTTCTCCAAAGGCTTGCGCATACTCGTAGCAGCGGCTGGCGTCGCTGGGGTCTCGACGCCGGTCCATGCGGACCCCAATCTGCCCGGTAACGGTGCGTCCGAGGCACCAAGAGCGGGCATGTACCGGACCGCAGTCGAGAGCTCGGCCTCGTCGCGGATGTATCGCCTGATCGATCGCAGTCAGATCGACTCGATGCCCGAGCTGGTCGACAGCCTGTTGGACACCATCACCAAGCTTTCGAACTACAGGAAGCCCAACACCACGCCGCGCGTCACCAAGGTTTCCCGTTCCGAGATCGAGCGCACGCTGTGCGGCAGGCCTTGCCCGGTGAAGGCCTGGCACGTGCCGGGCGAGGGAATTTTCATCGACGATAGCCTGGCGCCCGAGACCGACCTGATCCACCGCTCGATCCTGCTGCACGAGCTGGTTCACTTTCTCCAGGACATCAACGCCGAGGGCGCGGCGCTGGGCGAGTGCGACCGCTGGCTGCACCGGGAACGGGAAGCTTATACCCTGCAGAACCAATACCTCGCTCTGGTCGGCAACAGCAGGAGCTACAACACGATGCTCGCCAACCAGTCCTGGATCAGCTCCAGCCACAGCACCTGCGACGGCTGGCGCCGGGGCGTGAACGCGGCGCAGTAAGCCCGCCGCGGCGGCGGCGCTATCTCCGGGTCGGATCGCTTAGGTCGACGCCGGAGAGGCATTGCGGCAGGCGGAAGGCGTGTGCCATGCTTGAGCCATGCCACGCCCCGGGGTGATCCTCTTCGTCGCGGTGCTCGCGACCGCACGCGTCTGCAGCGCGCAGCTCGCTTCCATCCAGTCCATCGATCGAGAGCTGCAGCGCAAAGCCGAGGCCGGGCAGTTCAGCGGGTCCGTGCTCATCGCCAAGGGGGGCCGGATCCTGCTCGACAAGGGTTATGGCCGCGCCGCCTATCCAGCGGGGCCCGAAAATACGGGCGCGACGCGGTTCCGCATCGGTTCGTTGACCAAGCAGTTCACGGCCGCCGCGATTCTCGAGCTGCGCGACGAAGGCAGGCTGTCGCTCGACGACGCGGTCTGTCGCTACCTGCAACCGTGTCCCGACACCTGGGGCGGGATCAAGCTCTTCCATCTGCTGAGCCATACATCGGGTATCCCGAGCTATACGCGCAGCGCGGGTTACGAAGAGATCAAGGCGCACCCGCTCCCCACGGCGAGCCTGATGCGTTTGATCGAGTCCCTCCCGCTCCAGTTCGCTCCCGGCTCTGCGTTCGACTATGGCGACTCGGGCTACGCCGTCTTGGGTGCGGTCATCGAGCAGGCGTCGGGCACGTCCTATCCGGAGTTTCTGAACACGAAAATCCTGGATCCGCTTGAGATGACCGATTCCGCCTGCGCCGATCTGCCGGCGTCCGACGCCAGCGCGCAAGGCTACTCGCCGGCCGCGGACGGGCTGCATCCCGCCCTGGTCGTGGACGCCAGCGTCGCGTTCTCCTCCGCCGGGATGTACTCCACTACGCGCGATCTGCTGCGGTGGGCTCGAGCGCTGATGGACGGCCGCATCCTGTCGGACCGGTCCCGCCAAGAGATGTTCACCGCGGGGCGGGAGGATTTCGGCTACGGCTGGATCGTGCCGAAGAACACGTCGCCCGCCGCCTACCTGCACCTCGGGGCGCTCGCGGGATTCGAGAGCGCGATATTCGTGCTCCCGGAGCTGCGCGTCAGCGCGATCGTGCTCAGCAACATCGAGGGCACCGACGCTCAGTCGCTTGCGGCGAGCAACGCCATCGCCGGAGCCTATGCCGAGTACGAGGGTGACTACGCACTGCCCGAGCTGAAGAAAACGCTGCGCGTGTTCCTCAAGGGAGGGACGCTCAAGGCGCAGACCACCCGCGGTCCTACGCTGGCGCTCGAGTATGTTTCCGGCGACAGGTTCGTGGCGCTGCGCGCCACCGAGTCGGAGGTCCGCATCGAGTTCACCCGAGACGACGCAGGGCAGGTCGTCGGCGTCGAGGCAGAGCAGTTCGGAAAGCGATTCTCCGGCGTCCGCAAGCCAGCACCCGGGACGAGCGCGGGCTCGACGCCTCGCTACGCGCAACGACTAGCGGCTGAGTTTTCGCTACTCGGCCGCCGCTATTGAGGACGGAGTCCGGACCGACTCAGCCGCATGCCCCGATGGCACCGCACGCGGTGCAGAACTCGCAGCCGTCCTTCTTGATGAGCGCGAAGTTGCCGCACTCCTTGCATTGCTTCCCGCGCAGCACCCGGTAGCGGGCGGCGTCGTCTTCCTGGCGATCGTGCTCGGGGATCTCGAGCACCCCCATCTCCGTCACCGGGTAGCCGCGTTCGTCGAGCACGCCGAGCAGGGCGTAGCGGTGGATGATCAGGCGTGCAACGTAGGCCACCGTAGAGGGGAAATTTTCCTGGCGCTCCTCACCCGGCACGCGCGCCATGAAGTCGCCGAGCGGCTCGGCGTAGTTGAGCAGCTTGCGCAGCTTCATGCCGATCCACGCCGGGTCGATCACGCGCATGTCGAGCGACAGCAGTTTGAGCAGGCCGTCCAGCCCGCGCGGATAGGCACCCGCCATCCACACCGAGTAGGGGCGGCGCTGGCCATTGGGCAGCATCAGCTCCTTGAGGATCAGCACGAAGTCGTCGCCCGAGCTGGGGTTGTACACGTCCACCGTCCAGGACATGGTGCCGTCGGTGCCGGTCTTCGGTTCTTTCTTGGCGAACAGCGCGTCGAGCACGGGCGACTTGCCCTCGTCCTTCGCCAGGGCCCCGAGCTGGTCCACACGGTAGCGCACGATGCGCGCGAACGCCGCGACCAGGCTCGGCACGCGGACCGTCTTTCCGTCCGGAGGCATCGGGCAGTCGAAGGCATCGTCGCCCGCGGTGCGCGCCACGATGTCGAGCTTCATGCGCAGCCACCTCTTGTCCTGCGCCCGCATGTCCATCGACAGCGTCTTCGCCACGGCGCCCAGACCGCGCGGCTGCTCGTTGCCGTTCACCCAGACCTCGAACGGGTGCGGCTCGCCGTTCTCCACGTGGCCGACGAAGATCGCGAACTTGCCGAAGGGCGACTCCACCAGGTAAGTCCAGGAAGGGTTTCCCGCCGGCAGCTCGGGCCGGCCCGGCCAACGCAGGCTGTACAGCGCTGGTTTCGGCGCCGCTTCCAGCCGGATGCGCCGGTCGACGTCCGTGGTGTCGAGGTCGTTGGGTGTCTGGGCCTGCGGGTTGGGAGCCGCCGACAGCACGCTCCCCAGGACTCGGTTGGGGCGGTACGTCGTGATCCCCTTGAGCCCCGATTTCCAGGCTTCGAAGTACAGGCCCTTGAAGTCGTCGTACGGGTAGTTCTCCGGCACGTTCACCGTCTTGCTGATCGCCGAGTCTACGAACGGGGCCACCGCGGCCACCATGCGCATGTGATCCAGCGCGGAAATCTCCAGCGCCGTGACGAACTGTTCCGGCAGCTTGTTGACATCACCGCCCAGATGACGGTACAGGCGCCACGCATGGTCCTCGACGTCGTAGACCTTTTGCGATCCGTCGTGCTCGCGCTTCCTGCGCTGGTAGGTCCAGGAATACGGCGGCTCGATGCCGTTGCTGGCATTGTCCGCGAAGGCCAGCGAGATCGTTCCGGTCGGTGCGATCGAGAGCAGGTGGCTGTTGCGGATCCCGTGCTTGCGGATCAGCGCTTTGAGCGTCTCCGGCAGGCGCGAGGCGAAGCGCGGCGGGGCTAGATACCGGTCCTTGTCGTACAGCGGGAAGGCGCCCTTCTCCTGGGCCAAGTCCACCGACGCGGCGTAGGCTTCGTCGCGCATCACCTGCGTGATCTTGACCGCCATGGCGCGCGCGGCCTCTGTGTCGTAGCGCAAGCCCAGCATGATCAGCGCATCCCCCAAACCGGTGTAGCCCAGACCGACGCGCCGCTTGTTCATCGCCTCGGTGTGTTGCTGCGGGAGAGGCCACTCGGTCGCGTCGAGGACGTTGTCGAGCATCCGCACCGCGGGGCGCACGACCTTCGCGAAGGCGTCGAAGTCGAAGCGCGCCTTGGGCGAGAACGGATCGGCGACGAACAGCGTCAGGTTGATGCTGCCCAGGCAGCAGCAGCCGTATGCGGGCAGGGGCTCCTCACCGCACGGATTCGTGGACTCGATCACC
>DATJVW010000089.1:0-20101 GCA_035501675.1 Burkholderiales bacterium
CGAATGCGCTTTTCCGCAAAGCCGCCCACGCCGATCGCCCAGTCGGGCTCGAGCGTGGCGAGCGCGGCGGCCAAGTGACGATCGCATGCCTCGTACAGAGAATTCAGCAGCGGCGCGGGCAGCTTGTCGGGGGTGAAGTTGCGGCCCGACGCCTCCAGCAGCGCAAGCGGGCAGTAGTTGAGCACGAACCAATCGGCGAAGAAGCGCTGGGCGGTGCCGAACCGTCGTGCTGCCCAGCCCCACAGCCGGCGCCCGCTTACCTCCGAGCGTTTGCAGTAGAAGCCCTCGATGGGCCGTTTCGGGTGCTCCCGCGCCGGTCTGTGAACCGGGGCGCTGATGCCCATCCAGTCCCGCACCGCTGCAATCTCGCCGAAGGGCACGCCGGTTTGCATCATGCCGAACGGCCCCGGGTTCATCCCCAGCAGCACGATTCGTTTGCGCTTGGCGCCGTAGCGGACAACGTACTGCTCGTAAGGCGCCCAGGCGTACTGGTGCGGGTCGTAGACATGTGCGATGGGGGCGGGGAAGTCGAGCCTCGCGAGCTCGAGCGACAGCGCACGGGCGGCGTCGAGCAGGTTCGGTGCGTTCATTGCGCGACTGGAAGTGCGAGGGCGAGACGCCATCGCAGTCGATCCGGCGCGGGCTAGAGGAATCCGGCGCTGATCCACTCTGCGACGAGCGCCGGCTTGGGTTCGCCTTCGATCTCCACCGCCACGTCGAAGATCGACTGCCAGCGACCGCCGCCTTGCACTTCGAAGCTCCTCAGGACGAAGCGTCCTCGGATGCGCGACCCTGCAGGCACCGGCGCGACAAAGCGCAGTCGGTTGAACCCGTAATTGACCGCTGTTTTCGTGCCCTCCACCGCGGGGCACGCCTGATAGGCCATCGGCGCCAGCATCGACAGGGTGAGGAAGCCATGGGCCACTGTTCCGCCGAAGCGGGTCGAGGCGGCGCGCGCTGGATCGACATGGATGAAATAGTGATCCTGCGTGAGCTCGGCGAAGGCATCGATCTTCCCTTGATCGATGCGGAACCAATCGGAGGTCCCCACCTCGGTGCCGACCCGTTGGGCCAGCGCCTCGATGCTCATCGTGCGTAGCGGTCCTTCCATACGATCCTCCTCGGGTGGTGGCAGCGGGCGATTTCGTGAGCAATGACGTCCAAGTTCACCGGGAGAAAGCAATGTCCATGTTGGTGTTTGCCAGCGCGTCCATGCCCGCCGCCGCGCTCCTCGGCGTCGCGCCCTCGGCCTCTGCCGCCTCGAGCGAGGCAGCCGACGCCACGAAGACGCGGGCCGCAGGTCTCAGGAACTTGACCCCCGAACAAGGGCAGACGCTTCTGAAGTGCGCGCGATTTCGTCCCGCACGAGCAACTCGCCGATTCGAGCTACACGGTGTGCATCGGTCCCTACGACGCCGCAGCCAGCGATCCCCAGCCGAAGGACGCGATCCAGAACGCGCTCGACCGTCAAAGACGCGTCACGCCGGATGGGTACGCCTCCTGTGTCGATATCTCCGACGACTGTGAGCGGCTGCGACTCGCGAACATGCTGGCCGAGGGCCGTTGCATCCGACGGTTCAAGAGCTCGCTCCAGGCCTGTCTCGATGCACCCGGATGTGAACCAGGCTCAATCGCAATCAGCATGGCGCGCGCGGCACATCGCGTCAACGCCGCGCCTCGCAGGCGCACAGGGATATCCCGAATCGCGCGCAGAAGCGCTCGGTGATCGACCACAGCTCCGGCGCGAGGATCTCCCTGACGCTCGACACGATGTGCACCGGCACCTCGCCGTAGAACGCATGCGCTATCGCCCCGGCGATGCAAGCCAGCGTATCGCTGTCACCGCCCAGGGAGACAGCGTTGCGCAGCGCGTCCTCATACGACTGCGCATCGAGGAAGCACGTGACGGCCTGTGGTACCGTGCCTTCGCACGACAGATCGAAGCGGTAAGCGGGCCGGATCTGATCGACGCTGCGCTGCAGGTCATACTTGAAGCGCCCGGCCAGTTCCGTTCTGATGCTTTGCTTGGAGGCCCCCGTCCGCGCCAGGAACACAGCGAGCGCCGTGGCCTGCGCACCCATGATGCCTTTCGGATGGTCGTGGCTGATCTCAGCCGTCTTGCCGGCCTCGCGCAGGACCGCTTCCTCGGTATCGAACGCGAAACCCACCGGGCTCGCGCGCATGGCCGCGCCGTTGCCGAAGCTTTGATAGGGCTGCGGCGCCGGAGCCGACAGCCACGCCCTGAACTGAGGGCTGTAGCCCGCGTCCGGATACTTGCGACCCAACTCCAGGACCGCGGTTCGGTAGTCCAGGTTCTCCATGATCGCCCTGGCGACCGCAACGGTGAGGACCGAGTCGTCGGTAAACCGGCTCCCGGGACCGAGCAGCGCAAATCGCTTGCTTTTGAGACCGCTGCCTTCGTACACCGAGCCGACGATGTCCCCGGCGATCGCGCCGATCATGATGGTTCACTTCGTGGGGCGAGCAGACGCGGTCCGCGGTCCCAGGTCGAAGCGCGCGCCCTCGGTGCCGGCAATGAGCTCGAAGGGGAGATCGGCCGAACCGCGCGCCTCATCGATGATACGATCGAGCGCCGCGTCATCGTGGGCCGGGTCGTGGTGGAAGGTGACCAGGCGCTTGACTTGCGCCTTGGCGGCAAAAGCGAGCGTGTGTGCCATCGCGCTATGCCCCCAGCCCACGTGCCGCGGGTACTCCACCGCGTTGTACTGGCTGTCGTGGATAAGAAGGTCAGCCCCTTGAGCGAGGTCAAACCCCGAGATCCAGTCCGGGTTGTCCGGAAATCTTGTTGCTCCGAGGGCCGGCTCGTGGTCCGGGATGTAGGCGATGGAGACGCCGCCTTCGCTGATCCTGTATCCCACGGTCGGCCCGGGGTGGCACACGAGCGCGGCGAGAATCTTCAGTCCGCCGATCTCGAACTCTCCGAGCGGCACGTCGTGCAGCGTGAGGCGGCAAGGGAGGTCCAGCAGTCGAACGGGGAACAGGGGAGGCGAGAGGTAACGGCTCAGCCGAGCGCGCAGATCGAGGGTCGTGGAGGGCGGGCCCCAGATGTGGACCTCCTGGCCGGGCTCATCCAGGGGCCGGAAGAAGCCCAGCCCCTGTATATGGTCCATGTGCAGGTGGGTCAGGAGCAGGTCGATCCGCCCCACGTCGGGCCCGACGGTCGCGCCGAGGCGTCGGATCCCTGTACCGGCATCGAGGATCAATACCGTGCCGTTGGCGCCTTCCACCTCGACGCACGAGGTGTTGCCTCCGTATCGAACCGTCTCCGGCCCGGGGGTCGCCAACGAGCCGCGCGTTCCCCACAGCGTCGCCCTCATGGCTGATCCGCCTCCCAGGCGATGACGACCGCGCCCAGATGCCGTCCCCCTTGCCCCTCCAGGGGGAAGGCCGTCGCTTCCATCTTCCTGCGGCTGCCGTCGGGCTTGAGCAGCCAGGAGGTGCGATGCGCGGCCTGGCGCTTCTGCAGGGCGACGACCAGAGCGCGGGCTTCGAATGGAATGGGTGAACCATCTTCAGCGGTCAGCTCGATCAAGGTGTACAACTCCTCGAACGGGATCTCGCCCGTCTCGTCGAAGCGCCGGCCTAGGATCGCTTCCGCCGGCTCGTTGTAGAAGAGGAGATTGCCGGTCGGGTCGAACAGCATGATCGGCATCGCGAGATAGCTCGCGAGCTGTCGCATCAGGATGATCTCAACGGCCTTCTGGGGCATGCCTGCATCCCACATGCTGTCTCCGCAACCCGGGCCTGGGTCATCTTGCCACGGACTGCGGAGCGCCAGCAAATGGCCAAACCGGTTCCTGCCGCAGC
The DNA here is from genome assembly GCA_035501675.1 of Burkholderiales bacterium. Classification (GTDB taxonomy): domain Bacteria; phylum Pseudomonadota; class Gammaproteobacteria; order Burkholderiales; family SHXO01; genus SHXO01. The sequence continues at coordinate 3,829 of DATJVW010000089.1, forward strand.
ATGCAACAACGCAAAGACGACACGAGTTGGCGCTGTAGCGATATGCTTTCAAGCCATGCCCTATCACGCGCTCGATGAACTGCTCAGTCTGGTCGCGCTCGCCAAGCCCGAAGCGGGCGAAGTCGAGATGCGCGGCGAAGATCCGGTCTTGCCGACGCGCTTTCGCATCGGCGCGGCCGGGGCCGCGGCGATCGCTGCTTCGGCGATGGCGGCGGCGCGCCTGTGGACGCTGCGCACGGGAAAAGGCCAACGCCAGGCGATCTCGATCGACTTGCGCCATGCCACGGCGGCGCTGCGCAGCGCTCGCTATCTGCGCATCGGTGGCGCGGCGCCGAAGGACCCGGTCGATCGGTTGAGCGGGCTCTACCCGGCGCGCGACCAGCGCTGGGTGTTCCTGCACTGCAACTTTCCGAACCACCGCGCGGCTGCGCTGGGCGTGCTCGGCGTCTCGGCCGATGCCGACCGAAATAGCGTCGCTCGCGCTGCCCGCGACTGGGACGCTCTGGCGCTCGAAGAAGCGGTGCACGCCGCGCGCGGCTGCGCCGGGTTGGTCCGCACCCAGAGCGAGTGGCTGACCCATCAGCAATCGGCCGCGGTGGCCTCGCTGCCCTTGCTGGAGATCGAACGCATCGGCGATGCGCCACGCGAGCCGCTTGCCGCCGCGAACAGGCCGCTCTGCGGCATCCGCGTGCTCGATCTGACCCGCGTGCTGGCCGGGCCAACCTGCGCGCGCACGCTCGCCGAGCACGGCGCGGATGTGCTGAAAGTCTCGGTGTCGCATCTCCCGCACTCCGGGGACGTGGAGATCGATACCGGGTTGGGCAAGCTGTCCACCTTTCTCGACCTGGGGCAGGGCGCCGATGTCGAGACGCTCATTTCGCTCATCCGGGATGGACGCTGCGACGTCTTCTCGCAGTCCTATCGTCCCGGAGCGCTCGCTGCGCGTGGCTTCGGGATCGAGGCTCTGGCCGGGTTGCGGCCGGGGATGGTGTGCGTGGAATTGAGCGCCTGGGGTCGCGCCGGCCCTTGGGCAGCGCGACGCGGCTTCGACACGGTGGTTCAATGCGTGAGCGGCATGGCCATGATCCAGGGCGGGGGCGAGACGCCGCGCATCATGCCGGTCTCCGCGATCGATTACGTGAGCGGTTACCTGATGGCATTTGGCACAATGGTCGCGCTACAGCGCCGCGCTACCGAGGGCGGAAGCTGGCGCGTGCGCGTGTCGCTCGCCCGCACCGCCCAATGGATCGTCGAGCGGGGTCTGGTCGATACAGCGCAGATGGCCGATGTCGCGCAGGAGCTGCCGGAGGAGGAGATCTCCCGCATTACTCTGGAGACCCCCTCGGCGCTGGGCTTGATCCGCCATCTCGCGCCCGTTGCGCGCATGTCCCAGACACAGCCGCGCTGGGCGAGGCCGCCGGTCCCGCTCGGGCACGACGCGCCCGCTTGGCCGCCTCGTCAAACTGCATAGATACCGCTCGCCGTGGCTTGCGCTCGGCGCGAGCTGTCCGCAGCAGACCGAATACAATTCGCCCTGACCATCAGCGGGCCGCGCAATGAAACGACCGAAAACTGCAGTACTCTTTCTTCTGGGTGCCGCCGCGCTCGCTGCCTGCCAGCCGCACGCCAAAAAAACTCTTGCCGGCCCGCCGCAGGATGTGGCATCCGGCTCGGTCTTCACGCTCAACAAGAGCATCGTGATCCCAGCGGGGAGCTCATCTGTCGACTTCCAAGACACCCGGCTGGTCGCACCGGAAGCTATCAGGCCGAACTATCCGTACTGCAGATTCGCGCTCGACGACGCGGCAAGCGCAGCCCGCGAGATCAAACCGCAGTCATTCACGGTGACTGGCGTTGATTATGACGAGCAGGCGGCCGGTTCCCTGGGTGAAGCCGTCACATCGACGCGCATGAACCTTCAGACCGCACAGGGGGCGAAAGGCTATCGCATGGCGTGCATGCAGCCCAGCGCCGCAGCGTCCGCTCGGTTCGTAACTGCTTCCGAGATCAACGGGGCGCTGGGCGACTTCTTCACGTTGAAGCGAGCGTATTGAGGGCAGCTTTGTCGTTGCTCCCATCGAACGGCACTGCATTGCGCATCCGAGCCCTGCGGTCGCCGGAGTTGGTCCCAGGCCGCATAGCGACGGCCGTGGGCGTTCGGCCGGGGGCAAACCGCACGAACAGATTGTCGTGCGCGAAACGGCGGTCAGTATGATCCGAAAGGTGTGCGCGTATCCTTCAGGGCTACTGAGGTGACACGGCAGGCGAGTGTCGCCACGGTCATCGCCGAGACCCGGGACTGGATCGAGAAAGCCGTCATCGGCCTGAACCTGTGCCCGTTCGCGAAGGCCGCATACGCGAACGGTCTTATCCGATATTGCGTCAGTGAAGCGCAATCGAAGGATGCGCTCCTGGTGGATCTGTCTCGCGAGCTACGCGCGCTGCAGGCTGCAGATCCGCAAACTTGCGAAACCACTTTGCTCATCCACCCCAGCGCGCTCGCCGCTTTTCTGGAGTACAACGATTTTCTCGACGCGGCCGAGGCGATGGTCGAAGCGCTGGGGCTCACGGGAGAGCTCCAGCTCGCAAGCTTCCACCCGCGTTACCAGTTCGCCGGCAGCGGCCCGGACGACATCGAGAACTACACCAACCGGTCGCCTTACCCGATGCTCCACCTGCTGCGGGAATCGAGCGTCGCGCGCGCGACGCTGGCCGCTGCGGACGTCGCCGCAATCCCCGCGAGGAACATGGAAACCCTTCGGCGCCTGGGACTCGAGGGATGGCGGCGTCTCGGGCTCGCTGAACGGGGCGAGGACTGAACGCGGTCCTCGGGCGCCCTAGCCCGCCGTTCCTCCTTGCCGCCGCCTATGATGTCGCCCGCACCCCGCTCCGGGAACGCGCCTGGTCCAAGTTCGATGCGCCCTTCAGATTGAGCCACGTAGCCGCGAAGACGATCAGCGCGCCGACGAACACCCAGATGTTCAGCGGCTCGCCGTAGAAGAGGAAGCCCACGACGGCGATCAAGGGCAGCCGCAGGAAGTCCATGGGAATGACCACCGTCGCGTCAGCGAGCCGGAAGGCGCGCGTCAAACAGTAGTGCGCCGAGAGCGCCGTCACGGCGACGACGCCCACCCACGGCCACAAGGCGGCAGACGGCCAGACCCAATGCGGCAGCGCGGGCGCGAGCCCAAGCGGCAGCTGGATCAGCGTCATGTAGAAGAGAATAGTCAGCGGCGTCTCGGTGCCGGAAAGACGCTTGGTGAATATGTGCGACACCGCGTAACACAGCGCACCACCGAGGACCGCCAGAGCCGGTGCGCTGACCACCGCCATGCCGGGACGCAATATGACCAGGATGCCCACGAAGCCGAGCGCGACCGCTGCAACGCGCACCCGGTTCATCCGCTCGCCTAGGAAGAGCGTCGCCAGGATCGCGGTCCAGATCGGTATCGTGAACTCGATGGCGAAGACCTCGGTCAGCGGAATGAGCGCGATGCCGTAGAACCAGCCGTACTGCCCGCCAAAGTGTGCGACGTTGCGCAGCAGATGCATTCCGAACACGCGGGTCTTGACCGGCGCCCAACCCGAACGCCGTAACAGGACCATTACGACCACGAGGCCGACAAAGCTGCGGAAGAACAGGATCTGAAAGGTCGTCAGCTCGGCCGAGAGCTGGCGTCCGGCGATCGCCATCGCCGTGAACGACGCGAGCGCGCCTGTCATCCATAACGCGGCGCGGATCACCGGCGCAAACGGGTGCGAGGACATCGGGAAGTCGGGTCCGGGCCGGGACCGGTCGGCTGCCGCCGCCGTGTTATACGGCGGTCCGCTCTGGATCGAGACCTTCGTCGGGATGGGCGTGCTCCCGCCGCGCTACATCGAGCGACGGTGTTGCCCGCAAACCCTGGCTTGCGCCAGGATGCGCGGACCCCGCCATTCACATTGAGCGCCGATACTGCCCACCCACTTCGAACAGCGCGTGCGTGATCTGCCCGAGCGAGCAGACCCGCACCGCGTCCATCAACACTTCGAACACGTTCTTGTTATCGATTACGGCCTGCTGAAGCCGGCTGAGCATCGGGCCGCTTTCGGCCTCGTTGCGCTGGTGGAAGTCGGCGAGGCGCTTGAGCTGACCGCGCTTCTCCTCCTCGGTCGAGCGGATCAACTCCAGCTTGTCGGGGATCGCGTCGCCGTGGGGATTGCGGAAGGTGTTGACCCCGATGATGGGGTAGGAGCCGTCGTGCTTCTTGTGCTCGTAGTAGAGAGACTCCTCCTGGATCTTGCCGCGCTGGTAGCCCAGCTCCATCGCACCCAGCACGCCGCCGCGTTCGCTGATGGCCTCGAATTCCTCGAGCACCGCCTCTTCGACCAGCTCGGTCAGCTCGTCGATGATGAAGCTGCCCTGGTTGGGGTTCTCGTTTTTCGCCAGACCCCACTCGCGGTTGATCACGAGCTGGATCGCCATGGCGCGGCGCACGCTCTCTTCGGTGGGGGTGGTGATGGCCTCGTCGAACGCGTTGGTGTGCAGAGAGTTGGCGTTGTCGTAGGTGGCGATCAGCGCCTGCAGGGTGGTGCGGATGTCGTTGAACGCGATCTCCTGCGCGTGCAGCGAGCGCCCCGAGGTCTGACAGTGATACTTGAGCTTCTGTGACCGCTCGTTCCCGCCGTACCTGTTCTTCATCGCCACGGCCCAGATGCGGCGCGCCACGCGCCCGATCACCGAGTACTCCGGGTCCATCCCGTTGCTGAAGAAGAAGCTCAGATTGGGCGCGAAGTCGTCGATGTGCATGCCGCGCGCGAGGTACGCCTCCACGAAAGTAAAGCCGTTCGCGAGGGTGAAGGCGAGCTGGCTGATGGGGTTGGCCCCGGCTTCGGCGATGTGGTAGCCGGAGATGGACACCGAGTAGAAGTTCTTCACCCCGTGGTGGATGAAATATTCCTGGACGTCGCCCATCACCTTGAGGCTGAACTCGGTGGAAAAGATGCAGGTATTCTGGCCTTGGTCCTCTTTGAGGATGTCGGCTTGCACCGTGCCGCGCACGCTCTCCAGCGTCCACTCGCGGACCTTCTCGACCTCGTCCTCGGTCGGCTCGCGGCCATTGTCCCGGCGGAACTTGTCCAGCTGCTGATCGATCGCGGTGTTCATGAACATCGCCAGGATCGTCGGTGCCGGGCCGTTGATGGTCATCGACACCGATGTGGACGGATCGCACAGGTCGAAGCCCGAGTAGAGCACTTTCATGTCCTCGAGCGTGGCGATAGACACGCCCGAATTGCCCACCTTGCCGTAGATGTCCGGCCTCACGTCGGGGTCGAAGCCGTACAGCGTCACGGAATCGAAGGCCGTGGACAGCCGCTTGGCTGGCATGTCCCTGGACAACAGGTGGAAGCGTTTGTTGGTGCGAAACGGGTCGCCTTCACCCGCGAACATCCGGGTCGGATCTTCGTTTTCCCGCTTGAAAGCAAATACACCGCCGGTGTAGGGGAACGAGCCGGGCACGTTCTCGAGCATCAGCCACCTGAGCAGCTCGCCGTGATCTTCGTACTGCGGGAGAGCGACTTTGCGGATGGCGGTGCCCGAGAGCGTCTGGTAGATGAGCTGGGTGCGGACCTCGCGGTCGCGGATCTTCACCACGTACTCGTCACCGGAGTAGGCTGCCTGCATGTCGGGCCACATGTCGAGCAGCTTCCTGGCGCGGGGATCGAGTTTGCGCTCGCGCTCGACGATGAGGGTGTCGAGCTCGTCGTAGCGGCGAACGCCGGATTCCAGGGGTTGCGAGGCAGTTGCGGGTTCCGGTTTTTGCCCGGATGATGGCGGCTCGAGCAGCATTGCTCTGGTCGCTGTCAGTTGCTGCCGCTCACGGGCCAGCCTGACCTGCTCCATCACGTGTTTCTTGTACTCGCGTAGCGTCTCGGCGATCTCGGCGAGGTAGCGGGCGCGGGCCGGCGGCACGATAGCGCGCACGCGCGATGAGGCCCGAACGTCGACCCGGGGCAAGCGCCCCGGTGCCAGCTTCAAGCCTTTCGCGACGAGCCGGGGCACGATGGCTTGGTAGAGCGCTGTGACGCCGTCGTCGTTGAATCTCGACGCGACGGTGCCGAACACAGGCAGCTGATCCGGCGGCATGGAGAACGCCTTGCGGTTGCGCTGGAACTGCTTGCGCACGTCGCGCAACGCATCGTCGGCGCCGCGCCGGTCGAACTTGTTGATGGCCACGAAGTCGGCGAAGTCGAGCATGTCGATCTTCTCGAGCTGGCTGGCGGCCCCGTACTCCGGCGTCATGACGTAGAGCGAATAGTCGACCAGCGGAACGATGGCCGCATCGCCCTGGCCGATCCCCGAGGTCTCCACCAGGATCAGATCGAACCCGGCGCATTTGCATGCCGCGATGACGTCGGGCAATGCGGCCGCGACCTCCCTGCCCGCGCCCCGGGTAGCGAGTGAGCGCATGTAGACGTTGGGGGTGTTGAGAGCATTCATGCGGATGCGGTCGCCCAGCAGTGCCCCCCCGCTCTTGCGGCGAGACGGGTCGACGGCGAGCACCGCGATCTGCATCCGGTCGTCCTGATCGAGCCGCAGGCGGCGCACCAGCTCGTCGGTCAGCGAGGACTTGCCGGAGCCGCCCGTCCCGGTGATCCCCAGCACGGGCACGGTATCGCGCTGGGCCGCATGCGCTGCGATGGCTTCGCGCATCACTTCAGGCAGCGCGTGGCCCTCGAGCGCGGTGATCACGCGCGCGAGGACGCGGCGATCGCCGCGCCGCAAGGGATCCAAGGTGGCCGGCAGCTGCTCGCACAAGTCCGCATCCGCCCGCTGGACCATGTCGTCGATCATGCCCTGCAGCCCCATGCGGGCGCCGTCCTCGGGCGAGTAGATGCGCTCGACCCCGTACGCCTCCAGCTCGCGGACCTCGGCGGGAACGATCACGCCGCCGCCGCCGCCGAAAACCTTGACGTGCTCCCCGCCGCGCTGGCGCAGCAGATCGAGCATGTAGCGGAAGAACTCGATGTGTCCGCCTTGGTAGGAGCTCACGGCGATCCCGTGCGCATCCTCCTGCAGGGCGGCGGTGACGATCTCCTCGACCGAACGGTTATGGCCCAGGTGGATGACTTCGGCGCCGCTCGCCTGCAGCATCCGGCGGATGATGTTGATGGAGGCGTCGTGGCCGTCGAACAGGCTGGCGGCGGTGACGAAGCGGACGTGGCGCTGGGTGCGGTGTGCGGCAGCCGCGGGTCGGGCGGAGAGATCGGTCATCCAAAGCTCCAATTGTCCAACCGCGGTCCCTCTCGGAAAGGACGCTATTGTAATGCGGCGGCGCTTGGCGCTCAGGCCGCCTTCTTGTGCGCGCTGACCTCTCCGCTGTTTGCGCTCAGCGCTTGTTCGATTTGACGCCAGCGCGCCTGCGCCTTTTGCACGCTCTGCAGCTTGACGTGACCGAAGCCCCGTATCTGCTCCGGCAGGCTGGCCAGTTCGACCACCTGCACCAGGTTGTCGGTCGTCAGCCTATCGAGCGCAGCAGACATGGAGGAACGATAGTCCTCGATGAGTTGCCGCTCCATGCGGCGCTCCTCGGTGCGCCCGAAGACGTCGAGCATTGTCCCACGCAGAACTTTCAGCCGCGCGAGTATTTTGAACGCATGCCACATCCACGGGCCATACCGCGCCTTGATCAGTCGACCCTGACCGCCACGCTTGGCCCACAGCGGGGGTGCAAGGTTGAACTTGAGGGTGAAGCCGCCTTCGAACGCCCGCTTCAACTGTTTCTCGAAGTCCCCGCTGGTGTACAGGCGCGCGACCTCGTACTCGTCCTTGTAGGCCATCAGCCTGAAAAACGACTTGGCGACCGCTCTGCTCAGGGTTTCGTTGGCGCTGACCCGCGCCTCGGCCCGGCGCACCCGCTCGACCAATTCCTGATAGCGCTGGGCATAGCCGGCATTCTGATACTCGGTCAGGAACGCGACGCGTCGGGCGATCAGGGCATCCAGGCTTTGCGGCAGTTGAACGACGACAGGCCGCGTTGGGAGCGCGATCTTCTCGACGCGATCCGCATCCACCGCTGCGCGCCGTCCCCAGACGAAGGCTTGCTTGTTGGCCTCGACGGCGACCTCGTTCAGTTCGATCGCCCGGGTGATCGAGGTCTCCAGCAGCGGAACCAGCCCCTTTTGATAGGCATAACCGAGCATGAACAGGTTCGTGGCGATGGAGTCCCCCATCAGGGCCGTGGCCAGGCGGGTGGCATCCAGAAAGTGCGAGCAGCCGTCGACGGATTCGTCGATGAGCGCACGGATCTGCTCGGCCGGAAAGCGCCAGTCCGGGTCCCTGGCGAACGGGCCGGGCGGCTGCTGATAGGTGTTGATGACCGCGACGGTCCTCCCGGGCCTGGTCTTGGAGATGGCGTCGTGCGCACCGGCTGTCAGCATATCGCAACCGAGGATCAGATCGGCTTCGCCGGTGGCGATACACTGGGCCCGGATGTCCTCGGGCCGGCGCGCGATCCGGACGTGGGAGGTCACCGCGCCGTTCTTCTGCGACATGCCGGTCATGTCCAGGGCCGAGATCCCTTTCCCTTCCAGATGGGCGGCCATGCCCACGAGCGCGCCGACCGTGATGACCCCGGTGCCGCCTATGCCCGTGATCAGAATATTGTACGGGGTGTCTTGCAGCGCAAACGCGGGAGGCTCGGGCAGCTCAAAGGCGCCCGCGGCCAGATCGCCGGCGCGCGATTTGCGCGGCGCGCCGCCTACCACGGTCACGAAGCTGGGGCAGAAGCCCTGGATGCACGAATAGTCCTGGTTGCATGAGGACTGATCGATCGCGCGCTTGCGGCCGAACTCGGTCTCGACCGGCACGATGGAGGTGCAGTTGGACTGCACGCCGCAGTCGCCGCAACCTTCGCACACGGCCTCGTTGATGAACACGCGCTCGCTGGCCTTGGGATACTGGCCCTTCTTGCGGCGCCGCCGCTTTTCTGCAGCGCAGGTCTGATCGTAGATCAGCACGGATACGCCCTGGTGGTTCCTGAGCTCCTTCTGGACCGCGTCCATGTCCTTCCGGTCGTGCAGCGTGACCGCCTGCGGCAGTTGCGACCGGTCCTGGTACCGTGTCAGATCGTCGGTCACCAAGGCGATGCGCTTGACGCCTTCGGCGGCCATCTGTTGCGCGATCATCGGCACGGAGACGGGTCCATCGATAGGTTGTCCGCCGGTCATCGCGACCGCGTCGTTGTACAGGATTTTGTAGGTGATATTGACGTTCGCCGCGATGGCGGCACGGATCGCGAGCGAGCCGGAGTGGAAGTAAGTGCCATCGCCCAGATTGGCGAACACGTGTGACAGCTGCGAGAAAGGCGCCTGGCCGATCCAGGGTGCGCCCTCTCCGCCCATGTGCGTCGTGGCCTTGGTGTGCTCGGGATAGATCGACATCGCCATCACGTGGCAGCCGATGCCCGCGAGCGCGAGGCTGCCGTCGGGCACTCTCGTCGAGGTGTTGTGAGGGCAGCCGGAGCAGTAGTACGCCGGCCGCGGGGGCGTGTTCACCGCCTTCTTCAGTACGGCCTCCTTGGCTTCCAGGAAGCTCAAGCGCGCCTTGATCAGGTCGCTGGCATGGAAGCGCGTGATACGCGCGGCGATGACGCGCGCGATCTGCGCGACCGAGAAGTCAGCCTTGGGGGGAAGCAGCCATTCGCCGCGCGGGTGAACCCACTCGCCTTGTTCGTCGAACTTGCCGATCACGCGCGGGCGCACGTCGGCGCGCCAGTTGTAGAGCTGCTCCTTGAGTTGGTACTCCACCATCTGGCGCTTCTCTTCCACCACCAGGATCTCGTCGAGACCGCGCGCGAATTCGCGCACACCGTCCGGCTCCAGAGGCCAGGGCATGGAGACTTTGAACAAGCGGATGCCGATCTCCACCGCGTTCTGCTCGGTGATCCCGAGCTCCTCGAGCGCCTCGAGGACATCCATATACGACTTTCCCGAGGCGATGATGCCCAGCCGCGCATCGCGCGAGTCGATCATCGTGCGGTTGAGCCGGTTGACGCGCGCGTAGGCCAGCGCAGCATAGATCTTGTAGTCCTGCATCAACGCTTCCTGCTTGCGCGCCTGGACGCCGATCGGGTCTTTCAGCGGCCGGCAGTTGAGTCCGCCCTCCGGCATGACGAAGTCCTCGGGAAGGGCGAGCTTGACGCGCAATGGATCCGCTTCCACCGAAGCGGACGACTCCACCGTATCGGCCAGCGCCTTGAAGCCCACCGCGCAGCCGGAAAAACGCGACATTGCCCATCCGTGCAATCCCAGTTCGAGATACTCCTGGACGTTGCACGGATACAGCACCGGGATCATGGAAGCGGAGAACAGGTGATCGCTCTGGTGGGGGAGCGTCGACGAGTAAGCGGCGTGATCGTCGCCCGCAACGAGCAGAACGCCGCCGTACCGAGCCGTCCCGGCGAAGTTCATGTGCTTGAACACGTCGCCGCAGCGGTCTACGCCCGGGCCTTTTCCGTACCACATGGCGAAGACGCCGTCGTAGTCCGAACCGCCGAATAGGTGCAGCTGCTGCGTGCCCCACACGGCAGTCGCGGCCAGCTCTTCGTTGATCCCGGGTTGGAACTTGACGCGGTGGGCGTCCAGATGCTTGCGGGCCTTCCACAGCGCCTGGTCAAGCCCGCCGAGCGGCGAGCCCCGATAGCCGGAAATGAAACCGGCGGTATTGAGGCCCGCGGCCAGGTCGCGCCGGCGCTGGACCAGCGCGAGGCGCACGAGGGCTTGAATGCCGGTCAGGTAGATCCGGTCGCTGTCGGAGATGTACTTATCGTCCAACGTGACTGCCTGCATGTCTTGCTCCTGTAGGATTCGACGCAGGGTTTCGCGCCTTGGGTTCGGCGCCGCCCTGGCCGAGCGCGGGGAAGGGGTGGATCGCTCGCGCTCGGTTCGTGCAATCGATCTGGTGTTGCTGGATGTTGAGCCGTCTAGTCGGCGAGACATTTCCCGATCGCCCCACCCGGCAGCTTGTCCGGCCAAGCAAGGTGCGCACCAAATGCTCGCTGGCCCGCATACAGGCTATGGACCCGGTTGCGGCGCGCTCGTTCATGGCGACAATCCTATAGGCTCGTGTCTAGAAAAGGTGACTTAGTTTTCTTCCAGTCTCGCCCGTCTCTAGAAAATCCCATTGCAGATATGGTAATCCTTAGAAAATACTTCTAAAATCTGACTTCATGCCTCTCGACAAGTTCGACTTGGGCATCCTGGCGGTCCTGCAGCAGGACGCTCGGGCCAGCCTTCAGGACATCAGCTCGCGCGTCGGCTTGACGAGCACGCCGTGCTGGGCGCGGATCAAAAGGATGGAGAGCGATGGGGTGATCCAGGGCTACACGGTGCGCCTCGATCCCGTGGCGATCGGGTTCGGCGAAGCCGTAATCGTGCAAGTGACTTTGGACAACCATCACGAAGAGACATTGGAGGCGTTCGGTCAGGCGCTGGAGGCGATCCCTGAAGTGCTCGAGGCCTACCTGGTTTCTGGCGACTACGACTATCACATCCGGATCGCGGTGCGTGACACGCGCGACTATGAGCGCCTGCTGCGCGAGCGTCTGTATCGGATCCCGGGAATCCGGCACACCAAATCCAGTTTCGTGCTGGGCTGTCTCAAGGAGAGCCTGCTTCCGCTCTCCGCCGCCCCGATCGTCGCAAGCGTGGACTCGAACGGCTCACGGACTCGCGCCGCGTCCGGCGCCGCAAAGACACCGCGCGCACGTGCACGCGCGATCGCGGTCCGGCGCCGCTAGCCGGAACCCATGGAGCGGAGCGGAGTGGCCCACTAGAATAGTCGGGGCCGGATCCTTCAAGCGGTCCGGCGGAGCGGGGCAAACGATCAGGCGGGAATGTCTCTCACTCCTATCAACGAACGCGACCTCATCGACGCGGTCGGGACGCGCCACGAGGTCGCGCGCGCGCAGGCGCGCATCGTGTCGCTGGTGCCGAGCATCACGGAGCTCTTGTTCGAGCTCGATCTGGCGCCGCAGATCGTGGGCCGCACCGGCTTCTGCATCCACCCCAAAGATCGCGTCAGACGCGTACCCAAGGTAGGCGGGACGAAGAGCATCGAAGTGGCGCGCATCAAGCGCCTGGCGCCGACCCATCTGATCGTCAACGTCGACGAGAACCCGCGCGCGACCGTGGAGGAGTTGGCGAAGTTCGTGCCGCACGTGATTGTGACCCATCCCCTGGGGCCCAAGGACAACTTCGTCCTGTACCGGCTGTTGGGACGGATCTTCTCGCGCGACGAGCAGGCGCAGAGGCTGTGCTGGCGCCTCGAACTTGCCTACGGGGAGACGATGCTGGCTGCGCCGAGTTGGCCGCGCCAACGCGTGCTCTACCTCATCTGGAAGGCGCCTTGGATGACCGTGGCGCGGGATACCTACGTTTCGCAGATGCTCGCGACGGTCGGCTGGGACACCTACGAAACCAAGAGCGAGGCCCGTTATCCCGCGCTCAACCTCACGCCCGATCTGCTGCGGGAACAGGATCTCGTGCTGCTGTCGAGCGAACCCTACAGCTTCCGCGAGCGGCATCGCGTTGAGATCCTCGATCTGCTCCCCACGGGCAGCCGCACGCGCGCGGCGCTGATCGACGGCTCCATGACCTCCTGGTATGGCAGCCGCGCCATACAAGGGCTCACCTATCTGCGCGACTTCCGCGGCAGTCTGCGCTAGCCCTTCAGTTTCGCTGTGCGGTGCCGCGCTGCACTCCTCGCTCGGGCTTTAGCGTTCGGCGGATCGGAGCCGGTCCGTTGTTTCGTCTCGCTTCCTGCTGCCTGCGCCTTCTCCGGGCGGGCCGCGTGAGCGCTGGAGGAGCCGGCCGGATCGAGGCGCAGCTTGACGTAGGATCCGGGCGCATCCTCGATTGGCGCCAGCCCGCCTCCGCCCGGGGCGCGTGCGTCCACCTTGTCGCCGCCAAACTGGCTGACCCATGCGTTCCACTCGGGCCACCACGAGCCTTCGTGGCGTTGCGCGCTGGCAAGCCACTCGTCGGCGGAGTCCGGCAGGCCCGGGTTGGTCCAGTGGCAGTACTTCTGCGTTGCGGGCGGATTGACCACGCCCGCGATATGGCCGGAGCCCGCCAACACAAACTTTACCGGGCCTTTCACCAATTTCGCGCCCATGTAGGTGCTCTTCCACGGCGCGATATGGTCCTCGATGGTAGAGACGAAACAAGCCGGCGTGGTGATTCTTGCCACGTCGATGGGCTCGCCCGCGAGGCTGATTCCGCCCGGCTTGGTCAACAGGTTCTCGATGTACATCTTGCGCAGGTAGAACGTGTGCATCTTGGCCGGCATGCGCGTGGAATCGGAGTTCCAGTACAGCAGGTCGAAGGGGAACGGGTCCTTGCCCAAGAGATAGTTGTTGACCACGAAGGACCAGATCAAATCGTTGGCCCGCAACAGATTGAAGGTGTTGGCCATCTCCGAGCCTTCGAGATAGCCGCGCTCCTGCATCTTCTTCTCCAGATTGGTGAGCGTGGTCTCGTCCACGAACACGCCCAGCTCGCCTGGCTCGGTGAAGTCGATCAAGGCGGTGAAAAAGGTGGCGCTCTTCACCCGCTTGTTGCCTTTGGCGGCAAGCCAGGCCAGCAGGCAGGCGAACAGCGTTCCCCCGAGGCAATAACCGATGACGTTGGCCTCGCGCTCGCCGGTGGCCTGTGCAATCGCGTCGAGTGCCGCCAGCGGACCCTCCAGCATGTAGTCGTCGAAGCCCTTGCGGGCAAAGCGCTCGTCGGGGTTGACCCACGAGACCACGAATACAGTGTGGCCCTGGCTGACGGCCCAACGGATGAAGGAGTTCTTCTCCCGCAGGTCGAGGATGTAGTACTTGTTGATCCACGGGGGGATGATCAGCAGCGGCGTGCGCCAGACCCGGGCTGTAGAGGCGTTGTACTGGATGAGCTGCATCAAGTCGTTCTGGAACACCACCTTGCCGGGGCTGGTGGCCACGTTCTCGCCCAGCTTGAAAGCCTGGTAGTCGGTCATGCTGATGGCCAGCTTCCCGCCGCCGCGCTCCAGGTCGTCGAGCAGGTTGCGCAGCCCGTCGACCAGGTTCTTACCGCCGCTTTCCACCGTGGCCTTGAGCACTTCCGGATTGGTGAAGACGAAGTTGGTGGGCGCGACCGCGTCCACGAACTGGCGGGTGAAGAAGCGGACTTTGCGCGCGGTCTGTGGATCCAGTCCCTGGGTCTCGGCCACCAGCTTTTGGATGTTCTGCGAGGCGATCAGGTAGGACTGCTTGATGTAGTCGAACAGAAAGTTGTTTTCCCACAACTCGCTCTTGAAGCGATTGTCGGACTTGGCCGGCTCGGCCACCGGGGCGGGCTGCTCACCCAAGAAGCGCTGCATGGCACCTTGCCAGAGACGGAAATAGTCTTGCCACATCAGCATCTGCGCCTCGGCCAGCTTCCAAGGATTGGCGATCAGGGCGGCGCTGAGGTCCATGAAAGCGTGGCTCAGGCCCAGATCGTCGCTGACCGCGGGCGCCTTGCTTTCGCCGCGGCGCTCCAGGTATTCGTTGACCAGCTTCTGGCTGCGCTCGGCGATCTGCGCGAAGGACTGCGCGATCTGCTGCGGGTCGGGCGCCTGCGGCGGCGCTGGTGTGTCGGAGGAAGTGGCCATGCTTCGACGCTTGAGCTCGCAGCGCGATGCTAGCGTGTTTTCCTGAACCTCAGCACGCCGTCGGCATCGGCCTCGCGCACCACGCGACGCTGATACAACAGATGGTTCAAATGGGCGATGGCCTCGCCCATGGCGAATACGATCTGGTGATTGTCGAGCTGGCGGCGGAACAGCACGGGCACGACATCGGCCGCGCTGACCGGACGCTGGCAGGCGGCGAGGACTTCGTCCAACCGCAAGCGGTGATGCTCGTGCAGCGCTCTAGCGCGCTGCCGCAGGCCGTAAAACGGCAGCCCATGCGAGGGCAGCACCAGGGTTTGCTCCGGCAGCGTCGCGTAGCGGGTCACAGAACGCAGGAACAGGTGGAGCGGGTCGCCCTCCGGCTCGGATGCCCACACCGATACGTTGGTGCTGATCTTGGGCAGGACCATATCGCCCGAGATCAGCATCCCCAGCTCCTCGCAGTACAAGGCGGCGTGCTCGGGCGCGTGCCCGTAGCCCATCATCACCCGCCAGCTGCGTCCGTCGATCTCCAGCCCGTCGCCGTCCAGCATGCGCCGGAAACGGGCCGGGGGTTCGCTGATGGCGTTCCGATAGGAGTGCTTGCGGGTGCGCACCGCCTCCTGCCGGGCTTCATCCAGGCCGTGGCGAGCGAACAGCGCAGCCGAGGCCGCGTTCGTATGTCCCGGCAGCTGCGCATACGCGACCTGCGCCGTCACATACTCCGACTCGGTCATCCACAGCTCGACCCCGAAACGCTCGGTCAGCCAGCCGCCCAAACCGAAATGGTCAGGGTGATAGTGCGTGACCATCACGCGCCGAACGGGTTGGCCGCCCAGACCGTTCTCAACGATCTGATCCCACAGCTCGCGCGTAGCCTGCGAGTTGAGGCCCGTATCCACCAGCGTCCAGCCGGCTCCGTCGCGCAGCACCCAGAGGTTGATGTGGTCGAGCGCGAAGGGCAGTGGCATGCGCAACCAGAAAACCCCGGGCACCACCTCCAGCCAGCTGCCCCCGGCCGGCGCCTGGAGGAAGGGAAAGGTCAGGCTCGGATCGCCGGACAGAGGAGCGGCGGTGATGCGCTGGTTCATGTGATTGGCGGAGTCGGCAGGCGGGCCCGCGGCCGCGTCTGCGACCTTCCCGCCAAGGATTAGCTCATCTTAGCAAATCCTCCAGGCCACAGACAGCGGGCCGCGCTAGTTGTGCTGGACTGCCCGTGCGCGCTCGGCATACTGCTGATACGCGGGGATCGCAACAGCGGCCACGATGCCGACGACAAATATGAGCGGCAGGACCAGGGCGCCCAAGATCGCGCCCGTGGTGTTCGGTGGTGCTGGCGGTCCGAAGCGATTGGCGCCTGGCGTGCCCGGGATGAGCCAGAACAAGAGATTCACCAGCGGGATCAGGATCAGCAGAGAGACCCAGCCGGACGTGTTGAAATCGTGACAGCGCTGGATGGTGAGCAGGACTTGGATCACGATCAACGCTGCATACCCCGCTAAGACCAAAACAGCAACGACAGACACCGTGCCGGTCCCCTTCACCAGCGCCATCAGCACCCCGGCGAGCATCCCCACTAAGACGGCCCAACCGATGCTGTAGCCGATGTAGCGGACT
>DATJVW010000090.1:0-3072 GCA_035501675.1 Burkholderiales bacterium
TCTCGTAGTCCCAGCGAATTCCCGCATTGACCGTGAGGTGGGGGTTGACCGTCCAGTCGTCCTGCAGGTACAGGCCGAACTGCTTGTCCTTGGAGTCGACCCGCGGTGCGCCGGACCCCGCGAAGGTCACCGGGAACTGCACCTCGTACGGGTTCGCATAGACACCGGAGGGCACGCCGGGCCAATTGCCGTTCGAGACCGCTTCGTAGTAGACCGCGTCGTTCAGGTCCACCGTCCCGGCTTCCGCGACCAGGTCGATGGCCTGGAAGCGCGCGCCCAGCTTGATCGTGTGGTCGGTAAAGTTGGTGAAGGTGATGTCGTCCTGAATCCCGGTGCCTGACTGCTCGTAGCGAAATCCCACTCCCGCTCCAGGACCGTTGACGTTGATGAGCTGATCGTTGATACCGAAGTTGCCCGGCGTCGGGTAGTAGAAGTATTGGAATTGCGGGCTCGGCTGGGCGTTGGTGTTCGAGGTGGTGTTCTGCGAGGTGACCCGCAGCTCGTTCAGCACGCTCTGCCAGCCGTGCGTCCAGAGGAGCATGTAGCGGTTGTCTTCGTTCTTATAGTGGGAAGCAGCCGAGGCCGCCGTCTGGCCGGCCGCTCCTTCCAGTGAGCGCTCGTCGCGGATCTTGGCGGTGAGCTCGAAGCGGTCGGCCTCCGTGGGCTCGAAGTCGAGCTTGCCGAACCCCAGATTCTCCGTGAACGGGTTGGTGGTCGGTCCGAACTGCGCGGCGACGCTCGGTGGCAACAGCGGGTCCACGACCGCGGGGTCGGCCCCATTACCGGGGAACACCACGTTCTGCTCCGACAGCGTCTTGCGCTCGAACGTGACGAAGAAGTGCATCTTGTCCTGGATGATCGGGCCGCCCTCCGCGATGCCGAACTCCCAGCTGGGAGCGGATGCCTTCGGCTGACCCGACGCATCCTCCGAGGGTGTCTTCGCGCGCAGGTTCTGATTGGTGAAGGTGCCGAAGGACTCACCTTCGAACTTGTTGGTGCCGGACTTGGTCTGGGCCACGATGATGGCGCTCGCCGCGTCGCCGTATTCCGCCTTGTAGTTGGACGTGATGACTTTGTATTCCTGGACCGCGAGCTGCGGGAAGGGATTGCCCGGGTCGCCGGCCTGGCCGGGGCCCTCCTGTCCGGTGGTGCCGCCGAAGACGTAGTCCTTCTGACTCACACCGTCGATGTAGACGTTGATGTTGCTGTAGAGCTGCGCGCCACCGCGCAGGTTGGTGTTGCCCTGGCTGTCAACCTGGAACTGCATGCCCGGGACCTGGTTCGCGAACTCCATGAAGTTGCGCGTGTACTGGGGCAGTACGTCGATGTCGTGCAGGGAGACGACCTGTCCGACTTCCGAGGTCAGTACTTCCTGATGGACGGGGATGGCAGTGCCGGTGACGGTGATCTGGGCCAGCTTCAGGTCCAGGTTGGTCGTCGTCGCGACCTGCAGCGTGACCGTCTGCTCGGTTCCCGGACCGGCATCGACGGTGTAGTCGCCGGGCGGCAGGCCCGGGATCACGAAGTGTCCATCCCCGCCCGCCGTGCCGTGACGCGTCAGTCCGGTCGCCGTGTTGTGTACGGTCACGGTGGCGCCCGGCGTCGCGTAACCCGCCACGGTCGAGTCGGCTGTCTGAGCCATGACGACGGACGGCGCCATGAGTGCCGCAGCCACTGCGGCAGCCACCGTCATGGGTGTCATGGGTGCCGGTGATCCGAACAAACGATCGCCACGCCGAAATCGCTGCTTGCTCATGGAGACTCCGTGTGTGTGCTGGCGTCGCGCGAACTGCGGCGCGCGGACAGGATGGAATCAGACAGGATGGAAGCTGAAGAAGTGCGAGAGGAAGGGTCGACCGCGCGACGGCGCGTCTCGCCCATGACGGCGCCGCGTCGGTTTTTCACACGCGCCGCCGTTGCGGCAAGGGCCTGTAACTCGTGCGCAACGTCTCTTAGGCTCACCCGGCTCCCCTCATCCGGTGCAAGCGTTTTCACCCGCAATGTAAACGCTTGCCTGAAGCTTGGGTGAGCCTACTCCTTCACTTCCGGATGTCAAGAAGCGGTCACAGACCGAGACGCTATTGTGGCGCCGGCACCACGCTTGCCCCAGATCTCCCGGGCGGCGGCGCTGGCTCTCACCGCGCGGCCTGCGCGAGGCGCGCGGCGTTGATGCTGCGCAACACCGGGCGCTGCTGACGATCTAGAGCCGGCGACCCGTCTTCGCGTCAAACAGGTGCAGCCGATCGGGCGCGAAAGTCAAAGTCACCTGCGCGCCGATGGGCGGCACTGATCTCGGCGGCATGCGCAGAACCAGCTCGAGGTCGCGCACGCGTGCCGTCAGGAACGCCTCGTTGCCCACCGGCTCGATCAGCTCTACCACGGCGGCGAGCTGCGGCCCCCGCCGGGATGCGTCCCCGCTCCCCGCGAGATGGAGCTCCTCGGGACGGAGCCCCGCGACGAGCTCGGTCCCCTCGAGCCCGGCAAGCTGCGAGGCGTGTGCCCCGTCCAGCTCCAGGCGCATGAACCCCAGGTCGAGGTGCAGCCCGTCCTGAAGCGCGAGGCGGCCGCGCAGGAAGTTCATCGCCGGACTGCCGATGAATCCCGCCACGAAGAGGTTGGCCGGCCGCTCGTAGACCCTCATCGGCGTGTCGATCTGCTGTATCTCGCCGCCGTTGAGAACCACGATTCTCTGACCGAGTGTCATCGCCTCGACCTGATCGTGAGTCACATAGATCATGGTGGTACGCAGCCGGCGGTGCAGCCGCGCAATCTCCGTACGCATCGCCACGCGCAGCCGCGCATCGAGGTTGGACAGCGGCTCATCGAGGAGGAAGACCTGGGGCTCGCGCACCAGCGCCCGCCCGAGCGCGACCCGCTGACGTTGCCCGCCGGAGAGCTGGCGCGGCAGTCGATCGAGCAGCTCGGCGAGACTCAGATGCTCGGCGACCTCCCGAACCCGCGCGGCCCGCCTCGACCGCGGCAGTCCCCGCAAGCGCAGGCTGAAGCCGAGATTCTCCTCGACGGTCATGTGCGGATAGAGCGCGTAGCTCTGAAAGACCATGGCGATGTCAC
>DATJVW010000091.1:0-15821 GCA_035501675.1 Burkholderiales bacterium
AAGATCCTCGACGCGGAAAAGACCGAAATCGCGTTCAATTCGACGTGGTTCGACCCGATGGGCGCGGCGGACCTCGTTCGGCTCGCGGCCAAGCACACGGTGGCGCGCATGCTCGAGCGCGACGACTTTGGCAAGCGCTACCGCAGCAACCAGCCGATCGCAATCCATGAGTTCCTCTATCCACTGGTGCAGGGCTACGACTCGGTGGCGTTGCGCGCGGATATCGAGCTCGGCGGCACCGACCAGAAGTTCAACTTGCTCGTAGGGCGCGAGCTGCAGAAGCACTACGCTCAGCCGCCGCAGTGCATATTGACCATGCCGCTGCTCGAGGGGCTGGACGGCGTGAACAAGATGTCCAAGTCGCTGGGCAACTACATAGGCATCAACGAGCCGCCGGATCAGATCTTCGGTAAGATCATGTCCGTCTCCGATGAATTGATGTGGCGCTACATCGAGCTGCTATCCTTCGAGCCGATGGCGAAAGTCGAGGCGAAGAAGCGCGCCGTGCAGCAAGGCGGTAACGTGCGCGATGTGAAGTTTGACTTCGCCCAGGAGATCGTTGCGAGATTCCACGGGCCTGTGGCTGCACAAAGCGCCGCTCGAGACTTCGTGGCCCGCTTCAGAGAGCGTGAAATCCCCGCGGAGATTCCCGAACACACCATCACGGTGGACGGGGAACCGCTGCTTCTTACTCAGATTCTCAAGCGGATTGGCCTCACGGCCAGCACCTCCGAGGCGGGGCGCATGATCGACCAGGGCGGAGTCAGGCTCAACGGCGAGAAGGTCAGCGATAAGGGCCTGACCATGGGCAAGGGGCAGCAGTTCGTTGTCCAGGTCGGCAAGCGCAAATTCGCGCGGATCAGCCTGGTCTGATCGCTCTAGGCCGCGGCGCTGCGGCGGGACAGGTAAAGTGAGGAGCGCCGTCTGATTGCGGCGGCAATCCCGCTGGGCTCGAGGCCGGCCTCCTGCAGCATTTGGTCGCGCGTTCCATGTTCGATGAGCCGGTCCGGCAGTCCAATGTTGAGAACGTTTGTCTGAACCGCATGTTCCACCAAGCACTCATTGACCGCGCTTCCCGCGCCGCCCTGTACCACGTTTTCTTCCAGCGTGACTAGCAGCCCGTGCGTAGAGGCCAGTTCCAGGACCATCTCGACGTCCAGAGGTTTTACGAAGCGCATGTTGACCACGGTGGCGTCGAACTCTTCGGCCACCTCCAGCGCTCGAGCCAGCATGGTGCCGAATGCAAGCAGCGCCACATTGCGGCCGCGCCGGCGCAACTGCGCCTTGCCCAAGGTCAAAGCCGTCAGGCCCGGATCGATCGGCACGCCGGCCGCGCTAGCGCGCGGATAGCGCACTGCCGCCGGCTGGTCGAGCCGGTAGCCGGTGGTGAGCATCTGCCGGCATTCGTTCTCGTCGGCAGGCGCCATGACCACCATGCCTGGAATGCAGCGCAAATACGAAAGGTCGTAACTGCCGTTGTGGGTCGGACCGTCCGGGCCTACCAGGCCGGCGCGGTCGACGGCGAACAGCACCGGTAAGCGTTGGACCGCCACGTCGTGGATCAGTTGATCGTAAGCGCGCTGCAAGAAAGTCGAGTAGATCGCAACCACCGGCTTCAGCCCTTCACGGGCAAGGCCCGCTGCGAGCGTAACGCTGTGCTGCTCGGCGATGCCCACGTCGAAATAGCGGTCGGGATAGCGCTCCGAGAAGTTGACCAAGCCCGAGCCTTCGCGCATTGCGGGGGTGATGCCGATAAGCCGCGAGTCCTGCGCAGCCATGTCGCAGAGCCAGTCGCTGAATACCTGGGTGAAGGTCAGACGGGATTGGGCCGGGATCGCGAGGATGCCGACTTTCGGATCAAACGGCGTGACACCATGGTATTTGACCGGGTCTGCCTCCGCTGGATCGTAGCCTTTGCCTTTACGTGTCACCACGTGCAGCAGCCGTGGGCCCTTTAGCTCGCGCAGGTTGCGCAGTACTCTCACTAGAGTGAGCAGATCGTGACCGTCGATCGGGCCGATGTAGTTGAATCCCAATTCCTGGAAAAGCATGCCCGGAGTCAGCATGGCCTTGGCGTGCTTCTCCGCGCGTTTCGCCAAGTCAGACATGGGCGGGAATTTGCTGAGCACTTTCTTGCCGCCCCGGCGCACCGTCGCGTACACCTTCCCCGACAGCAGCCGCGCCAGATAATTCGACAGCGCCCCGACGTTAGGCGATATCGACATGTTGTTGTCGTTGAGCACGACCAACAGGTCGACGTCCAGCGTACCCGCGTGGTTGAGAGCTTCGTAGGCGAGACCGGCGGTCATGCCGCCGTCGCCGATCACCGCGACAGTCTTACGTCCGCGCCGCTCACGCTTGGCCGCGATGGCCATACCTAACGCGGCACTGATGGAGGTGCCGGCGTGGCCCGCGCCGAAGGCGTCATAGGGGCTTTCCTCTAGCTTCAGGAACGGCGCCAGGCCGTTCCTTTGCCGGATCGTGCTGATCCGGTCACGGCGTCCGGTGAGGATCTTGTGCGGATAGCATTGATGACCTACGTCCCAGACCAGACGATCTTCCGGCGTGTTGAACGCGTAATGCAAGGCGATAGTCAGCTCGATTGCGCCAAGGCCGGCGGCGAAATGGCCACCGCAACTCGATACTGAACGGACGAGATGATCGCGCAGCTCCTGTGCCAACAGTCGCAGTTTCGTCGCAGGCAACCGGCGCAGGTCGGAGGGCGACTCGATGTGCCTCAGGATCTGCTGGTGAGTGTCGTCGGACATAGTCAGTCGTCGTAGAACAATGGAACATGGTTGGGGCGAGATGTGTCTAAGATACATCTGCGGAGCGTGTTAGTCGAACCACGTGGTCGACCAATTGAGAGGGGCGGAGACGGCGCGAGCGTCTGCGGCGCCTGCGCCGGCAATCACTGACACGGCGTTGTGGGCATCCTGAAAACGGTTCTCGAGTGCAGCAATGCGATGCCCTACCAGGACTCGGTAAGGCGTTAGTAAGGGCGGTGGTGCACCTTAGCGGCTGCTGCAATGTGGTCGTAGCGCGCATGTACCCTAGCCACATCGCCATAGGGTCGAGGTGAAAATTTCGTATTCTTTCAAGCATGACGCTCGCGTCGATGCTCCAGGAGTCTCACGCTGTTGCGACTTGCTGCCGCCAAACGTTTGCGGGCCCGATAGGAGAAGGAGCGTGAGGAGAGGCGGACAGTGATCTACGCGGGGACGGGACGGCGGTTCTTGGCTCTGTACCTGTCCCTGGGAATGGCTGTGGCAGCTCTGCCGGTTTGGTGTGCGCCGGGACAGCTTGATCCTGCGGCAGCGACGGTTCGGACGTATTGCGATGCGTTGCTCGAGACGATGAAACACGCGAAGGAGCTCGGACTGCAAGGGCGCTACGACAAACTCGCTCCGTCGATTCGCGCGACCTTCGATCTGGACGCGATGACCCGCATCGCGGTGGGCCCCGACTGGACCTCGATCCCGTCCGACCAGCGGGTGGCACTGGTCGAGAATTTCACGCGCATGATCATCGCCACCTACGCTAGCCGTTTCGACGGCTACTCGGGCGAGCGATTCGACGTGGATCCGACGACCGAAGTGCGCAGAGCCGACCGGATCGTGCGGACCAAGTTGATTCATAGTGATGGCCAGTCGGAGGTATTGAATTACCTGGTGCGCGAAACGGGCGGCACGTGGAAGGTGGTGGACGTGTATCTCAGCGGGACCATCAGCGAACTGGCCACCCGTCGTTCGGAGTTCGGCGCCATTTTGAAGTCCGGCGGTCCAGGGGCCCTTATTGACAGTCTGCGACAGCGCAGCGGGAAGCTGCTTCAAGGCGATGGGTCGGAGTGGCTCCGGGATCGGTCAGCTCTTCTGGCTCGCTGGTCAGGCCTTGTGCCTCCCGCACCTCCGCCATGCGGTGTTGTCGCGTGATGCTGCGCATCTGAGCATAGTTGTCGAGAGAGCTGGCCTGGAGCGCGTCGACCGTGTCTATGTTGCGGGCCCTGAGGTCGAGCCCGCTGGTAACACCCTGGCCGACGTTCCATCCGGTGGCGGCTGTACCCGTCACCAGATAGCCCGCGGGGTTGATATAGAAGTCGGTGAACAAGTCGCCCCCGAGGCCGACGGCATCACGGAGGTTGGATGGTCCGAAAATGGGAAGCACGACGTAGGGTCCCTCGCCCACGCCCCAGCGAGCGAGCGTTTGACCGAAATCGCCCGTCTGCCGGGGCAGGTTGAAGTCGGACGCCACATCGAACAGACCGAACACGCCAGCGGTCGAATTGACGAGGAAGCGCGTGAACGTCGTGCCGGCCGCGTTGACGCGCACCTGCAGAAAGGCATGCGTGAACACGCGCGGTTCGGTCAGGTTGTCGAGAAAGTGCCGGATCCGGTCGCGCACCCACTGGGGGAAGACCGATTGGTAGCCTTTGGCGACGGGCTTGATCACGGCGCGGTCCACCGCGTCATTGGTTTTGAAGACGGCCCGATTGGTCGTCTCCAGAGGATCACTCGGCTCGGGGTTGGCCGCGCTGGGGTGGCTGGCGCAACTGGCGAGCGCGGCAAGCAGACCCAGCGCCCCGGCGCTGCTGCGCAGAGCCCCACGGCATCTGGTGGTGCCGGCTCCCCACGCGCGGCCATTGAACATCTTGGCCCATTGCGAGCCAGTACCGGCGCGTCGATCGTCAGTCATGGCTGAAGCGATTGCAGGGTGGCTCTCTGTCGCTTGTCTGACACTTGCAATCATCGGCGGTGCCTATGTGCTCATGGCCGCGCTCATCCTTCCGCGGTCCTTGCGCATGCTGCCGGAGTCGGCACGGCCCTCCTCGGCCGTCACTATACTCAAACCGCTGCACGGAGCGGAGTCGGGCCTATACGAAAATCTTGCCTCGTTCTGCGTTCAGGACTACCCGCATCCAATTCAGATCCTGTTCGGGGTGCAGGATGCGGCCGATCCAGCCATCACTGTCGTACAGAAGTTGATCGCAGACTACCCCGCGCTCGATCTCGAACTGGTCGTCGACTCGCGGGTTCACGGGCCGAACAGAAAAGTGTCTAACCTGACGAACCTGCAGACTCGTATTAAGCACGAGCTGGTGATTCTCGCGGACAGCGATATGCGGGTAGCCCGTAACTATCTGGCCCAGGTGGCATCGGCCCTGCAACGGGAGGGCGTAGGGATAGTCACTTGCTTGTACCGCGGCGTGGCGGCGGGCGGGTTCTGGGCGCGCATGGCTGTCATGGCGATCGATTGCCACTTTCTGCCCAGCGTTCTGGTCGGTCTGAGGATCGGGCTGGCGCGGCCATGCTTCGGCTCCACCATAGCGCTCAGGCGTAGCGTGCTGGCGCGGATCGGTGGCTTCGAGGTGTTTGCCCGGTACCTCGCGGACGACAACGCGATGGGCGAGGCGGTTCGCCGTGCTGGAATGGAAGTCGCGATCCTGCCCGTCCTGGTCACGCACGCGTGTACCGAGCGCACGTTCGTCGACCTGTGGCGTCACGCGCTCCGCTCCGCTCGCACGATCCGGGTGGTGGCTCCGTGGGGATTCGCCGGCTCAGTGGTGACGCATCCGCTGGCGCTGGGCTTGCTGGGGGTGCTGCTGGCGGACTTCGACCGCTTCGCCCTGACGGTGCTCGCTGCGGTAGCCCTGTGCCGTCTTGTCCTGCAGTCTCGAGTGGACCATACTTTGTTGGTGTCCCCACCTCGCTGGTGGCTGAGCTTGCTCGGCGACCTGTTCTCCTTTGCGGCATTCGTCGCAAGTTTCTTCATCACAAGCGTGAGCTGGCGCGGGCACCGCTATAAGGTCCTGTCGGACGGAACGCTAGTATCCTTGAATGACGCTGGACGATGATGCGAACACTCTTTCTGCAGGCTCCCTCGTTCGACGGTTTCGACGGCGGTGCCGGATCACGCTATCAAGCACGCCGGGAGGTCCGCTCCTTCTGGTACCCGACATGGCTCGCCCAGCCGGCTGCCCTGGTTGAGGGAAGCAAGCTGATCGACGCGCCTTCTCATCGGATCACGTTGGCCGAGATTGCGCCGAAAGGGCGCGAGTACGGGCTGGTCGTGGTGCATACGTCCTCTCCCTCCTTCGCATCCGACGTGAGGACCATCAAGGCGCTGAAGGACGTCAATCCAAGCCTGAAGGCCGGTCTGGTTGGCGCCAAGGTGGCGGTGGACCCTGACGGCAGCTTGAAGGCGTCTGCGGCCATAGACTTCGTTGCACGCAAGGAGTTCGACTTCACCATCAAAGAGGTCGCCGAGGGGCGCGACTGGGACCGGATCACAGGCCTGTCCTATCGCAACGCCGCCGGCGGCATCGTGCACAACGAGGAGCGCCCGATCCTGGAGGACATGGACCTGTTGCCGTTCGTGACGCCGGTCTACAAGCGCGACCTCAAGATCGAGAACTATTTCAACGGCTACCTGAGACACCCGTACCTGTCCTTCTACACCGGGCGCGGCTGCAAATCCCGTTGCACGTTCTGCCTGTGGCCGCAGACGGTCGGCGGTTATCGGTACCGCACGCGCAGCATCGGACACGTGGTCGAGGAAGTCGCCTGGGCGCGCAAAGCGTTCCCGCAGGTGAAGGAGTTCTTCTTCGACGACGACACGCTGACGGACAACTTACCGCGTGTCCAGGCGCTCGCAAAGGAGCTCGGCAAAATCGGGGTGACCTGGGCGTGCAACGCCAAGGCCAACGTGCCGCGCGAGACCTTGAAGGTCATGCGCGACAACGGCCTGCGGGTCCTGCTGGTGGGCTACGAGACGGGCAACCAGCAGATCCTGTTCAACATCAAGAAGGGAATGCGCATCGAGTTCGCGCGGCGCTTCACCAAAGACTGCCACGACCTGGGTATCAAGATCCACGGCACCTTCATTCTGGGGTTGCCTGGCGAGACCAAGGAAACCATCGAAGAGACGATCCGCTTCGCCACTGAGATCAATCCGCATACCATCCAGGTATCCCTGGCCGCACCCTACCCAGGCACTTACCTGCACCGCCAAGCGCTGGAGAACGGCTGGCTGGACGACTCGCACGCCGAGCTTGTGGACGACTACGGCGTGCAGATCGCGCCGCTGCACTACCCGCATCTGAGCCATTCCGAAATCTTCCATTCGGTAGAAACGTTCTACAAGCGCTTCTACCTGCGCGCCGGCAAGATCGCGTCGATCGTGGGCGAGATGGTTGTCAGCCCGCAGATGATGAGACGCCGCCTGCGTGAGGGCGTCGAATTCTTCCATTTCCTGCGCGAGCGGCGGGAGATGGTGCACTGAAGTCGCTGATCGTTACCGCGGACGATTTCGGAGGCGCGCGGGAGATCAATGAGGCGGTAGAAACCGCCCACAAATGCGGTATTCTCACCGCGGCGAGCCTGATGGTCGGCGCGCCGGCGGCCGCCGATGCAGTGGCGCGTGCACGGCGGCTCCCGTCGCTGCGCGTGGGTCTTCACCTCGTGCTGGTCGAAGGCCGCCCCGTCTTGCCGGCGCACGACCTCCCCGACCTCGTCGACGCGGAAGGTCATTTCCGCAGCGACATGCTCAAGATCGCCATCGACATGTTCACTCGCCCCGCGGCGCGCCGTCAGCTCGCAGCGGAGATCGCGGCGCAGTTCGAGGCGTTCATGGGCACGGGATTGGCTCTGGATCACGTCAACGCCCACAAGCACTTTCATCTGCACCCGACTCTCGCCGGACAGGCTCTGGAGATTGGCAGTCGCCACGGTGTGAAGGCGATGCGCGTACCGGTGGAGCCGGTCCGCGTCCTCACCCGGGTGGAGCCCGGGGTCAACCGCTCGCGAGCGCTGCTCATCGCGCCGTGGGCCGCGCTGCTTAGGGCCCGAGCCCGGCGTTACGGTCTAGTGGTCCCGGACAGCGTCTTCGGTGTGGTCTGGTCGGGCGCTATGGTCGAGCGACGGCTGACTGGACTGCTCACGCATCTTCCCGAAGGAATGACAGAGATCTATGCGCACCCGGCCGTCTCCGGGAGCTTCGAGGGTGCGGCCCCGCACTACCGTTATGCTGATGAACTGGCGGCTCTGACCGCCCCAGCAGTTCTGGCCGCGGCTCGGGCCTCCGGCGCCCGCCTGGGCGCCTTCGCGGACTTTGCGCCCATCACCTGCGGCTAGGACCGAGTAAGGCGGGCAGGAAAAGCACCGATACCAGCGTGCAGGCAAGCGACAGCGCCAACAGCTTGCCCATGCTGGCGGTCCCGGGATGACTCGATAACCACAGGCTGCCGAACGCCGTGGCGGTCGTTAGCGCGCTGAACAATATTGCCCGGGTCAGGCTGGACTGCAGCAAGCCGCTCACCCCAGCTCTCCAGGCCATGACGAAATAAATAGTGAACGCGACGCCGATCCCGAACAGCAGCGGCAAGGCGATGATGTTGGCGAAGTTGAGTGGCTGTCCGATCGCCACGCACAGCCCCAGCGTGAGCAGCCCGGCCCAGAGCAACGGTGCCAGCGTCAGCAACACGTCCGTCCCGCGGCGCAAAACTGCTGCCAGCAGCACAGTGATGGACAGGAACGCCCACAGACCCGCCTCGAGGAACGCCCGCACGATCGTGCGGCTCGACTCCTGTATCGACACCGGAGCACCCGTCGCGTCGGGCGCGATCTGGCGCACGGCGGCCACGAAGCGGCGCAGAGTCTGGTTGTCGTTGGAATCGCCGGCAGGGAAGACTTCAATGCGCGCGCGCCCATCCCTCGCGACCCATTCGCGCACGAGTTCCTGAGGGAGAGTCTGCAGGGTGACCGGCTCGGCCTGCAACGCGGCGCGCACCTGGTTCAAAATCACCCGCAACCCCGGGACCAGCATCGCTTGCGCCTGCGCGAAGCGCGCCGGGTCGCTCTGAATCAGTGCGCGCAACACTTCTGCGAGACGCCTAGCGTTGGCGGCGGCTGGCCCGGGAATTGTGTCCGCCGCTTTCTCCAGCGCATCCGCGGCGTGCGACATCGCGCTGACGTTGTCCTGGAATGTCGGTGCCGACATCGTTTTCGCAGGATTCAAGGTCGGATCGAGCAACTGCGAGGCGTCACTGATCAAGGCCAGCTTTCCGATCTGGTTGCCAGGAACGAAGCTCGCCAGCGTCACCGCCTGCGCCACCTCTGGGAGCGCCGCTAGTCGTTGGGCCGACTCGATGGCTGCGGGCAGATCGGGCGCCAGCACGTCGACGGTGTTGGGCGTAGTCTCGGGGTCGTTCATCAGGTCGAGCAGGGTCGAGACGGACTCGACCTTCGCGCTGCGCAGGTGCAACGGATTGAAGTCGAAGCGCAGGTTCGGAAGCAGGGCGAGACAGCCGGCCGCAATCGTGGCCGCGACGGCGAGCATTGCCCGTCGGCGCGCCAGGAGAAACCGATCCAGGGGAGCGGCTGCCGGGAACCCGACCTCTGAAGTCTCGCCGGGCGGGCGGAGCAGACAGAGCAGCGCCGGCAGCAGAGTCAAGGTCGCGACGAACGCTACGATTATGCCGGTGCCTGCGATGAGCCCGAGTTCCGATATACCCCTGTATCGCGTCGGCGCCAAGGCGTAAAAGCCGGCTGCAATCGACGCAGCAGCGAGGGACAGTGGACCTGCCACTACCGCACCAGCAGCACTCAGAGCCGCGTATAAGTCATCATGCGCGCGGCGTTCAACCCTGTAGCGCACGCAGAACTGGATCCCGAAGTCCACGCCCAGGCCGACAAACAGCACGGCAAAGGCGACCGAGAGCAGGTTGAACGGGCCAACGGCCAGCAGACCCAATGCCGCCGTGGTCACCAGGCCCACAGCGAGGGTCGCAGCGATCGCCAGGATCATGCGCGCGGAGCGCAGCGCTAGCCACAGCAGCGCGGCGACGAACAGTGTAGTCACACCGGCGTTGAGCGCTGCGCCGTCGGCCACCGTTGCGAACTCTTCATCACCGAGCGGCACCGGACCGGTAAGACGCACGCGCACGCCGGGATCGGGAGACAGCCGCGATACGGCACTGCGTATCGCCTGCGTCGCGCGGGCCCCTGGTTGCAACGCCTCGAAGTCGAGCGTCGGCTGCACGAGGATGAAACGCCGCAATTCGCGCTTGCTCGGCGTACGTCCGCTGATCAAAGACTGCCAGGATAGGGGGACGGGTTTGCCGGCGAGCACGCGCTGGAATGTCTCGTTGAGCGTGGTCAGCGGCTGCGCGAGATCATCGAGTTTCGCTTCGCCCCGGCTCACTCCCTCCATCGCCAAAGACAGAGCATGCATCAGGCCGCGCAGGCTGGGGTCGAGCGCCAGCGAGCCGAGGAATGGTTGGGCGGCGATCATATGTTCGGTGGTGTGGCGCAGCTCCTCCTCGGACAGGAACAGCAATCCGTTGCGGTCGAAGAAGGGCCCGCCATCCGGCCGGAAGACCTGGTGAAAGAGGTCGGGACGCGCCGACAGATCGCGCGTCAAAGCCGCGGTTGCGTCCTCCACCAGTTCCGGTGTCGCGCCGTCCACAACGATGACGATTGGGTTTACCCGCTGGGGAAACGCCGCGTCGAATGCGAGCTCGTGGCGGCGCCAGGGTAGATCGGTCGAGAAGAGCTTGGTGCTGTCGGTGTCGATGCTGATGTGGCGTATCGTGTACGCGAGCGCCGTCCCG
Organism: Burkholderiales bacterium; assembly: GCA_035501675.1. GTDB lineage: Bacteria > Pseudomonadota > Gammaproteobacteria > Burkholderiales > SHXO01 > SHXO01. The sequence continues at coordinate 10,607 of DATJVW010000091.1, forward strand.
GTCAGCAGCATTGCCAGCAGGACAACCCACCAGGCGTGCCGGCAACACATGTCGACCACGCGCGCCACTGCTGCGGTTAGCATTGCGTCTGCGCCGTCGCTTTGGTCTCGAGGCTTCTGCGTCACTCGCCGCCTAGCGGCGCTGCGGGAAGTCGCTCGATCCGCTGGGCACGCCGAGTCGCCGGCCCACCAGGCGGCCGCTCTCCTGCATCTGCCAGACGAGGAGCGCCGGAACGCCGATGACGAGATCGCGGGCGCGTTTGAGCAGGGAGAGCGCGAGTGCGGTCTCTGGCGTCAGACCGAAGGCGGCGCCCAGCACGATGTAGGCGCCCTCCTGCACCCCCACCGCATTGGGCACCGCGAAGGCTATGCTGCGGATTGCGTACAGCAGGCTCTCGATCGCAAGCACGGATCCCAGACCGAGATCCACCCCCATGAAGCGCAGCGCGATCCACGCCTGGACGCTGCTCGCGATCCATACGGCGAGGTGAAGACCGGTGCCAAGCCACAACGCGCGTGCACGTTGGTAGATGTGGCGAATTTCGTCGTGGACGCCGCGAGGCAGTACCGCGGCTTGCTTGACCCATGGTTCCGCGATCCGCCATAGCGCGCCCTGCGCGATGCCTAACCCGCGTCGCTGCACGGTCACGAAGCCCATCCCGGCGAGAAAAGCCACCACCAACCCGAGCGCCGTCCAGCCGATGAGGGGATCGCTCGGCCTGTGCCACGCGAGAATGCCGAGGCCGAGCGCCGTGTAGCCGAGCTGCCCGAATAGCTCCATCGTCACATCGACGATCGTGGAGGCCACAGCGACCGAGCCCGGGACCCCAAGCAGCTTCGCGGCCCTGGCGCCCATCACGAATCCACCCAGCTGCGCCAGTGGTAGAACCTCCGAGGCCGAATCGCGGATCAGCCGTCCCCAGACAAACGCGAGCAATGATGCTGAGCGCGGCGTCAGGACATACCAGCACACCCCGAGCAGAGCGATCACGCCTAGTTGGTAGGCGATGATCGCGAGAAATCCAGTCCACCCGACGGAGAGCAATGCATGCAGGACTTGGCTGAAGCCGAAGTAGGCGACCAGCGCAGTGCCCAACAACAGACCGGCGATCAGACTAAAGATCGCAATCGTTCTCATCGCGGCGTACCGCCGTGCTTGCGTCGCCGTCGCGGGAACCGGTCCTGCCGCCGACGCGAAATCACTCGGCGCGCTGCGCCGGCTGGCGCCGGCCGCTCCATAAGCGCAGGCCGGCGAGCGCGATGTCGGCGAGCCGCGGGAGGAAGGCCGGACGCAGGAGGCCGTCTTCGACCACGCTCATACGACGAGCGTTCTCAGCATAGCAGTCCTCCAGAAAGCGCCGAAACGTAAAGTCTTTGAGGAAAGCGCTCGCTTGGGTCGCCACGAACTCTTTGCCCTCGCTCGCCCGTATCCCGCGCCGGGCGGTGCCGATCATCCGCTTCAGCGCGCGGAAATAGAACCAGAGCGAAACGGCGGCGCGCCGCCATCTCGCTCCCCGGCCCTGCTGCACCTGCCGATACGCCATCCAATTGATGAAGAAAACGATGTGACGGGTTTCCTCGTACATCAACGTGTCGAAGATCTCGAACATGGCTTCGGGCAGGAAGCCGCCCTGCCGGGCGATCTTGAACGCCCCGAACCCGAGGAACGAATCCATGCATTCGCCGAAGCCGAAATCCTTGAATGCGGTTTCGACGTCCCCTGGCAGAGGATCCAGAGGCTTCTCGTTCACCTCGATCCCGTAGCGCCGAATCATGACTCGGAGCAGCTCGGCGTGGCGTGTTTCTTCGAAGCCTTGAAGTTCGATCGCTTGCCTCAGCACCGGGTCGTCCACGGTATCGGCAAAGGCCTTCACGATCGCGCCTGCGCGCAGTTCCGTGTGCAGCACCTCCTCCCAGAACGGGACACCGCGCAGTCGCTGCAAGGCGTCTTCGTCGAGGTCAGGCCAAGGGAGCTCCGCGGGAACATAGCGCTGGTATGTCTGCTTGAAATGCCGGCAGAACAGGTCTCTGTGCGCCTCCGAGCCGATCGCCACAGGGGGCGTCTTCGCCTTTCCGATGAAGCGGCGTGCGAACCGCACGACGCCAGGCACGAGAGCGGGGCGCAGCAGACGCGGGTCGTATCCGCCGAGCCTTCGTTCGTTCTCCGCAAGACAGATGTCGAGCAGCGCCGCCGGCGTGATGTCGACACCCACCGATTTGCTGCCGGTGACCGTGAAGTTGTTGTCCTGCGGCGGCGCCCCGCCCATGGTGCGCGCGATGCCGATGCGCTCCCAGATCAGGAAAGCCCAGACGCCGAGCACCTTGGCCCGAAACAGCGGCCTCTTCCACCATGGCAGATTGCGGCAGTGCCAGGCGGCCCAGTTGACGAAGAAGATGATATGACGGGCCTCTTCCTGCATCACCGGCTCGAAGGTCTCGACCAGCTCGAGAGGGAAGTAGCCGGAACGCTTAGCCACCTCGAACAACCCGAAAGCGAAGAAGCTGTCGATGCACTCGCTATAGCCCACCACCATGAAGGCCCACTCGGTGTGGCGCGGCGTCACATATTCGGGCTCCGGGGCCAGCTTGATGCCATAGGCTTGGACCAGGTTCGACAACACGACCTTGTGGCGCGCTTCCTCGAACCCGTTGAGCTCGATGGCCTCCCTCAGCAGGGGATCGGCGACGAATTTGGCGTAGCTCTTCACGCGCAGGCTGGCTTTGCCCTCGGTCAAGACTGCGGTATCCCAGATCGGTAGGCTCACCAGGCGATCGCGCGCGTCGGGATCGAGCTTGGGCCAGTCGATGACCGCCGGCCTGTATGGGTTGTGGGTGTCGAGCAGCAGGCGGCTGAAGAGCGTCTTGTGTTGCTCACTGCCCACTTCAATCGGACCGGGATCATTGTCCTTTCCCTCGTGTGAGGGTCGGTCGGCCGTGACTCCGGTCGCGTTCATTCACATCTCCTTACAGGTCGATCCGGCACAACGCCCTGCCGCTTCTCGTGTCCGAGTGGCTCGACGATAGCGATTGTCTCGGCGTTGCTCCGGGCCCGCATGCAGTGTGCGAAAACTCGGATCGTGCGTCAATGCGCGAGCGCTTAATTATGTATCTGTCTCTCCTTGGTAAGACAGGCAAGCTGGCATGGGCCCGCTCGGGCTCGCCTTTGGCGAGCGAGACTGTCGCACGGCTGCGCGGGCAAATCGGCGGCCGTCAGAAGCTTGCGCAAAGCTGTCAGGGGCGGAATCTGGCGTCACGCGGTCTTCGCGGTTGGCAACGAACGATGTAGAATCAAAGCTGCTCTGCTCGACGCTGTGAGACCTTCCGAGTCCAGGCGACACATCACGGGAAGCGACAATGGAAATTCTGCTTGCTCAGCCGCGAGGCTTTTGCGCCGGCGTGGTGCGGGCGGTGGAGATCGTGGAGCGCGCGCTCGAGATCTACGGTGCGCCGGTGTATGTGTTCCACGAGATCGTCCACAACCGATACGTGGTCGATGACCTCGAGAAGCGCGGTGCGGTTTTCGTCGAAAGCTTGGACCTGGTTCCGTCCGGTTCGGTGATTGTTTTCAGCGCCCATGGCGTGTCCGACGCCGTAGTCGAGCATGCCGAACGGCGACGGCTGGAGATCATCGACGCCACCTGTCCCTTGGTGACGAAAGTACATCTTCAGGCGCAGCGCTATAGCGCTAAGGGATTGGAGATCATCATCATCGGCCATATCGGCCACGAAGAGGTCGATGGCACCATGGGGTCCGTGTCCGGGCCGGTGCAGGTCGTCTCGACGCTCGACGACGTAGCCGCTCTCGCGGTGATCGATCCGCAACGCCTGGCTTACGTCACGCAGACGACGCTCAGCATCGATGACACGCGTGAGGTCATCGCCGCGCTCAAACGACGTTTCCCGGCGATTCAGGGACCGGACCTGGACGATATCTGCTATGCGACCCAGAACCGGCAGAACGCGGTGCGACGGCTGGCGAGCGAAGTGGACGTGTTGCTCGTCGTGGGCGCACGCAACAGCTCAAACTCCGTCCGTTTGTGCGAAGTGGCTTTACAGCAGGGGCTCGCTGCCCATCTGATCCAGGACGAAACCGAGATCGATCCCAATTGGTTTGCCGGCACGCAGCGCGTGGGCGTCACGGCAGGGGCGTCAGCACCGGAGGTGCTGTTGCACAAGGTGCTTGAGCGGCTGCGCGAATTCGGCGTGACCGCCACGCGCGAGCTGGACGGCGTGCGGGAGACGGTTACTTTCAATTTGCCGAAGATGCTGCTGGCGGGCAAGCCCGCGCGGCTCGACTCGGATTCCAAAGTGGGCGCGGAGCCCTCATGAGCGTGCCCTGGACACAACAATATAGGGTTGCGCGTTACATCCTCAGCCAGAGGATGCGAGGAGTGCGCCGCTACCCCTTGGTTCTAATGCTGGAGCCCCTGTTCCGCTGCAATCTGGCGTGCGCGGGGTGCGGCAAGATCGATTATCCATCCGATATCCTCGACCGTCGCTTGAGCGTCGAAGAGTGCCTGGCTGCGGTGGACGAGTGCGGTGCGCCCATCGTCTCCATTCCCGGTGGCGAGCCCCTGATCCACAAAGAGATCGTGCCGATCGTCGAGGGCATCATCCGGCGCAAGAAGTTCGTCTATCTGTGCACGAACGCCTTGCTGCTCAAAAAGCGCTTGCCCGAATTCACCCCATCGCCCTACCTCACCCTATCCATTCATTTGGACGGCAATCGCGAGCGCCACGACGCTTCGGTTTGCGAGTCGGGCGTGTTCGACCGCGCGGTTGCAGCGATCCGGCTCGCGCTGGAACGGGGCTTCCGTGTCACGGTCAACTGTACGTTGTTCCAGAACGAGCGCCCGGAGGACGTCGCCGAGTTCATGGACTTCTGCATGGGGCTGGGCGTCGAGGGCGTCACCATCTCGCCGGGGTATAGCTACCAGCGCGCGCCCAAGCAGGAGGTCTTCCTCCGCCGCGCAGCCAGCAAGCAGCTGTTCCGGGACGTCTTTCGCATCGGCAGAGGGCGCAAATGGAAATTCAATCAGTCCAGCCTCTTCCTCGATTTCCTGGCCGGGAATCAAACCTATCGATGCACACCTTGGGGCAACCCGACCCGCAACATCTTCGGCTGGCAGAAGCCCTGTTACCTCATGAGCGATGAGGGATACGCCGACAGCTTCAAGCAATTGATGGAAGAAACCGAGTGGGACGGATACGGCACC
>DATJVW010000092.1:0-4042 GCA_035501675.1 Burkholderiales bacterium
GGCAAAGGAACCACTGCGCCCGGCCAGATCGACTTTGCCCTGCTCACGGACGGCCTCCGGGCCGAGCGCGAGCAAGGCATCACCATCGACGTCGCCTACCGCTACTTTTCGACGGCAACAAGAAAGTTCATCATCGCCGACACTCCGGGCCACGAACAGTACACGCGCAACATGGCCACCGGCGCCTCCACTGCCGATGCGTCTGTCGTGCTAATTGATGCCGGGAAGGGCGTTCTCGTTCAATCGCGCCGCCACGCCTACATCGCGTCGCTCCTGCGCGTGCGCCACATCATCGTCGCCGTGAACAAGATGGATCTGATCGGCTACGACGAGCAGACCTTCCGCGCCATCGAGCGCGACTTCCGCCAGGTCCTTGAGCAGATCGCGGCCGACACCGGCAACCCGGTCGAAGCCACCTTCGTTCCGGTCAGCGCATTGAAGGGCGACAACGTTGTTCACCGTACTGGTGCGATGCCCTGGCACGAAGGCCCGTCGCTGCTCGAGTTGCTGGAAGCGCTTCCGCCGTCGCACCAGTCGCACGCCGAGCCATTCCGCTTCCCGGTGCAGCGCGTTCTGCGCCCCGACCACACGTTCCGCGGCTTCTCCGGCCAGATCGCCTCGGGCACCATCCGCCCCGGCGATGCGATCACCGTGCTCCCTTCCGGCCGCACCGCCAGCGTGGAGCGCATCGTCACCTGGGACGGCGATCTCGACGAAGCCTATGCGCCGCTGTCGGTCACCCTGGTCCTCGATCGCGAACTCGATGTCAGCCGGGGCGACCTGGTCGTCGCCTCGCAGCAGCCGGCCACCATTGCCAAAACCGTCACAGCCGCCCTTGTGTGGATGGATCAGCGACCGCTCGAGCTCAACCGTCGCTACCTGCTCAAACACACCAGCCACACCGTTCCCGCATTTGTTCCGGCCATTCAACATCGTACCGACGTAGGCACGCTGACGCACCAGCCCGCGCAGGCCTTCACCATGAACGACATCGGCGTAGTCACGCTGAACCTGCTGCGTCCCATTGCCGTCGATCTCTATGCGGAGAACCGCAACACCGGCGCCTTCATCCTCATCGATCCCAAAACCAACAGCACTGTGGCCGCGGGCATGATCACGTCCGCCGTCACCGACACCTCGGATGGCGTGGACGAATTCGCCACTGAATCCGGCCCAGTCACAGCACGCGAGCGGGCCGCGCGCTGGGGCCACCTGGGCGGGGAGCTCTCGCTCGAAGGTCCGTCGCACCTCATCGACGCTATCGAGCGCTCGCTCTTCGTCGCCGGCGTCATCACGCAGCGCGTCGACCCCACCGATCCCCTGTTCACCGGCCAGCCCGGCCTGCTCGACCCCGTCACGCGCCTGCAGGTCGCTTCCGGTCTGCTGGTCATTATCGCCGCGATTCGAGAAGGCGACGAACTGAACGCTCGTGTCAACGATCGCAAACTGGTTCTCAGCGATGCCGATCTGAACGCAGCCATCGCCGCGGTCCACCAGTTGCTTCACCAGGAAAAGATTCTCTTCGATACCGAGGGAGCGGGACTTTAAATGAGCACAGTCGAAATCAATGAAGACGTCAGCACAAAACTGGATACCGTGCGCGCTGCTCTCAGCCGCGCAATTGTTGGAACTGGAGAAGTTTGCCTCACCTGCAGCTTCCAGGCAGAGGACGTCCTGCTCGTCAAACTGGCCCAGGAACTCGACCCGAAAATCCCTGTGCTCTTCCTCGACACCGGCTACCACTTCCGCGAAACCTACGCATACCGCGATCGCATCGCGCGCGAGTGGCAACTGAATCTCATCAACCTGCTTCCCGAAAGATCCGTCGCCGAGCAGGAAGCCGAACACGGCCTGCTCTATCAATCCGCGCCCGACCAGTGCTGCAAATTGCGCAAGGTCGAGCCGCTGTTCAAGGCCGTGGCAAATTACCGCGTCTGGATCACCGGCCTCCGCCGCGAGCAAGCCAGGAGCCGCGCTGCACTCGAAGAATCCGCGATGTTCTCGCTCCCCGGCGGCAAGCAGGTGCTGAAACTTGCGCCTCTGGCATCGTGGACCACGCGCGACGTCTGGTACGCCTGCGAGCAACTCTCGATTCCGCTGCTCCCGCTCTACGAGCGGGGATACTCGTCCATCGGCTGCGAGCCGTGTACCACCCTGCCTCTCGATCCCAACGATCCCCGCTCCGGCCGCTGGTCGGGCCGCAAGGTTGAATGCGGCATCCACATCCAGGTTGCAGGCAACTGACCACGGTTCACGATCCACGGTTCACTGAGGCCCCATGCCATATCTGATCGGACTCATCATCGCGCTCTTCATCACGCTCACCGGCGTAGGCGCCGGCACCATCACGGTGCCCGTCCTGGTGCTGTTCCTCGGCGTGCCCGCTCCGATCGCGGTCGGTATCGGCCTGATGTTCGCCGCCGTGGTGAAGTTGATTCTCGTTCCTGCGCAGATCATCCGCAGAAACGTCGCGTGGCGCACGCTGGGATTCATGCTCCTGGGCGGAACGCCGGGCGTCCTGATCGGCTCGTTCTATCTCAAGCACCTCGTCACAGCCGGATCGGAGAACGTGATCAACGCGATCCTCGGCATCATTCTCGTCACCACCGCAACCTGGCAGATTCTCTTTTCCTTCCGGCCCATTCGTCAGCGCTCCGATGTGAAAGACCGCAGCCATTGGCTCTCGTGGCTCATGTTCCCCGTCGGCGCCGAGGTGGGCTTCTCGTCCGCCGGAGCAGGCGCGCTCGGCTCTGCGGCGCTCCTCAGCCTCACCCCGCTTCCGCCCGCGCAAGTGGTCGGGACCGACATCGCATTCGGCTTTATCGTTTCGCTGATCGGCAGCGGCGCGCATTGGTTCTCGCCATTGAGCAACGTAACTCTTCTTGAGCAACTGATCGCCGGAGGCATTCTCGGCGCAATCGGCGGGACCCTTGCCAGCACTCACATCCCGCGCCGCCCGCTGCGCTTCGCATTATGGATCTGGCTGCTCGTCCTCGGCGGCCAGTTCCTGTTCAACAGCTACAAGGCCTGGAACCTGCCGGACAAAGACATCGCGCACCATTACACCGCCGCTCGCGTGAAATGAAAGCTCCTGAGACCTCGACCCCGTCATCCTGAGCGCAGGAAGGACCTGCTTTTGCTTTTTCATGTTTGTGGTTGAAGCGCTGTTCCCTGCACGACTGCGGTTCGGGCTCCCTCCTTGGGGGTTGTAGAATCTCTTCTTGGCGCGGCGAGCAACTTCGCAGCGCCTCTCCGGAGCCCAGATGAAATCCCTTCTCCTCAAAGAGTATCTGCAACTGGAACTTGCCGATTTCCCCCAGCCGGAGCCCGGTCCCGGCGAAGTATTGATTCGGGTGGCGGCGTGCGGCATCTGCGGCAGCGACGTTCACGGCTATGACGGCGCCTCCGGCCGGCGCATTCCTCCCATCGTGATGGGGCACGAGGCCGCGGGCCTGATCGCCGCCGTTGGCGCCGGCGTCACGCGATTCAAGCCCGGCGACCGCGTCACCTTCGACTCCACCGTTTACTGCGGCGAATGCGCATTTTGCCGTCGCGGCGAAGTGAACCTGTGTGACAAGCGCGAAGTCATCGGCGTCTCCTGTGGCGACTACCGGCGCCACGGCGCCTTCGCCGAATACATCGCCGTGCCCGAACGCATTCTTTATCACCTCCCGGAATCGATGTCGTTCCCTGAAGCCGCCATGCTTGAAGCGGTCTCCGTTGCGCTGCACGCCGTCCACGTCACCGGCGACGTGAAGGGACAAACCGCGCTGGTCATCGGCGCCGGGATGATCGGGCTGCTCACCATGCAGGCCGCACACGCTGCCGGCGCTGCACGCGTCTTCATCGCCGATATCGACACTACCCGCCTGAACGTCGCCAGATCGCTCGGCGTAGATGAAGCTCTCAATCTATCCGGCTCCTGCCTCACGCGCGAGGTCCTCCAACTGACCGACGGATTCGGCGCCGACGTGGTGCTCGAAGCGGTGGGCCGGAATGAGACCATCGCCACCGCCATTGACTGCGTGCGCAAAGGCGGCAC
>DATJVW010000093.1:0-15832 GCA_035501675.1 Burkholderiales bacterium
GTGGCGCCTCTTTTTTTGCGCCGCTTCGCGAACTCAATGAGCCGCTGCCTATCGGCTCGGGTGCCCATCGCTCCAGCTGCGCAGCTCCCGGCGGATGATCTTGCCGGTGGTGGTCATGGGCAGTGCATCGACGAACGCCACGTCGCGAGGATATTCGTGAGCGGCGAGCCGGATCTTCACATGATCCTGCAGTTCCCGCTTCAGCGTCTCCGACGCCGTAAAGCCTGGCTTGAGGACGACGAAGGCCTTGACGATCTGCGTTCTGTCCGGATCGGGGATTCCGACCACGGCCGCCAGCGCGACGCAAGGGTGGCTCAGAAGGCAGTCCTCGATCGGTCCGGGCCCGATCCTATAGCCCGCGCTGGTGATGACATCGTCGTTGCGGCCGACAAACTGGACATACCCGCCCGGGTGGCTTACGCCGGTATCGCCTGTGATCAGCCATTCGCCGACATACTTGTCGCGCGTGGCCTGCGCCTCGTTCCAGTAGCCGAGGAACATGACCGGATCGGGACTGCGCACGGCGATGTTCCCGATCTCCTCATCCGGCAATATCCGCCCTGCATCATCGACGATACCGACATCGTGCCCCGGGGCTGGCTTCCCGATGGCGCCGGGCAGTGCCGGGAACAAAGCGCCGCAAGAGGACAGCACCATGTTGCACTCGGTCTGCCCGTAGAACTCGTTGATCGTCAGGCCGAGGACCTCGCGGCCCCATTCAAGCAGCTCGGCCCCCAGCGATTCGCCGCCGCTCGCGACCGAGCGCAGGTTGAAGCGCCATCTCTGCTGCGGCCTGGCGACATGCCGCAACAGCTTCAGGGCCGTTGGGGGCAGGAAGGCGTTGCGCACGCGGTGCCGTGCCATCAGATCGAACGCCGCCTCTGGATCGAACTTCTCGAATCGGCGGGCCAGCACGGGGATGCCGTGATGCCACGCGGGCATCAGCAGGTCCATCAAGCCGCCAATCCACGCCCAATCGGCCGGGGTCCACATGAGATCTCCGGCGTGCGGGAGAAAGTCGTGCGACATCTCCACGCCCGGCAGGTGTCCAAGCAGGGCACGCTGGGCGTGCAGGGCCCCTTTGGGTTTGCCTGTGGTCCCCGACGTGTAGATGATCAGCGCGGGATCGTCGGCACGCGTACGCACGGGCTCGAACTGATCAGAGCAGCGGGCCAGGTCTTCATGGAACGCTGCGCTGCCTTCGGCCGCGCCATCGATGCAGTAGACGGTCTCCAGCTCGGGCAGCTCTGCACGCAGCCCGGCTATCTTCGCGACACCCTCGCGGTTGGTAATGAGAAGCTTCGCGCCAGAATCGGCCAGCCTGAACCGCAGCGCGTCGACGCCGAACAACGTGAACAGCGGCACGGCGATGGCCCCGGTCTTGTAGGCTGCGATGTGCGCGATCGCCGTTTCGGGCGCTTGCGACAGAAGAATGGCAATACGGTCGCCTCTGCCTGTGCCGGCTTGTCGCATCAGGTTCGCCGCCTGATTCGACAGCCGCGTGAGCTGCGAGAAGGTGTAGCGCGCTACGGCGCCGTCCCTGGTTTCGTAGATGAGTGCCAGGCGCTGCGCGTCCCCGGCCCACTTGTCGCAGATGTCGACGCCGATGTTGAAGCGTTCGCCGATGTTCCATCGGAACTGCCTCCGAACCGCTTCGTAGGTTCCTAAGCGCGGCAACATAGCGCCTCCCGGGCTGCCCGCACCGGCCTATGCTGCCACAACCGGTTCCCCGCTTGTCACCCTATCCATCCCCCGCGCCTTCGGGCGCAGGGGAGGGACATTCTTCACCTCACTGCGTCAAAGCGGGAGCTTTCCCCAGGCGGCCGCCGTGGAAATCGGCGAAGGCCTGCTGGATCTGTTGCGGCGTGTTCATGACGAAAGGCCCGTAGCCCGCGATCGGCTCGTCGATCGGCTGTCCGTTCATCACGAAGAACGTCGCATCCGCGCTGGCCTCGATCGCGACGTCATCGCCGGCGCGATCCAGGACGACGAGCTCGCCTTCCCTTGCGCCGTTGTTGCCGTTCACGACGAGCTGCCCCTTGAGGACGAAGAGCGCCGCCGTGTAGCCCGTGGTCAGGTTGAGGTGCACTCGATGGCCCGCAAGCAGGCGCACGTCCAGCAGGTTGACCGGCGTAAACGTACGCGCCGGGCCTTGCGCGCCGCGGAATTCGCCCGCGATCACCCGCACCGCGCCTCCGTTGTCCGGCAGGGCGACCGTCGGAATGTCTCGGGCCAGCAGCGTCTGGTAGCGAGCCGCGGTCATCTTCGACTTCGCCGGCAGGTTCACCCAGAGCTGCAGCACTTCGAACCGGCCGCCGCGGCGCGCGTAGTCGCGTCCGTGCATCTCCTTGTGCAGGACCCCTGAGCCGGCGGTCATCCACTGCACGTCGCCCGGGCGGATGCTGCCGCGGTTGCCCGCGGTGTCCTCATGATCGACCGCTCCATCGTACACCACGGTAACGGTCTCGAAGCCGCGGTGGGGGTGCCATCCGACGCCACGCTCCCTGTCGGTCGCGTCGAAGTCGACTGGTCCGGCGTGATCCAGAAGCAGGAAGGGCGTGAGCTCAGCCCCCAGCTCCTGATAGCTGAAAACGGTATGCACCGGAAAGCCGTCGCCCACCCAGTGCTTCTCGCCCGGCCGGTGAATGCTGATCACGTTCTTCATGACGCCTCCTTTTCAGAAACCACTAGATGGGACCATTTGAACATTGGACAAGTAGATCAAAAACCGCAAAATATTGAGCAAATCGATCAAATCAGTAGATAGATGTCGTCCCCCGGATCACGGTCGACGGGAAGCCGGACGCGCTGAAGCTCGGGAGCAAAGCCCTGCGACGTCCGGCGGGCGCCGCAAGGTCTCACGCGGCGCCAGCGAGCCGCTCCTGTGCCGATCGGAGGCAGTGTTCGGGGCGGCGCGCGTCATCGCCAATCGGGTTCGTACAGCAAGGATAGACAAGACGCCGGCTGAGCCGCAGCCTATGCTCGGAGCGTCGCGTGGCGCTCCTGTGTACACTGGTGCGGTCGCTTATCAGCATGCCCCTGAACGCCCTCAGCGCGGCCGGTCTTGAGCCGGGACCAACCGAAGGGACCACCGCCGTTGTGCGGCTGTCCGGGCGCCTGGACGCCTACTCCGTTGGGCCCCTGTGGAACATGGCGCTGGCCGCGCTCGCCGCGCGGGGCTCTGTGCCGGTCGTCATCGACGCTGCGGGTGTGGACTACTGCGACGGCGCGGGCATCGCTCTGCTGATCGATCTGCTGCGCCGGCCGCGCCCCGCCGGCGCCGAGGTGAGCTTGCGTAACCTGCACAGTCCGTTCGACCGCCTGTTCCAGCAGTTCGACCCCAAGCGCTTTGCCCCGCGGCCGGCGCCGCCGCGCTCGCGCGAGCCGCTGGCCGAGCGGGTGGGAGCAGTCGGAGCGCAGGTCCTGCGCGAAGGTTACGAGCGCATCGCTTTTGTCGGGGAGTTCGCGGCCGCGGTGGCCCGAACGCTGACAACCCCCCTGCGCATGCGCTGGGGCGACGCGCTGGTGATCGCGCGGGACGTGGGAGCAGACGCGGTGCCCATCGTCGTGCTGATCGGCTTTCTCATCGGGGTGATCCTGGCGTTTCAGACCGCTGTGGCCCTGCGCGACTTCGGCGCGGACATCTTCGTGGCGAATGCGGTAGCGCTGGCCGTGCTGCGCGAGCTGGGTCCGCTGATGACTGCCATCATCCTGGCGGGTCGCTCCGGTTCTGCTTTCGCGGCCGAGATCGGCACCATGAAGGTCAACGAGGAAATCAATGCACTCATCACCATGGGGCTCTCGCCGGTGCGCTTCCTGGTGGTGCCACGCCTGCTCGCCGGGTTCCTGTTGTGCCCGTTGCTCACCGTGATCGCCGACCTGCTCGGCCTCATGGGCGGCGCCGCAGTGATGCGAAGCTTCGGCGTGCCGATCGTGACCTACTTCCAGCAGGTGCAAAGCGTCGCCACGCTGGGCGACCTGTTCGGAGGCCTTGCCAAGGCCTTTGCCTTCGGGCTGCTGGTGGCCGGCGTGGGCTGCATGCAAGGCCTGAAGACCGGCGAGGGGGCGATCTCGGTGGGTCAGTCCACGACGCGCGCCGTGGTCGGAGGCATCATTCTCATCGTCGCGGCGGACAGCGTGTTCGCCGTGATCTACAACGTTCTGGACATCTGAGTGGCGGAGCAGTCGATCATCCGGGTCGAGCATCTGACCATCGGCTACGGTGGCAAGGCGCTGCTCGACGAACTGAACTTCGAGGTGCGGCATGGAGAGGTGTTCGCCATCCTGGGCGGCTCCGGCAGCGGCAAGAGCACGCTCCTCAAGCACATGATCGGGCTCTTCCCGCCGATGCACGGTCACATCTGGCTGGACGGCATCGACATCGCCACCGCGGAAGGTGCCGCACGCCTCTCCGCGTTGCGCCGCATCGGCGTCGCGTATCAGAGCGGTGCGCTGTTCGGCTCCATGACGCTGGCGCAGAACGTGCGCCTTCCGCTGGAGGAATATACCGAGCTGCCGGACGAGGCGATCGAGTTGATCGCGCACACGAAGCTCGACCTGGTGGGCCTGAAAGACTTCGCCGAGAGCCTACCCGCGGAGGTGAGCGGCGGAATGCAGAAGCGCGCGGCGATCGCACGCGCCATGGCGCTCGACCCGGCGATCCTGTTCCTGGACGAGCCCTCCGCCGGGCTCGACCCGGTCACCTCCGCCGGGCTCGACCAGCTCATCCTGCGCCTCAAGCGCGGCCTCGCCGTGACCTTCGTGGTGGTCACGCACGAGCTGCCCAGCATCTTCACCATCGCCGATCGGGTGATCATGCTGGATCCGCACGTGCGCGGCATCGTGGCGCAGGGCCGGCCGCAAGAGCTGCGCGAGAACAGCGACAACCCCGCGGTACGCCAGTTCTTCAACCGGCAAGCCGGTGCGCTGGAGACGGCATGACGAAGCCGCCATCAGAGGGGGCAGGCGGGTGAACGGGAACCTACCCTACTTCCGGCTTGGCGTCTTCATCCTGTTGGCGCTCGCCGCGGTGATCATCTTGGCGCTGGTGCTGGGCGCCGGCACCCTGTTCCGCAAGCAGATCACGGCGGAGACCTACTTCAACGAGTCGGTGCAGGGGCTGGAGATCGGCTCGAAAGTGATGTTCCGCGGGGTCAGGGTCGGCAGCGTCACTCGCGTCACGTTTACCTATGTCAAGTACGAGCTCGACCGCCCGCCGGGCCAGCGCAGACCCTATGTGCTGGTTCAGTTCCAGATCCGTCCCGAATTGCTCGGCGGCGTCTCTGACCATGAGGAGATCGAGCAAATCATCTCCGGGGAGGTGCAAAAGGGTCTGCGCGTGCGCCAGGCCCCTCTGGGCATTACCGGGCTTGCCTACCTGGAGATCGACTACCTGGACCCGAAAACCAACCCGCCGCTCGCGATCGACTGGAAACCCGATCACCTCTATATTCCCTCCACGTTCAGCACGGTGAGCCGCATCTTCAGCAATGCCGAGGAGCTGGTGCGGCACCTGGCCAGCATCGATCTGCAAGCCTTGGCGACCAACGTCAACACGCTGGTGGTCACGCTCACTCAAAAGGCAAACGAGCTGGACCTCGCCGGCGCCTCCAAGGAGGCTACCGCACTGTTGATCGACGCGCGCCAGACTGTTCTGCGGTTGCAGAAGATCCTGGCTAACCCAGCCTGGGACGCGGTGCCAGGCAATGTCGCTACCGCCACCGAGGACGCCGCGGCCGTGGGTCGCGATGCTGCGGCGGCCGCGGCGCGCATCCGCAAGATCGCCGAGTCGGACGAATTCAAGAAGATCCTGGCGCAGCTCGACCATACGCTGAGCCGCGTCGACCGCCTCGTCGCGGGACGGGAGAACGACGTCGCGGTGATGCTCAACAACCTGCGCCAGATCACCGACAACCTGCGCGAGCTGTCGGAGAACGCCAAACGCTATCCTTCCGGCGTGATCTTCGGCGAGCCCCCCAAACGCGATCAATCCAAGCGCTAAACAGGTGACTAAGCTCCTCGGTTCACTCCTGCTGACGACGCTGCTGTTGCTAGCCGCGGGCTGCGTGGACTTGTCGCGTCCCGCGCTGGCCAAGCACTACTACCTCCTGAATATTTCGCCGGCCGCGGCCGACCCGCCGCCGGCGCATCAGGCCGCGATCAAGGTGACCGGTTTCGAGGTCGCCTCACCGTTCGCGGACCGCTCTCTGGTCTATCGCGTGGACGCTGAGCGCTACGAAGCGGATTTCTACAACGAGTTCTTCGTGATTCCCCGCGCGATGGTCACGTCCAAAGTGGTCGAATGGTTGTCGGTGCGCCGCGTCTTCGTCACGACGTTGCCGCCTTCGAGCAGCCTGGATGCGCCCTACGCGATCGAGGGACTGGTCACCGCCATGTACGGCGACCTGCGCGACAAGGCGCAACCCGAGGCGGTGTTCACGATGCAGGTGTTCGTCTCCCAGTCCGGCCCGCTGGAAAGGAGCATCGTGCTCGAGCGAGCGTACAGTCATCAGGTGCGCGTGCCCGACCGCAGCGCCGACGCCATTTCGAAGGGGCTGAGCCAGGCGTTCCAGGAGTGTCTTGTGGACTTGGAGGCCGACTTGCGGGCCATGCAGATGAGTCCTTGAGCAGCCTTCCGATAATCGTCGTCCCACCGGGTTCGCTAGTCCTTCGGCATCCCCTGCAGCTTTCGCAAAACCCGGTTCTGACAGAAGCGGTCCGGATCCGTGCTCGGTGCGCCTCCGGGCTTGTCCCAGACGTACGTCAATACGAGGTTGTTGCCGAGGAACTGGGCCGTCATGCAGCACTGGACGATGTTCACGTAGATCAGCAAGTTTCCCGTCTGCTCCCGGTTCTTGTCCGACCAGCACGCACCGAGAGCCGTCTTCCATGCGCCGGCCAATGTGGACGCTTTGCCTTGGGACTTATGCCGGAACTTGAAATCGTTGTTTTCCAGGAAAACGTACACGTTCGTTTGATCCTGGTCGGCCCAGACGCCCCAGCCCGCTTCGATCTTGTCCGAATCGATGTCCGCGCCTGCCGCGGGAATGGACCACAACGCGCATGCAGCCAGCAGTATCGCGAACCTGAGCATCCTGACTTCCTCCGTAGACGTTCGGCTCGGCCATCGACGCCCATCGAAGCATCATAGCCAACGGCCGCAGCAATGACCAAACATCGTCAAATTGACGCCATACCTTAGCGCGAGCCGTGCCGTTCTTCAGCATTGCGCGTCGGCCAGGAGACGACACCTGCCATTGCCGATGCGGGTGTTTCACGCTTCGCTGACACCGGTTTGGCAAAGATTGGCAACGCGCGCGTGGCCGCGTAACTTGCATTCCATCTCCTCTCGGTTGTGTTTGCCCGCCAGCACGGCGGGCTTTTTTTGCGTGCGACGGAGGCGAACGCGCCGATGCGCGTCGGGCACGTGAGTTAAGATGCTCTCACCCGTCACAGCCGCCCGCCCGCCAATGTCCGACTACGCCCACACGCTGGGCGTTTCCACCTTCCGGTTCCCTGATCTGAGAACCCTCATGGCCCGGGCGACACCGGCGCGCTCCGGCGATGACCTGGCGGGCCTCGCAGCGGCCAGCGCCGAAGAGCGGGTCGCGGCGCAAATGACGCTGGCGCAGGTGCCGCTGCGCAACTTCCTCGAAGAGCCGGTGGTGCCTTACGAGCGGGACGAGGTCACCCGGCTCATCCTCGACCATCACGACGCCCGCGCCTTCGAGCCGGTCGCCCATCTCGGCGTCGGTGAGCTGCGCGAATGGCTGCTCTCCTACGAAGCCGACGGCGAGACTCTCGCAGCGATCGCGCCCGGCCTCACCCCGGAGATGGTGGCCGCCGTGTCCAAGATCATGCGCATGCAGGACATGGTCGCGGTGGCGCGCAAGGCGCGCGTGGTGACACGCTTTCGCGACACCCTGGGGCTGCCCGGCCGGCTGTCCAGCCGGCTGCAACCCAACCACCCGACCGACGACCCGCGGGGCATTGCCGCGAGCATACTCGACGGGCTGCTGTACGGCTGCGGTGACGCAGTCATCGGCATCAATCCTGCGACCGACAACGCAGAGCAGGTGGGCAGGCTGCTGCGCATGCTGGACGAGATCATCCGTGCCTACGGCATTCCGACGCAGTCCTGCGTGCTGGCGCACGTGACCACCACGATGCGGATGATGGAGCAGGGCGCGCCCGTGGACCTCGTGTTCCAGTCCATCGCCGGGACCGAGAGCGCCAACCGCAGCTTCGGCGTCAGCGCCGCGCTGCTGCGGGAGGCGAACGACGCCGCCCGCGAGCTGCGACGCGGCAGCACAGGCGACAACCTCATGTATTTCGAAACGGGGCAGGGCAGCGCGCTGTCTGCGAATGCGCACCACGGCGTGGACCAGCAGACCCTGGAGGCACGCGCCTACGGGCTTGCGCGGCTCTATCACCCGCTTCTGGTGAACAGCGTAGTCGGTTTCATCGGCCCCGAATACTTGAACGGCAGGGAAATCATACGCGCTGGCGTCGAGGACCATTTCTGCGGCAAGCTGCTCGGCGTACCGATGGGCGTAGACGTGTGTTACACCAACCACGCCGATGTCGACCAGGACGACATGGACACGCTGCTGACGCTGCTCGGCGCGGCAGGGGTCAACTACATCATGGGTGTGCCCGGCGCCGACGACGTCATGCTCAACTATCAGAGCACTTCGTTCCACGACGCGCTGTATCTGCGCCAGGCGTTCGGCCTGAAGCCTGCGCCCGAGTTCGAGGATTGGCTGGCGCGGATGGGGGTGTTCGATACAGCGGTCCGACTCAAGCCGGCGGATCCCGGCCATCCGCTGCTGCGCTTGGCGGACTACCCCTCACCCTGACCCTCTCCCGCAAGGAGAGAGGGCCTGAGGCCAGGGCGCAAACCCGCTCTCCCTGTGACTCCCTGTGAGAGGGGCGGGTGCGGGGGATACAATTCACCATGACCATGAAGAAACCCTCCACCGATCTCGGCCGCCGCGATCCCTGGAACGGTCTGACTCGGTTCACACCCGCCCGCATCGGCCTGGGCCGCGCCGGAGGGAGTGTCCCGACAAAGCCTCTCCTGGACTTCCAGCTCGCGCACGCTCGTGCCCGCGACGCGGTCCAGCGCGATCTCGATGCCGAAGCGTTGCAGTGGGCATTGACCGCGCGCGGGTTCGAGGTGCTTCGGCTGCATAGCGCCGCACGCGACCGGCGCACCTTCATTCAGCGCCCCGACCTCGGTCGCGTCCTCAACCCCGAAGCAAAGGCGCTTCTGGAAGACAACGAGCACGACGGCGATCCGTTCGACGCCGTCTTTGTCGTCGCTGACGGGCTGTCGTCGCTGGCAGCCGAGCGGCACGCTCCGGCGCTGCTCGAGCACATCGTGCCAAGGCTGGCCGAAGCGCGCTGGCGGCTTGCGCCCGTGTGCCTGGTCCGCCAGGGGCGCGTCGCGGTGGGCGATGAGATCGGGGCGCTGCTGCCCGCCGCGATGACCGTGATGCTGATCGGGGAGCGCCCAGGCCTGTCTTCGCCCGACAGCCTCGGGATCTATCTCACCTGGGACCCGGTGCCCGGCCGCAGCAATGCCCAGCGCAATTGCATCTCCAACGTGCGGCCCGAAGGACTGAGCTATGCGCTGGCTGCGCACAAGCTGTTTTATCTCATGACGGAGGCGAGGCGGCGCAAGCTCTCCGGCGTGGATCTCAAGGAAGACGCGCCGGCGCTGGCTGTACACGTTCCGATTACGGGAGGATGTCAATGAAGGTAGCTGCCGCGATAGCGGAAATTCTGAAGCGCGAAGGGGTCGAGTTCCTGATCGGCTATCCGGTGAACCCGATCATCGAGGCGGCGGCCGAAGCCGACATCCGGACGATCATCGTGCGCCAGGAGCGTACCGGCCTGCACATGTGCGACGCGGTCGGCAAGGTCTCCTCGGGCGACCGTGTCGGCGTGTTCGCCATGCAGCACGGACCCGGCACCGAGAACGCCTTCGGCGGAGTTGCGCAGTCCTGGGGCGACTCCGTACCGATCGTGGTCTTGCCGGCGGGCTATCCGCGCAACATCAACAACGTCCAGCCCAACTTCAATGCCTTCCTCAACTACCAGCACGTCACCAAGTGGATCGAGCAGGTGATGCTGGCGGACGTGACCCCGGAGGCCATGCGCCGCGCCTTCACCCAGGTCAAGAACGGGCGTCCCGGGCCGGTGCTGATCGAATTCCCCGCTGACGTGCTGCGCGAGGACATGACGCAGCCGCTTGTGTATGAGCCCACGCCGCGGTTGAAGTCCGCCCCCGACGCGCACTCGATTTCCGAGATCGCGGCAGCGCTCGTCGCCGCACAGCGCCCGGTGATCTATGCCGGCCAGGGCGTGCACTACGCCAAGGCCTGGAAGCAGTTGCGCACGTTGGCCGAGTTGCTCGAAGCGCCGGTGACGACCAGCCTGGGCGGCAAGAGCGCCTTCCCCGAGAGCCATCCCCTGTCGCTGGGGTCGGGCGGCGTCGCGATCTCGAAGCCGCTGCACTACTTTCTGCAGAATGCCGACCTGATCTTCGGCATCGGCTGCAGCTTTACGCGCACCAATTTCGCCGTTCCCATGCCCAAGGGTAAGCGCATCGCCCACGTGACACTCGACGCAAAGGACATCAACAAGGACGTGCCGGCGGCGCTGGCCGCGGTCGGCGATGCCGGCCTTGCACTCGACGCGCTGTGCGAAGAGGTGAAAGACCGCCTGCACGGCCGCCCGCGGGAGCGGCTCGCGGGGGTGACGCGGGAAATTCGCGGGATCCGTGATGAATGGATGGTGCAATGGATGCCGCGCCTGACCGCGCATTCGACGCCGCTCTCGCCGTATCGCGTAATCTGGGACCTGCTGCACACGGTGGATGTCGCCAACACGATCATCACCCACGATGCCGGCAGTCCGCGCGACCAGCTGTCGCCGTTCTGGGTGACGGAAGCCCCGCTCGGCTACATCGGCTGGGGCAAGACGACGCAGCTCGGTTACGGGCTTGGTCTCGCGATGGGCGCGAAGCTTGCCGCGCCCGACAAGCTCTGCATCAACGTCTGGGGCGACGCCGCCATCGGCTTCACCGGCATGGATTTCGAGACCGCGGTGCGCGAGCGCATTCCGATCCTGTCGATCCTGCTCAACAACTTCTCGATGGCGATCGAGCTCAAAGTGATGAAGGTCGCGACCGAGAAGTACCGCTCGACCGACATCAGCGGAAACTACGCGGAGTTCGCCCGCGCGCTCGGCGGCTATGGCGAGCGCATCACCGAGCCGGGGGCGATCGTGCCGGCGATCAAGCGCGGAATCGAGAAGACGCGCGAGGGCACGCCGGCTCTCCTCGAGTTCATCACCGAGAAGGCGGTCGACTTCTCACGCTTCGCGTGAGCGCCTGAGCGCGCCACGCACGAATGGGAGCGTTTCGCCTTTTGGCCGGCTCGCATCGTGGGCAATGCCGAGCACACCCAATCGCCGGCCCGCAACGCATCGCAGGGACCGCCGGAAGTTCAAGTCGTGATCGAGATCCCGCGCGGCAGCTTTCTGAAGCGCGGAACCACCGGGCACGTGGACTTCGTCTCGCCGCTGCCGTGCCCATTCAACTACGGCTCGGTGCCACAGTTCGTGGGCCTCGAAGGCGATCTATTGGATGCGGTGGTGCTGGGACCGCGCCTGGCGCGCGGGAGCCGCGTCAAGGTGAAGGCTTGGGGCGCCGTGATTCTGACCGATCGCGGCATGACAGACGATAAGCTGATTTGCAGCCATCGGCCCCTGGGCTTGGGACAGCGCCGCAGGGTGCTTCGCTTCTTTCACTTCTATGCGCGGTGCAAGGGCCTGTTGAATCTCTTGCGGCGGCGCCCCGGCCGCAATGCCTGCGAAGGCTGGTGTGACGCCGCCGAGGCAATCGCTCGTGCGCGTCCGCGTGATGGCACGTGGCGGGGGCCGCCCGTTCCCTTCTAGTGCCGCGCCAGCGGGCCGCGCAGCAGCCGACCCGGGAGCGCGCCCGTGTGCTTGCCGTCGCGCAGCAGGACCTCGCCGTTGACCACCGTCGCCGCGACGCCCCGCGCGCGCTGCACCAGGCGTCGCGCGCCTGCGGGAAGATCATCGACGACCTCCGGCATCTCGGCGCCGATCGTGTCGGGATCGAAGACGACCAGGTCCGCCGCCATTCCCTCTCGGACGAGGCCGCGATCGGCGAAGCCCCACAGCGTGGCGGGGACGAACGTTATCATCCGCACCGCCTGCTCGAGCGTGAAAGCCTGCTTCGCGCGGACCCAGTGAGATAACAGGTGGGTCTGCAGCGACGAGTCCATGAGCTGCGAGACGTGGGCCCCGGAATCGGAGAAAGTGGTGACGGTGCGTGGGTGGCGCATCAGCTCCAGCGCGTAATCCTGGTCTTCGTTGGCGAGCGGCTGGCGAAAGAACAGCTCGAGGTCCTTCTCGAGCGCCAAGTCGATCATGGTCTCGGCCGGATGCTGGCAGCGCTCTCTGGCGATCTCCGCTACCGTGCGGTGCGGGCCCTCCACCGTGTCGAATACGAACAGCCAATCGTAGTCGGCAGGTCGGGCCTCCGTGCCAACGGGTTTGCGGCTGTCGTGCTCGCCCGACGCCTCGACCAGCCGGCGACACAGTTGCGGGTCGCGCAGGCGGCGGCGCTGCTCGGCGAGCGGGAGGGCGCGCAACTCCTTCCAGACCGGTAGTCGGTCGAACGGCAGCTGAGTACGGAACGACAGCAGTGCGCTGAGCGATCGGCTGTGCACCTGTGCGAACATCCGGCCTCCGGCAGCCGCGGTTTCGTCGAGCAGGGCGAGGTAAGCGCGCCAGACATCGGGCACGCCGCGCCGGCTGAACACGCCGAATGTGATCGGCCGCCCGCTCTCGACCGCGAGCTCGCGCAGGCGGACGTGATAGCCGTGCAGGCCCGGGTCCCCGGGGGCGCGGTCCACGCCTTCCCCGGCCAGCTCCATGATGCCCGCGTTCAGATCGCCCATCACGCCAACCAGCCGTCGCACTTCGCTCCAGGCCGCGACACGGCTTGCGACGGGGCGGCCGTCCGGGGTCTCGTGGCTCGGCGAGCGCGATGTCGTGAAGCCGATGGCGCCGGCGCGGATGGCGTCGCGCAGCTCGCCCTCCATCGCTGTCATATCGGTCTCGCTGGCCGGCTGATCGAATGCACGCTCCCCCATCACGTACGTCCGCAGCGCCGAGTGCCCGATGTAGCCAGCGTAGTTGATGCCCTTGGGCAGCGACTCCAGGCAGTCGAGAAACTCGGGAAACGTCGTCCACCGCCACTCGATGCCCGCTTCCATCGCCTCGGGTGAAAGGTCCTCCGCGCGCTGGAGGTTGCGGATGACGAGGTGCTTGTCCGACTCGGCGCAGGGCGCGAGCGTGAAGCCGCAGTTCCCCATCACCACCGAGGTGATCCCGTGGAAGCACGAAGACGTGCCGAGCGGGTCCCAGAAGACCTGCGCGTCCATGTGCGTATGGCCGTCCACGAAGCCGGGCGTCACGACCTGGCCGTCGGCGTCGAGAACCTCGCGCGAGTGTTCCCGGATCCGACCGATGGTGACGATGCGTCCCTGGCGTATGCCGACGTCCGCGCGGTAGCGGGGCAGGCCGGATCCGTCGATCACCATCCCGTTCTTGATCACCAGGTCATAGGACATTGTCCGCTCCTCTGTGCCGACCCCGGGGCACGGCCCTCGGAGTGGCAGTATCGTACTCGACCTCGGGACGCGAGGGCCAGCGCCCCCCGGTCCACGAGGCCGACTGCAGCGCTTGATTCCATCGACATCTAGTGTCCTGAGTCGCTAATTCGCCGCTGAAAACACGCCCAGTTCGCCGTCATGCTGCGTTGGAAAGCCTCGCCGTGGGGCCTGCCACTGCCGAGGCTTTCCGCCTTGCCTGACGGCGAACGCGGGCGGTTTTCTGAGGCTGCACCTGGTTTCAATCGGCATCTCTTTGAGGCAGGCGGTCGCGCAGCGCAGGACATGTTCGGCGATATAGCGACTCAGGACACTAGCGCGGAGCGTGCACCGTCCGCGTGATTGGGGCACACACGTAAGACCGCATTGCAGTCCAAGAGGTCCAGAGCGCAAGCCTCGAGGGGTCCGCCTTTGTCACACTCCTTAAACCTTCGTAGACTGACCTCTTCGCTGTTCGCTACAGTTCTGATCGACCACTGGGGCAGGCGGGTATGGGGCGCATTCCACGTGAGACGCGGCTCGGAGCGGTCCCTCATGGAGACCACACAAATGAATCCTACAACCTCCAGCAAACACCCCTTCCTCGTTCTTTCATTCCTGCTGGGCCAAGGGGCGCTTCTGGGCGCCGCATCGCCTTCCGCATCGGCGAAGGCGGGCGAGGCGGCCACCCCGGAGGGCGGCGGCGCGCGAGTCGTCCTCGAGACGCATTCCGTGCGAGACCTGGGACATGGGTATGCGGTTGCGCGGGCCTTCGTCTATAGCCCGCAGGGGATCAGGGGAGCAATGTCCATGGCGGTCGATGGCTGTGGCGACGACCACGGTCACATCGTCATGTCGCTGAACCCAGTCGATATCGATCTCTATACCTGGCACGCGGGCGGGACGCATTTCTACGACCGGCTGGCGATGACCGCGTGCAAGAATCGGTGAAGAAACCCCGAGGAGTATGACCAGACGGCGACGTTCCCCACCGGACATAGCGTGTGGGATGGAGCCGACTCCGTGAGGGGTAAGCACCAATAGCCGGGCTGTAGTTTCCTCATCTGCGCCTCGGCCGTTCACCGGGGCCCGTGGACACACCCTCCTTCCCGGTCTCGAGGGATCCCGATCGGCGCATATAACTTTCGTCCAGTTCTTCGCCATGCGCCTTTGTCGGAAGCTCTCTCCAGACGAAGGCCAATCGTTCTGGCGCCGGCCAGAGGGAGCCCGACCATGCCAAAGCACGACCCGCTTCGATTCGTTGCCCCTGTCCCCGTCGAGGAGCCGCTGGGCGAATGGCCGTTGTCGTTCATGTACGACGACGCCGGGGAGCGCTTTTACGCGCTGCTTGACGACGAGGATCTGGAAGAGGTATTCAGCACGTTTCGCGTCCCGGTTCAGCGGGGCGCATGAGGCGCGTGGCGTTCCGCGTCCGTTAGCAGGCCAAGGCCCTGCCCGGCGCGTGAGCCCCGGCGAAGGTCCCGCGTGCCATGGGAGAGGGGGACGGCAAATGAGCCTTCAGGACAGCTCTGAAGAAGTGCGCTTTTTGCGAGAGCTTCTCGCCGATGCGCATGCACGGGTTCGGGAACTCCAGGCTCAGGTCGATCAGCTTGCGGCGGAAGTGCTCGCGCTGCGTCTGGGCGACAGACGTCGAGAAATCGTATCGGGTCTCGACGGGAGCACCGAGCGCGAGCGCCGTCGTCCGGGCGCCTGCCCAGTCGAGCCCGAGCTGGACCGTCGCGGACGAGGAAGGCTGAGCGCGGCGCTGACCCGGGTGGAGTAGGGAGCCCTTCGCCCGGCGGACGTTCGACGAAAGCGACCGTCCGCACGCGCCGCGGGTGCGCGGAGGGTGCGGACGGGTGGGAAGTCCGGTCGCCCAGGCTCAGGGCGCAGGCAGAACTGGACTACTAGAAGAGGCTGACGCCACCGCAGTTGGTGCTGCCCCCGTTGATGTCCCAGGTCCCGCCAGCCGTGACACAGCCGTTGGGGTTGGCCACCGGCGCCGTGAAGCTAGGCAGCGGCACGTAGGTCGAGAACTGGAACCCGCCGGTGTAGGGCTGGCCGTCGTCGATCTTGCGGTCCACCTCGGCGATGATCTCCACCGGTACCTGGCTACCCGTCTTCAGGTTGTGCTTCGATGGCGG
>DATJVW010000094.1:0-11434 GCA_035501675.1 Burkholderiales bacterium
CCGCCATCGAAGCACAACCTGAAGACGGGTAGCCAGGTACCGGTGGAGATCATCGCCGAGGTGGACCGCAAGATCGACGACGGCCAGCCCTACACCGGCGGGTTCCAGTTCTCGACCTACGTGCCGCTGCCTAGCTTCACGCCGCCGGTGGCCAACCCCAACGGCTGTATCACGGCCGGCGGGACCTGGGACATCAACGGCGGCAGCACCAACTGCGGTGGCGTCAGCCTGTTCTGATGCCAGCGTAGCACGACGGGGCAGCCGCGCGCCTCGTCTTCGGTGAGCCGACGCCCGCGTGTGACGGACCCGTCACGCGGGCGTCCACATTTCGAATGCCATGTGAGTTGGCGTGTAAGCGGCATAGTGTCGAAAGTCGCGCAGCGTCCAATCACGCCAATCGTACCCCCTCGCGCGGCGACCGGGACAGGTGCGCGCCCTTACCAGCAAGCCCCAGGACCCGTTAGCCCTGCATCAGCTTGGTCTCGGCCAAGGCGAGATTCTCCTCTACTCCGCGCAGGACGACGACATCCCCCTCCAGCAACTGCGTCTCGGGAGCTGGGTCAGGACTGCGGATGCTGCGACGCCGGATTGCCGTCACCACCACGCCGAGGCTGGGCAGATCGAGCTCACGCAGGGTTTTGCGCACGGCCGCGGCACCTGGCGTAATCATGACAGAATGCAGGCGCGGATGCAGGCGATCGCGGTCCTCGCCGGTTTCGTCGGTCACCCCGTGGAAGAAGCCGCGGAACAGCTCGTAGCGGTGCTGGCGCGTCTCGCGGATACGCCGCAGGACTCGGTTAAATGGCACACCCACCAGCATCAGGGCGTGAGACGCGAGCATCAGGCTGCCTTCCAGGATCTCGGGCACTACTTCGGCTGCCCCCGCCTGTTTGAGCCGATCGATGTCGCTGTCGTCTACGGTGCGCACCACCACCGGCATTCCCGGACGCAGTTCGTTCACCACGTGCAAGATCCGCAGCGCTGAGTTGGTGTCGGCGTAAGAGACGACCAGGCAGCTCGCGCGCATCAACCCGGCCGCGATCAGCACCTCGCGCCGGGCTGCATCACCGAACACCACGCTCTCCCCTGCGGCGGCAGCCTCTCGAACGCGCTGTGGGTCGACGTCCAGCGCGATGACGGCGATGGCCTCTTGCTCCATCAGACGCGTCAGATACTGGCCGCTGCGGCCGTAGCCGCAGATGATCACGTGCTTTTCCGCCGCCAGCGTCTGTGCGGCGATGTTGTGCAGCGCCATGGCCCTGTACATCCAGTCTGCGCCACTGAAGCGCCGGACCATGTGCTCGCTGTTTTCAATGATGAACGGCGCCAGCAACATGGACAGAATCATGGCCGCCAAGACGACCTGCCCCGCTTGCGGCGCAAGCACGTGCAGCCCGGTAGCTTGCGACAGCAAGACCAGGCCAAATTCTCCGCCTGCGCACAGTGCCAGGCCAGTGCGAAGCGCGGCGCCCGGGTCGGAGCCGAACAGCCGGCTCAGCCCAGTGATCAGCGCCGACTTGAAGAGAAGCAACGCAACCAATACCGCGAGCACCCACAGCGGGTGGCTCGCCACTTCGCTGGGATCGAGCTGCATGCCGACGGTCACGAAGAACAAGCCCATCAGCACATCCTGGAAAGGACGGATGTCCTGCTCCACCTGATAGCGGTACTCGGTCTCGGAGATGAGCATCCCAGCCAGAAACGCCCCCAGCGCCATGGACAGGCCAAAGCGCTCGGTGATCCATGCCAGCCCCAGAGTGAACAGCAGCAGGTTCAGCATGAACAGCTCAGGCGACTTCTGGCGTGCCACAAGATGGAACCAGGGACGCATCAATCGCTGTCCCAGGAACAGCACGACGCTCAACACCACCGCCGCCTTCACCAATGCAAAAGAGAGGAGCTTGGCGAGATCGCCGGCGCTCTGGGCCAGCGCCGGGACCAGGATCAGGAAGGGAATCACCGCCAGGTCCTGAAACAACAGCACGCCGATGATTGCGCGGCCGTGCTGCGAGTTGAGCTCCAGCCGCTCGGTCAGCATCCTGGCCAGAATGGCGGTCGAGGACATGGCCAGCGCACCGCCAAGCACCAATCCCGCGCGCCAACCCACGCTGAGCATCGCACACAGCAGCAACACCGGCAGCGTCGTGGCCACGACCTGCGCGGCCCCGAGTCCGAACACCGCGCGTCGCATTGTGACGAGCTTTGGCAGGCTGAACTCCAGCCCGACGCTAAACATCAGGAACACGACGCCGAACTCCGCCAGATAGCGGGTCTCCTCGCTACGCGCAGCCCAACCGAGCGCGTGCGGGCCGATCAGGATCCCAACCAACAAATACCCGATCAGCGCCGGTAGTCGAAGCTGGCGGAAGATCACCACAACGAGCACGGCGGTAGCGAGCAGGATCAAGACGAGTGCGAGTGTGCTGTGCATGGCGGCAGCCTGGAGCGTCGCGCCACTGCGGGCAGCGATCGCCGGCCAACTGTATCACAGCGATTTTGCGTTCCGAGATGGACGGCACGCGCCACGCACACTGCTGCGGCTTCGGGGCTGAGCGGAGCGGCAGTTGGCCGGTTGGGACCCGGTCACTTGGAGATCAAGCCTGCCGCATCGCCGCTACGCGGGCATCCGCGCGTGAGCGTATACTTCGCGTCGGAAATGAGCATGCTCCCCGAACGCGCAACCGCCGCCTCGTCCCTGCAGAGCGCGCGGCGAACCCTGGAGATCGAGGCGCGCGCGGTCTCGGCCCTGGCCGCTCGGTTAGACGAGGGCTTCACCCGGGCTGTCGAGTTGATCCTAGCGTGTGCAGGCCGAGTCGTGGTGAGCGGCATCGGCAAATCGGGCCACGTTGCGCGCAAGATCGCCTCTACCCTGGCCAGCACGGGTACGCCCGCTTTCTTCGTCCATCCGGCCGAAGCCAGCCACGGGGATCTCGGGATGATCACGGCTCACGACGTGATGATCGCGCTGTCCAACTCGGGCGAGAGCGCCGAGTTGCTCGCCATCGTCCCGTTGGTCAAGCGTCAGGGCGCGCGGCTCGTCGCAATCACCGGCGCCCCCCGCTCCTCGCTTGCACGGGAAGCGGATGTGCACCTGGACGCGGGCGTCGCCGAGGAAGCCTGCCCGCTTGGCCTAGCTCCCACCGCAAGCACAACCGCGGCGCTGGCTCTGGGGGACGCGCTGGCTGTCGCCCTGCTCGAGGCTAGGGGATTCGGCGCAGAGGACTTCGCACGTTCGCATCCGGGTGGCGCGCTCGGCCGGCGCCTACTCACGCACGTCTCCGATGTCATGCGCAAAGGCGACGCCGTTCCGGCGGTTCCGCGCAGCGCGCTGCTGCCGCAAGCCATCCTCGAGATGTCGCGCAAGGGCATGGGGATGACCGCAGTGGTCGAGCCTGACGGTCGCGTGGCGGGCATCCTCACAGACGGCGACTTGCGCCGCACGCTGGAGAAACCCATCGACGTGCGCACTTTGCCCATCACTCAGGCGATGACCCCGCGGCCGCGCACCATCCTGCCGGAACGGCTCGCCGTGGAGGCCGTCAAACTAATGGAAGACCACCGGATCAGCCAGATCTTGGTGGTGGACCATGACTCCAGGCTGGTGGGGGCACTCAACATGCACGATCTGTTTCAGGCCAGGGTCCTGTAGCCCCGTGCGTCCCGACCTGCGCGCCCGCGCGCGAGGCATTCGATTGCTGGTGCTGGATGTGGACGGCGTGCTGACTGACGGGCGACTGTATTACGGGGCCAACGGCGCTGAGCTAAAAGCATTTCACATCCAAGACGGCCTCGGTCTTAAGATGCTGCGCGCGAGCGGCGTCGAAGTAGCCATCGTCACGGGGCGAACCTCACGCGCCGTGGAGCTGCGTGCCGAGAACCTCGGCGTACCCTACGTGTTCCAAGGAGTGGCTGACAAGCTTGCCGCTTTCAATCAGCTGCTGGCGCAACTGGCGGTGGGGGCGTCCGCCGCTGCCGCCATGGGCGATGATCTGCCGGATCTGCCGGTCCTGCTCCGCTGCGGGTTCGCTGCGTGCGTGCCCGAGGCGGCTGCCGCGGTTCGGAGCCACGCTCACTACATTACCGATCGACCCGGCGGCACAGGCGCGGTGAGAGAAGTCTGCGAACTACTGATGAGGGCACAAGGAACGTTGGAGACGGCCATGCAGCAGTATCTCAAATGAGGGACCGCTGGCGCGCCTGGGTGCCGGCCCTTCTTCTGGCCGGACTCCTAGCTCTAACCTGGTGGCTCGATCAAAAGGTCCAGCCCCCGGGACCGCACGAAGACCCGTTGGGTACCGAGCCCGATTTCGTGGCGGAGAACTTCGAGGCCTTGCGCTTGAACCAAGATGGAACGGAACGCTATTCCGTGATCGCCAAGAAGATGATGCACTATCCGGCCGACAACAGCGCGGTGCTGGACGAGCCTCGTCTGACGCACTTTGATCCCGACAAGGCGCCCGTCAGCATCCGGGCCAACCAGGGAGTGGTGTCCAGTAACGGCGACACGATCGACTTTCGTGGCGACGTGCAAGTGCGCCGCACCGCCTTCAAAGACGATCCTGAGATGACGCTGTCCACCAGCTTCCTGCATGTCATCCCGGACAAGGACATGGTCGAAACCAATCGTGAGGTCATCCTGACTCACGGCAATAGCACCGTGAAGTCGGTTGGCCTAGAATTCAACAACAAGACGCGCGAACTCAAGTTGCTATCCAACGTCAAGGGCCAGTTGGAGACACCCAAAAAGGGCGCTGGGATGTTCCCCCGGGGCCACAAGCGCTGAGATGCGGCGCGCGGCCCTCGACGCCGTTTTGCGCGGCCTGCTGTGCGCCGCATTGGTCCTGCCCCGTGCTGGCCTAGCAGAGCAGGCCGACCGCGAAAAACCCGTCAACATCGAGGCTGACCGACTCACGATCGACGACGTCAAGAAAGAGAGCGTGTTCGAGGGCAACGTGACCGTGAGTCAGGGCACGCTGATGCTCAAGGCGGACAAGGTTGTGGTCCGGCAGGACGCCGCCGGCTTCAACTACGCCTGGGCTTACGGAAAGCCGGCCCATTTCAGGCAAAAACGCGACGGGTCTGACGAGTACATCGAGGGGCAAGGTGAGCGCCTCGAGTACGATGGCAAGGCCGACAAGATGCAAGTCTTTACCAACGCGGAGATCCACAAAGGGGCAGACGAGGTCAAAGGAGACTACATCGCCTACGACGCGGCAACGGGTTTCTATCAAGTCATGGGGGGTCCCTCCGTGGCCACGCCCGTCAATCCCAAGGGCCGGGTGCGCGCCACCATTCAGCCGCCGAAGAAGGGCGCTGACAAGCTCCGGATCGGGCCGGCTGGAGGACAGCCCGTGCCGCTCCAGCCCTCGACTTCGTTGCCCGACAAGCGCGAAGAATGACGCCGCACGGCTCAAGCAAACGGCGGGCTCTGCCGTTAGTTACCTGGCCATGAGCGAGTTGCGCGCGGAAGAGCTTGAGAAGCGCTTCAAGTCCCGCACGGTCGTCAAGGACGTCTCGCTGGAGGTCAAGAGCGGGGAGGTGATCGGTCTGCTCGGCCCTAATGGCGCGGGCAAAACCACGTGCTTCTATATGATGGTCGGCCTGATCCCGTCCGACGGGGGCAGAATCTACCTCGACGGACAGAGCCTCAACCACATGCCGATCCACCGCCGGGCGCGCATGGGCCTGGCTTACCTGCCCCAGGAGGCATCCATTTTCCGTAAGCTCACGGTGGCCGAGAACGTTCAGGCGGTCCTCGAGCTCAAGGGGGTCGACAATGGCAGCATGGAGGAGAAGCTGACCGGTCTGCTGAACGATCTTCATATCGGCCACTTGCGCAATAGCCCTGCGGTCAGCCTGTCGGGTGGAGAGCGGCGGCGGGTGGAGATCGCGCGCGCCCTGGCAAGCGACCCCCGATTTATCCTACTGGACGAGCCGTTCGCGGGGGTGGATCCCATCGCGGTGCTGGACATCCAGAAGATCATCCGCTTTCTCAAGGAGCGCAAAATCGGCGTGCTGATCACCGATCACAACGTACGCGAGACTCTGGGGATCTGCGACCGCGCTTACATCATCAACGATGGCTCGGTGCTCGCTTTTGGGGCACCCGAAGAAATCGTTTATAATGAAAGCGTAAGGAAGGTCTACCTGGGTGAGCACTTCCGGCTCTACTGAACCGCCAAGATGCAGGGGCGTCCCGCCATCCTGTCAGCACCCCGGTGCCTGCCGTCTCCGCAATGAAGCATTCGCTACAGCTCAAGCTATCCCAGCACCTGACGCTCACGCCTCAGCTGCAGCAGTCGATCCGGCTGCTGCAGCTCTCCACGCTGGAGTTGAATCAGGAGATCGAGCGCTTTCTGCAGGATAACCCGCTGCTGGAGCGCGACGAGGGGGCGGAAGAAGACGCTGCGCCGGCGAGCCCCGTCACCCCGGTCACCCCAGAATTCAGCGCCTCCACGACGACTTCAACATCCTCCGAGGAGAAGGAGGAAACGCCAGCCGAGGTGCCCGAGCCCGATGCCGAATGGCGAGAGGAAGGCGGCGGCAGCTATAGCGGTCATGACGATGGCGAAGACAGCGACTACCCGCAGCTCGCGGCCGACTCCCCTTCTCTGCGCGAGCACCTGCTGTGGCAGGTGAATCTGCTACAGTGCCCAGAACGCGACAAGCGCATCGTCGCGCTGCTGGTCGAGACCCTCGACGATGACGGCTACATGACCCAGGACCTTGAGGAACTGGCTGCGATGTTACCGGCCGACCTCGAGGTCGACCCCTCCGAGTTGACCATCGCCCTCAAACACCTGCAGCACTTGGAGCCCCCCGGCATTGGTGCGAGAAACCTCGCGGAGTGCCTTTCTCTGCAGCTCGAGGCGTTGCCCGCAGACACGCCGTACCGGTCCGATGCACTGACCACGGTGCGCAGTCATCTCGATCTGCTTGCGGGGCGCGACTTCGCCAAGCTGAAGAAACTGCTCCGCTGCAACGACGATACCCTGCGCGGCGCACAGAGCTTGATCACGAGCCTCAACCCGCGCCCTGGCGCGCGGTTCTCGAAAAACGAGGCGCGCTATATCATTCCCGACGTGATCGTCAAGAAGGTGAAGGGCCTGTGGCGCGTTTCTCTCAACCCCGACGCCATGCCGCGCTTGCGCGTGAACCGCATGTACGCCGACATCCTGCACCGCAACCGCGACGCCAGCCTGCAGCAACTCGCCGGCCAGCTGCAGGAGGCAAAGTGGCTGATCAAGAACGTGCAGCAGCGCTTCGAGACGATCCTGCGCGTGTCGCAGGCTATCGTGGATCGCCAGCGGCATTTTTTCGAACACGGCGAGGTCGCGATGCGGCCGCTCGTGCTGCGCGAGATTGCCGACACCTTGGGCTTGCACGAGTCTACGGTGTCGCGCGTCACCACACAGAAGTTCATGCTGACCCCGCGCGGCATCTTCGAGCTGAAGTATTTCTTCGGCAGTCACGTGACGACCGAGACCGGCGGGGCCTGCTCGGCCACCGCCATCCGTGCCCTGATCAAACAACTCGTGGCCGAAGAAGACACGCGCAAGCCTCTGTCCGACAGCCAGATCTCGGAGATCCTCGGCAAACAGGGGATCGTCGTGGCCCGCCGCACGATCGCCAAGTATCGGGAATCTTTGCAGATCCTTCCTGTCAACCTGAGAAAGTCCATTTAGATTTCATCGGGACCCTGCAGGGTCCGCGAACCAGGAGGCGTCGATGAATCTGCAACTGACCGGGCATCAGCTGGACATCACCCCCGCGATACGCACCTATGTGACATCAAAGCTGGAGCGCATCACGCGCCACTTTGACCACGTGATCGACGTCAATGTGATTCTGTCCGTGAGCAAGCTCGAGCAGAGAATCGAAGCCAAGATCAACGTGCCCGGCGGTGACATCTTCTGTGAGAGCTGCGAGCCGGACATGTACGCCGCCATCGACAGCCTGGTGGACAAGCTCGACCGCCAGATTATCAAGCACAAGGAGAAGGTCATCGAGCACCGCCACAACGGCGCGGCCCGCAACCGCGCGACCGAGTAAGCGGCACCGGCCGGTGTCCGGCGGGGGCGCGGCGGGCGGGCGCAAACGGCATCGGCGCTGGGCGACTCATGGGTCTGATCTCTTCCCTGCTTGACCCGTCGCACGTGGCGCTGGACGTGGAGGCAACAAACAAGAGAGAACTGTTCGAACGCGTAGCCGCACTGCTCGAGGGCGCCTCGGGACTGAGCCGCAGTCAGGTGGTCGGCAGCCTGCTGGCGCGCGAGCGGCTTGGTTCCACGGGCCTGGGCCAGGGTATCGCCATCCCGCATGGTCGGGTCAAAGGCCTGCGTGATGCGGTCGGCGCGTTCGTTCGCGTGCGCACCCCGATCGCCTTCGACGCTCCCGACAGCCAGCCCGTGAACTTGGCGTTCGTGCTGCTGGTCCCCGAGCGCGCCACCGACCTGCACTTGCAGATCCTGTCGGAGCTGGCCCAGATGTTCAGTGATCGCGAGCTGC
The DNA here is from genome assembly GCA_035501675.1 of Burkholderiales bacterium. GTDB lineage: Bacteria > Pseudomonadota > Gammaproteobacteria > Burkholderiales > SHXO01 > SHXO01. The sequence continues at coordinate 8,509 of DATJVW010000094.1, forward strand.
GCCGCCTGCTGGCGGTTGCACCCGACGCGCCCTCCGCCCAGCGCTTGATCGTGGGCTGGCAGGCGCACACGCCCAACACCTGAGGCGGCGTCGTATGCCCCAGGTGACCGTAGGCCAACTGTTCCAGGACAACCGCGAAGCGCTCAAGCTGTCCTGGCTGGCCGGTGAGACCTACGCCGGTGCACTGCTGGACAGTCGTCAGATCAGCCAATCTACCCAGGGCTTGATCGGCCACCTCAACTTCTATCACCCCAACTGGATCCAGATCTTCAGCCGCACCGAGGCGACTTATTTTCAGACCATGGATGCCGGTGCACAGGACCAAGCGCTGTCGCGCCTGCAGGATGCCGGGCTGGCATGCCTGGTGGTGAGCGACGCGGAGCAGCCGCCGCCCGCAGTCCGGCGCTTCGCGGAAGCGCGCAAGGTTCCGCTGATCGCCTCGCCACTGCCCAGCCTGCAGATCATCTGGGTTGCACGCACCTACCTCGGCCGAGCACTGGCGGAGTTCGTCACGCGCCACGGCGTGCTCCTGGACGTGCTCGGCATGGGCGTTTTGCTCACGGGCGAGAGCGGGGTCGGCAAGAGCGAGCTGGCGCTTGAGCTGATCACCCGCGGCGGCGGACTGGTCGCCGACGACGTCGTGGAGCTGTATCACATCGCACCGGAGACGCTGGAAGGGCGCAGCCCCGAGTTGCTCAAGGATTTTCTCGAGGTGCGAGGCTTAGGCATGCTCAACATCCGCACCATCTTCGGCGAGACCGCCGTGCGCGTGCGCAAGAACCTCAAGCTGATCGTGCAGCTGGAGAAACCCATCGGGGGCGTGGTCCCCGGCCTGGAGCGATTGCCGCTCGAGGCGAGCAGCGAAGAAATCCTCGACGTGCCCATCCGCAAAGTGGTGCTGCCGGTCGCCGCAGGCCGCAACTTGGCGGTGTTGGTAGAGGCCGCGGTGCGCAACTACGTGCTGCAGCTCCGCGGAATCGACAGCACTCAGGAGTTCATCCGCCGCCAGGAGCAGCACTTTGGACGCGGGCCATGAGGGCCGACGAGGAGCACTCGGCGCAGGCCGCAGCGGCCGGCAGTCCGCCCGCCGCGATGCAGCTGATCCTGATCACAGGCATGTCCGGTTCGGGAAAGAGCGTTGCGCTCAAAGTGCTGGAGGACAGCGGCTATTACTGCGTGGATAACCTGCCGGCGCACCTGCTTCCGGGGCTGGCCGATTTCCTCGCCGCCGCCACTCAGACCCGGGTAGCGGTGAGCGTGGACGTGCGCAGCGGGCACACGCTGAAGGATCTGCCGACTTGGGTGACGGAACTGCGGCGGCGCTCCATCGATCTGCGCGCGCTGTTTCTGGACGCCAAAACCGACACGCTGGTGAAGCGCTTCTCCGAAACGCGCCGGCGCCACCCGCTGTCCGATGACACGCGCACGCTGCCCGAGTGCATCGAGGCGGAACGCGAACTGCTGGCCGATGTCAGCGCGCTCGCACACCACGTGGACACCAGCGATCTGAGCCCGCATGCGCTGCGCGCGTGGGTCAAGGATTTCGTGGGGCTGCCAGGCTCGGGGCTGACATTGTTGTTCCAGTCCTTTGCTTTCAAGAACGGCGTTCCACTGGACGCCGACCTGGTGTTCGACGTGCGCTGTCTGCCCAACCCGCACTACGACCCGTTGCTGCGCCCGCTGACCGGGCTGGACGCACCGGTGATCGAGTTCCTGCGCTCCGACCCGATGGTGCAAAAGATGCTGGCCGACGTCTGGCACTTTCTCGAAGAGTGGCTGCCCTGCTACATCCGCGACAACCGCAGCTACCTCACCGTGGGTATCGGCTGCACCGGCGGGCGTCACCGCTCGGTGTACCTGGCCGAGGTCCTCGCACAGCGCTTCCGCTCGCTTGTACCGGTCTTGGTACGGCATCGTGAGCTGGTGTCCACGTGAACGCTCGTCGCGCGTCCGCCGCCGCACTTTGCCCGGCGCGCACAACGCCCTCGGCGGACCTGCTACGCGCCTGCTCCAGCCATGAATGACGCCCCAGCGCCGCGCACGGTGACTCTCGCGTTGACCGGCGCGTCGGGCATGCCGTACGGCGTGCGGTTGCTTGAGTGTCTGCTCGCTGCCGGGCTGCGCGTGTTCCTCCTGTACTCTCAGGCCGCGCAGGTGGTGGCCAAACAGGAGATGGATCTCCCTCTGCCCGGGCGGCCGCGAGAGCTCGAGGAGCTGTTCATGCGCAGGTTCGGGGCCAGTGACGATCAGCTGCGGGTATTCGGACGCGAAGAGTGGTTCGCGCCGGTAGCGTCGGGCTCCAACGCGGCCGACGCGATGATCGTCTGCCCTTGCAGCATGGGCACGCTTGCGGCCGTCTCCTGCGGCTTGGCGGACAACCTCATCGAGCGCGCCGCAGACGTGATGATGAAGGAGCATCGTCCGCTTATTCTGGTACCGCGCGAGACTCCCTTGTCGGCCATCCATCTGGAGAACATGTTGCGGCTGGCGCGCGCCGGCGTGGTGATCCTCCCGGCCAATCCCGGCTTCTATCATCACCCGGGCAAGATCGAGGATCTGGTCGATTTCGTGGTTGCGCGCGTGCTCGATCAATTGGGCGTGCCGCACCAGCTGATGGCGCGCTGGGGCGAAACGCAACCGGGGCGAGGAGAGCAACGCTGAGCGCCACGCTGGAGATCCCCATCTTCCCGCTGGGCACCGTGCTCTATCCCGGGGGGCTGCTGCCTCTGCGCATCTTCGAACAGCGTTATCTGGACATGACCAAGTCTTGCATCCGCGACAATGCCCCCTTCGGCGTATGCCTGATCCGGGAGGGCACGGAGGTGGGCGCTGCCGCGGCGCCGTACGCCGTGGGATGTACCGCGCGCATCGCTCAGTGGGACATACCGCACCTGGGGCTGTTCCACCTCGTCGCGCATGGCGAATC
>DATJVW010000095.1:0-4159 GCA_035501675.1 Burkholderiales bacterium
AGTCGAGGTAGCAATGCCGATGCGTGGTGGAAGCTTTGCAAGCACGCTCGAACGGAACTCTCGCCACTCCGCGCAGGCCGTCGGCAATCAACGCGTTGGCCTGGCGTTCGATCCATTCGGTGACGTGCGTGTCAGCTGGTCCGCCGTGGGGAGGGTCGTATTTGAAGCCGCCGAACCGCGGCGGGTTGTGCGATGGTGTAATGACGATACCGTCGGCGAGGCCCTGGCGCCGGCCGCGGTTGTAGGTGAGCACAGCGTGCGAGATGACCGGGGTCGGCGTGTATCCATTGTCCGCATCGACCATGACCTCGACGCCATTTCCCGCCAGCACCTCCAAGGCACTTGCAGACGCCGGTTCGGACAGAGCGTGCGTATCGATGCCGATGAAAAGCGGTCCGTCGATGCCCTGCTGTCTTCGGTAGAGGCAGATAGCTTGAGTAATTGCGAGGATGTGTGCCTCATTGAAGGCGTTGTCGAGCGAGCAACCTCGATGCCCGGAGGTCCCAAACACGACGCGCTCCCCAGGCACGGATGGATCCGGACGCCCCGTGTAATAAGCGGTCACCAACCTGGGGACGTTGATGAGCATCGACGGGTCGGCGGGCTTCCCCGCGAGTGGGCTGACTTGCATGATTCGCCTTTCCTCAGATGCGGCGCGGAAATCTCTCGCTAGTCCACCGGGCAGGGCTTGGCATTCCAGATGTCGGCCGCGTACTCAGCGATGGTGCGGTCGCTGGAGAACTTCCCGGAGCTGGCCACATTCAAGATGGCCTTGCGCACCCACGCATCAGACTCGGCATACAACTCAAGTAACTTCTGGTCCGCGTCGAGATAGGATCGCAGGTCCGCCAGGTGCATGTAGTGGTCACCGTGCGTGAGCAGCACATCGCGCAGCGGCGCGAAGACACCCGGTTCATTTCGGCTGAAATGGTCGGACGAGATCAGGTCCAGCGCCGCCCGGGTCTCCGGCTCGTTGTCGTAGTGCCACTGCGGGCTGTACCAGCCGCGGCTACCGGTTACTTGCTCGGCGGTCAGACCGAAGAGGAAGAAGTTCTCCTCACCGGCTTCCTCGGCCATCTCGATGGTCGCGCCGTCGCGCGTGCCGATCGTCAGCGCCCCGTTCATCATGAACTTCATGTTGCTCGTGCCGCTAGCCTCGTAGCCGGCGGTCGAGATCTGGTTGGAGACGTCGCTGGCGGGGATGAGCCGCTCGGCGAGTGACACATCATACTCAGGCAGGAATACGACCTTGAGGCGGCCGTGCATCGCCGGGTCGCCGTCGATCGTGCCGGCGAGGTTGTTGAGGAACTTGATGATGAGCTTGGCCACTTGGTAGGCCGGTGCCGCCTTGCCGGCGAAGAAGAATGTCCGCGGCACCATGTCGAGATTCGGGCTCTGGCGCAGGCGGTTGTAGAGAACGACGATGCGCAGCGCATTGAGCAGTTGCCGCTTGTATTCGTGGATGCGCTTGACCTGGCTATCGAAAATAGTGTCCGGGTCGACCGTTTGGCCGGCGGCCGATTTGAGCCAATCGGCGATCTGCACCTTGGCCTCGCGCTTCGCCTGGCGGAAGGCGTCGCGGAAGGCATGGTCGTCGGCCAGCGGCTTGAGCTTGTTGAGATGGCTGAGGTTGGTGATCCAGCCGTCGCCGATGGCCTCGGTGATCCCGCGGGCGAGCGCCGGGTTGGCCAGCAGCAGCCAGCGGCGCGGCGTGACGCCGTTGGTTTTGTTGCTGAAGCGTTCGGGGAACATCTCCGCCAGGTCCTTGACCGTTATCGTGCGGAGCAATTCGGAGTGAATGGCGGCCACCCCGTTGGTGCTATGCGAACCGACGATTGCCAGGTTCGCCATGCGGACGTGCTTGGTCGAGCCTTCCTCGATCACGCTCATTCGCACAGCGCGGCCGTCGTCGCCGGGAAAGCGGGCGCGGATGGCATCGAGCAGGCGGCGATTGATCTCGAAGATGATCTCCAATTGCCGCGGCAGCAGCATCTCGAACCACGCCACCGGCCATTTCTCCAGGGCTTCGGGCAGCAGCGTGTGATTGGTATACGCCAGGGTCCGCTGCGTGAGGTCCCAGGCTTCGTCCCAGCCCAAGTGCGCTTCGTCGAGCAGAATGCGCATCAACTCGGGGACGGCCATCGTCGGATGCGTGTCGTTGAGCTGGATGGCGACCTTCTCGGGAAGCGCGTTCCAGTCGGTATTGCTGCGTCGGAAGCGCCGCACGAGATCGGCCAGCGAGCAGGCGACCAGGAAATACTCTTGCACGAAGCGCAGCCCCTGCCCCTGGCTAGTGGAGTCGTCCGGATAGAGGACTCGCGTGAGCGAATCGGCCGTGAGCCTCTCGGCCAGTGCGCCGACGAAATCGCCTCGGCTGAATTCCTGAAAATCGAAGTAATCGGGCGTGGCTGCGGCCCACAGCCGAAGCGTGTTGATGGTCGTGCCGCCGTAACCCACCACCGGGCGATCAAACGGGATGCCAATCAGACTGGAGGGCCGGCCGGCGACCGGCTGCAAGGTCCCGCCGCGTACCTCGAATGAGCAATTCAGCTTGACTGCCACCTTCTCGTGCGGACGAGCGACCTCCCATGGATCCGTGCGGCGCAGCCAATTGTCAGCCTGCTCATGCTGCCACCCGTCCTGTATGGTCTGTTTGAACATGCCGTACTCGTAGCGCAACCCGTAGCCCATGGCGGGGAGCTGCATCGTCGCCATCGAGTCGAGGAAGCACGCTGCCAAGCGCCCGAGCCCGCCATTACCTAGGCCCGCATCGGGTTCCCGCTCGAGCAGCGCGAGCCAATCGATGTTCTTCTCCTGGATGGCCTGATGCACGACGGGGTCGAGCAGCAGGTTGGTTACGTTGTTGGTCAACGAGCGGCCGATGAGGAACTCCAGCGAGAGGTAGTAGACACGCTTGGGATTCTTGCGCTCGTAGGTCTCCTCGGTGCGCAGCCAGCGCTGCGAGAGCACGTCGCGCACGGAGCGGGCGACGGCCTCGAAACGCTCGCGGGGGCCGGCAGCTGTCAGACTGACGACGTTGTCGAAGAGGAGATGGCGCTCATACAACGCCTCGTCCGTCCCCGTGAAGTCGATCGGCCCGCACCCGTATTGCCGGATGAGCTTTGACACGTGATCGGCTGCCTCTGATCTGAGCGGGGCCGGGATCTTCGTTGTGCTCATATCGTCTCCTCGATCTTCTTCTGCGGTCCCCTCCCCGGTTGCCAACTCCGGCAACGGGGGACGGCACTCTAGTATCCTGAGTTATAAATCAGCTGAATATATTTGAGGCCGCTCGCGTCTCCTATATCGAGGAGGCGCTGATGCGGACAGGGCGACCAAAGGCGGAGCTTGTCGTAACGAGTGAGGAGCGCGAGAGCCTGCAGCGCTGGACGCGGCGCCCGAAGACGGCGCAGGCACTGGCCCTTCGTGCGCAGATCGTGCTGGCGTGCGCCGCTGGCCAGACCAATCTCGATGTCGCCAAGCATCTGCGCATCACGCCGCAGACCGTCAGCAAGTGGCGCGCTCATTTCGTCACCCGCCGGCTGGACGGCCTGCTCGATGAGCCGAGACCAGGAGCCCCGCGCCAGATCTCTGATGCCGACATCGAGCGCGTGGTGACCATGACGCTGGAGACGACGCCGCGTGGCGCTACGCACTGGAGCACTCGCTCGATGGCGGCTGCGAGCGGACTCACGCAGACGGCGGTCAGCCGCATCTGGCGAGCATTTTCGCTGCAGCCGCATCGCACCGAGAACTTCAAGCTCTCCACGGACCCCCTCTTCATCGAGAAGGTCCGTGACATCGTTGGTCTGTACATGAGCCCGCCCGATCGGGCGCTCGTCTTGTGCGTCGACGAGAAGTCGCAGATCCAAGCACTCGACCGCTCGCAGCCCATGCTGCCGATGCGGCCGGGGCAAGTGGAGCGGCGAACGCACGACTACGTGCGCCACGGTACGACCACTCTGTTCGCAGCTCTGGACGTCGCGACAGGCCGCGTGATCGGCAGGTGCCATCAGCGCCATCGAGCGAGCGAATTTCGGAAGTTTCTCGAGACTATCGATGTGGCCGTTCCCGAAGACCTCGATGTCCACCTCATCCTCGACAACTACGGGACTCACAAGACGCCCCTCATCAAGCGCTGGCTGGCCCGGCACCCACG
>DATJVW010000096.1:0-7510 GCA_035501675.1 Burkholderiales bacterium
GCTTGCCGCGATGAATGCGTTGTTGAGCGCGAAGCGGGTCTTTGGGGCGATAATCCAATGGTTGATTCGTTTTCATTGCGCGTCTAGGAGGACAACTTGTTCAAACGCATTGGCCTGTTCCTGATCACCAACCAGGCGATCCTGCTGCTGCTGAGCTTTATGGCGCGGGTCCTGGGCGTGGATCGGTTTCTCACGGCCAACGGGCTCAACGTCTCTGCGCTGCTGGTCTTCGCGGCGATCTTCGGCTTTGGCGGTGCGCTGATTTCGCTCGCCATCTCCAAATGGTCGGCCAAGATGATGGTCGGCGCACGGGTGATCGAAAGCCCGGGCAACGCCACGGAGCGCTGGCTGGTGGAGACGGTGCGCCGGCACGCCCAACTGGCGGGCATCGGCATGCCGGAGGTCGCGGTCTACGAGGGCCCCGAGATCAACGCCTTTGCCACGGGCGCGAACCGCAACCATGCGCTGGTTGCCGTCAGCACGGGGCTGTTGCAGAACATGACGCCGGACGAGGCCGAGGCGGTGCTGGGACACGAGATCAGCCACGTGGCCAATGGCGACATGGTGACGCTTGCGCTGATCCAGGGCGTGGTCAATACCTTCGTCATCTTCCTGGCGCGCGTGATCGGCTACCTGGTGGACCGCGTAGTGCTGAAGAACGATCGCGACTCGGTCGGCATCGGCTACTGGGTCACCTCGATCGCGGCTGAGATCGTTCTGGGCTTCCTGGCGACGATCGTCGTGATGTGGTTCAGCCGGCGACGTGAGTACCGGGCCGATGCAGGCGGCGCGCAGCTGGCCGGCCGCGAGAAGATGATCGCTGCGCTGCAACGGCTGAAGGCGGCCTACGAGCCGTCCACGCTACCCGACCAGGTCAAGGCGTTTGGCATATCGGGACGCCAGGTGGGCGGGCTGGCGCAGCTCTTCATGTCGCATCCACCGCTCGACGACCGCATCGCGGCGCTGCGCGCCGGTGCCGTCGGCTCGGGCCTGAGCCTGGCGCGCTGATTCTTGCCGCCCCACAAGCAAACGGCGCCGGGTTCCCCGGCGCCGTTTGCTTGTGGGGCACGTGATTCGTGACTCGTGACTCGTGATTCGCATTCCTTGGTTTGCGATCTATGGGGACTTGCGTCGGGATAGCGTGTCGCGCTTTCTCCGAGCCTGAACGTACGAGTCACGAATCACGAGTCACGAATCACGGTCTTAGCACTACCGCCGCGCGCCCCGACATCAGCTCGTGGGCGCCGCTGCGCAGCGCGAACTGATAGATCACGCGCGAGCCCTCCTGCAGGAGCCGCTCCGCCTCCACCAGCAGATCATTCTCGATCGTGTCCAGATAAGCGACGCGGCATTCGACATCTCGCACGCTAGCGAGATAGCCCGCGCGCGGCCGTGCGTGGGGAGCACCCGTGAGCGCTCCGTGCAACGCCATCGCCTGAGCCGCATACTCGACACCGCAGATCGCGTGCAAGCGGCCGTCGCGGCGCAGCGGGTTGTCGCCCGCGCGATGGCTGCCTGTCGTGCAGCCGATGCGCGTGTCATCCCAGGACAGCACGCCGTCGATCAGGCACATGGCGCCCGCATGGGGTATGCGAGCGCGGAGCGCGGCCTTGTCCATCAGCATGGCGTGACAGTCACCAATGCCGCGCTGTCGGTCAGATACTCCAGCACCAACCTCTCAGGTGCCGGCCCGGCCAGCGCGCGCAACAGGGGCAGCGCGCGGCCGGTGGGGTTGCCGCTGCGCAGTGCTTCGAGCGCGGGGTCTTGCATCCGTGTGGGCGCGCGTGCGTCCGTCTCGGTCTGCACGTCGAGCCGAGCGAAGCTCGCCGACGTTGCCCGCGGCGCGAGCAACAGCGCGGCGCCCAGCGTCCCCGTCATCGGCCACACCGCGTGTACCGGCTCGGGGTAGGGCAGGTCGTAGGAGATGAGTAAGACCGGCCGGGCCTCGGTGAGGCAGTAGGCACAGGCTTCCAACAGGCCGGCGTTGAAGCTCCATTCGAAGCAACACAGGCTTGTGGAAGGTGCCTGCGAGCGCTGCGCGATACTCCAGTACCCGGCCGGAGCGTTGTGCACCGAGTTGTGGAAGCTGGTGGGGGAGACGACCCGCTCGGCCGTGGCCAGGGCTTCGCAGATCTGGTGAATAGCGTGACCTTCCCCGCAGCAAGAAGTGAACACGGAGGCCAGCGTTTCCGGGGGCCGCGCACTGCGGACGAGCGCGTCCAGTCCCGCATTCAGGGCCAACCTCACCTCCAATCCAGTGCGGCGGCGCTCGGCGGCCGGCAGCGCGTCCGGCGACGGCAGCGGCACCTCGCCTGGAACATAGGGCGCGACGCCGGTCAGGACCGGCCGGCTTGCCGGCCAGCCGGACAGACCTGGCCCGAGCAGGCCCACGCTCTCCACGAAAACCTGCATCAGACGGCCCGCATCACTGGACCCGACCGAACACCAGGCTGCAGTTGCTGCCGCCGAAGCCGAAAGAGTTGCTCATCACGCGGCGGGGCGCGTGGGTAGCATTGTCCAGGAGGTAGCGCACGCGCAAGCTGGGATCCACGCGCCGCGTGTTTACGCTGCCCGGCATGAACCGTTCACCCATCGCGAGGGCGCAGATGACGGCCTCCGCGATGCCGGCGGCACCAAGCAGGTGCCCGGTTGCCCCTTTCGTCGAGCTGCATGCGGTGCTGCTCCCGAAAAGAGCATAGACCGCCTTGTCCTCGGCCGCGTCGTTGCTGCGCGTCGCCGTACCGTGCAGGTTGATGTAGTCGATGTCCCGCGCCGTCAGCCCGGCGCTGGTCAGGGCCTGGTCCATCGCCCCGCGCGCGCCCACGCCTTCCGGATGGGGGGCCGACATGTGGTGGGCATCGTTGCTCTCGCCCACGCCAAGCAGCTGGACCGTTCCGGCTGACTCATGTTCCTCGCTGTGTTCCAGCAGCGCAAATCCAGCGCCCTCACCGATGGAGATGCCGCTGCGCTCGATGTCGAACGGGCGGCAGGGAGCGCTCGACAGCAGCTCGAGTGAGGTGAAGCCGTAGAGCGTGGTCAGGCAGAGGCTGTCCGCTCCGCCCACCACTGCCGCATCGCACAAGCCTGCCGCGATCATGCGCGCGGCGGAGCCGAAGGCCTTGGCGCTGGAGGAGCACGCGGTGGATACGACCGCTGCCGGCCCCTGCAGCCCGAGCCGGGCCCGTACGAAGCCTCCGAGCGAGAAGGTGTTGTGCGTGGCGGCGTAGTTGAACCCGGACGGCAGCGCGCCGCTGAGCGCGTCGCGATGCCGATACGCCAGCTCGGTCTGAAACAGACCGGAGGTGCTGGTGCCGACGAACAGGCCGATGCGGCGCGCGCCGTAGCGGTTGCGCGCTTGCGCGACTGCCTGGAGGAAATCGTCTTGCGCCAGGGCCAGTTGCGCCAGCCGGTTGTTGCGGCAGTCGAAGGCCGCCAACTCCTCGTTGATGGGGGCGAGACGTGCGTCCGGGACCTGGCCCACCCAGGTGTCGAGGCGCGCAGACTCGAACGCGCAGCGCGCCAGCCCGGAGCGCCCGCTTCTGAGCGCGTCGATGTGCGCGCGCAGGCCGATGCCGAGGCTGGTCGTCAATGTGAACGCGCTCAGGGTGAGGGGCTTCAATCGTGATCCAAATGACGCACGCGGCAACTGCGCCCCGCTATAATAGCGCGGTGTCGGGCCACGAATGCAGCCCGCAGAGAGCCAGGCTATGGACCGAGCGAAAGTCATGACCGCGCAGGAACGCGAACTCGCAGAACTGATGGTCAGCACTCTCAACTTGGAGCTGTCCGCTGCCGAGATCGATCCCGATGCCGCACTGTACCGTGAGGGGCTGGGCCTCGATTCCATCGACATCCTGGAGATCGCGCTTGCCGTGTCGAAGACGTACGGCTTCCAATTGCGTTCCGATGACAGCCACAACGTCAGGATCTTCGGCTCGCTGCGCAGCCTCAACGAACATGTCCAGCGCAGCCGGACGAAATGACGTGAGCACGTGGCGCGGCCGCCTCATCGCGGTGGGGCTCGCCGCGGGATTGATCGGCTACACCGCCGCGACACACTGGGCCATGGTGACGGGGCGTGCCGTTACGCTGGGCCCCGTGCTGGCTCTGGCGCCGGTGATAGCCGGCTTGCTGTGGCTCGCGGTGCGCTCGCCCCGGTCGGGTTGGGCCAAGTTGGCCGTCATAGCAACGGGCCTGCTGCTGGCTGCGCTGTGCGCACGCCGAGCGGCGCCCTCTCTGAGCTTCCTGTATCCGGTGCCGTCGGTTGTCGTCTACGGCGGGCTGCTGTGGCTGTTCGGCCGCACACTGGCGCCGGGGCGCGAAGCGTTCGTCACAGCTCTGGCGCGCCGCGTGCACGGCACCCTGCCCGACGAGATCACCGCGTACACGCGGCAGGTCACTTGGGCCTGGTGCCTGTTCTTCGCTGGCATGGGGACCGCATCCCTGCTGCTGTTTGTGCTTGCGCCATTGGAGACCTGGTCGCTATTTGTCAACGTGCTCGCGCTCCCGCTGATGGTCTTGATGTTCGTAGTCGAGTACGCATACCGCTTGCTGCGCTACCGCGGGTACTCCCACGTCTCGCTGCTGACCGCTGTGCGGGCTTTCCACAAATTCGGGCGCGGCGCCGCTTCGCCCGGTCGCGGTAGTTAGTTTCAAGCGTGGCGTACGCCATCCCGCAGCACGTCGGGCGCGCCGCCGCTCCTGTGCATACACCCGACATGTCAGTCATTGCCTTTCTGGGCCACCAGGACCACTGCTCGATTGTCGCGTGGCGCGACACGCGGCCGCTGCGTGTCAGCGACTTCTTGAATGACTTGGCGGTCGTCGCTGGCGCGCTTCCCGAGCGGCGCTACGTGATCAACCTGTGCAAGGACCGGTATCGCTTCGCGGTTGGGCTTGCCGCGGCATTGCTGCGCGAGCAGGTGAGTCTGCTGCCGCCTGCGCATACCCCCGAATTGCTGCGGACGCTCAAGAACGGCTACGCGGGGCTGTACGCGCTGTGCGAAGGCGGCACGCAAACCGATGTGCTCGAAACCGTGCGCTACCCTGAGGTGAGCAGGACTGGTCTCGAATCAGGGTTGCCGGCGTTTCCAGCTTCGCGGCCGGCGGCCATTGCCTTCACCTCCGGCTCGACGGGTGAGCCGACGGCGCACCCCAAGAGCTGGGGCGGGCTGGCGCTGGGAGCGGTGGGCGAAGCGCAGCGGCTTGGACTGGAAGGCGCCGGAGGCGTTACGGTGTTGGGCACAGTCCCGCCGCAGCACATGTACGGGCTGGAAGCGACCGTTCTGATGGCCCTGCGCAACGGTCTCGCCCTGCATGCGGGGCGGCCGTTCTATCCCGCCGACATACGCGCCGCGCTCGAGCGGATCCCCGGTGAACGCGTGCTGGTCACCACGCCGGTTCACCTGCGCGCGCTGCTGGCCGAGGAACGCAGCCTGCCGTCGCTGCGTTTGATCCTCTGCGCCACCGCGCCGTTGCCGGCCGAGTTGGCGGCCGAGGCCGAGGCGCGCTACAGTGCCCCGTTGCACGAGGTCTACGGCTTTACCGAGGCCGGCATGGTGGCGACCCGACGCACGACCCAGGGGCCGCAGTGGCATGCGCTGCCGGGTGTGCGCTTGTGGCGGGACGAGCGGGGCATCCGCGTGAGCGGTGGCCACGTTCCGGAAGAGGTCGGAGCAAGCGACGTGATCGTGCTGGAGGACCCGCATACTTTCTCGCTGCATGGCCGCAGCGCCGACCTCGTGAACATCGCCGGCAAGCGCAGCTCGCTCGCGTATCTGAACCAGCAGTTGGTCGCGATCGAGGGCGTGGAGGATGGGGTTTTCTTCATGCCGGACGAGCGGCAAGCGAGTATCACCCGCTTGATCGCCTTCGTCGTGGCGCCGGGCTTGTCGCGCCAGGCGCTGCTGTCTGCTCTGCGCGCGCGCATCGATCCGGCGTTCCTTCCGCGCCCTTTGCTCTACGTGGACGCCCTGCCCCGCGACGCCACGGGCAAGCTCTCGCGGGAGGCGTTGACTGGTTTGGTCCAGGCTGCGGGCGCGCGGCGGGGGCCGGACGCGTGACCCGCGCGGTCCTGCGACTGCCTGCCAGCCACCCCAGCGCTGAAGGGCATTTTCCCGGCAATCCTATCGTTCCGGGCGCGATGTTGCTGGACGAGATCCTCGCGGCCATCGAGCGATCGCATGCACTGGCGCCGTCCGTCCGGGCGGTGTGGTCGGCCAAGTTCCTGCATCCCGTGCGCCCCGGCGACGAACTGGAGATCGAGTTCACTGTAGCTCCGGGAGGAGACATCCGCTTCCACTGCTGGATCGGCGCGGTAGAAGCGGTCACTGGGGTGGTACGCAGCAGAGAGACAGCGTGAGCCGAGCCTGGCTGGAGCAGCGCGAGCGCGGCAGCATCATAGCGATCCGTTTGCTGGTCGGTATCGCGCTGCTGCTGGGCAGGCGTGTGGCGCAAGCGGTTCTCTATCCCGTCTGCCTCTATTTCTTGTTGTCGGCACCGAAACCCAGGGCGGCTTCACGCAAGTATCTGGGCCGTGTGCTGGGACGCCAACCACGCTTCGCTGACCTGTTCCGCCATTATTTGGCCTTCGCCGTCGTGGCGCTCGACCGGGTGTTCCTGCTCAAGGACCGGGTTGAACTGTTCGACGTTCAGATCTGCGGCGAGGCCGTCCTGCAGGAGGTGAGCCGCGCCAGGCAGGGTTGCCTTTTCCTGGGAGCGCATCTGGGCAGCTTCGAGATCCTGAGCGCCGTCAGTCGGTCCAGGCATCTGCGCATCGGCCTGCTCATGTACGAGGAAAACGCGAGGATGGTCAACACCGTGGCCAAGGCGATCAAGCCCAAGCTGGCCGACGATGTCATCAGCCTGGGGCGGTTCGATTCCATGCTGAAGCTTCAAGAGCGGCTGCAAAAGAACCAATCGGTGGGCCTGCTGGGCGACCGCGCCCTAGATCATGAGGCCCAGGTGCAGGTGCCATTCCTGGGCGAGAACGCCTCCTTTCCCACGGCCCCGTTCCGGCTCGCCCTGCTGCTCATGCGACCGGTGGTGCTGATGGTGGGGCTGTACCGCGGCGGCAACCGCTACGACATGCATTTCGAGAAGCTGTTCGAGCCCCAGGGCGTGGACCGCGCCAACCGCGCGCGCGCTCTCGAGCAGGCCGTCGGCTTGTATGCGCAGCGGCTCGAGCACTATTGCCGACTAACGCCCTACAACTGGTTCAATTTCTATGACTTCTGGGACGTCTCGCACGCGCCGGCCTAGCCTGCAGGCCCGGCTTGTCGCCGCCCTCGTCCCGGTCGCGCTGGCCGCAGCGGAGCCGCAAACAGCCGAGACCGAAGACGCGACCCAGCCGTGGGGTCTCGAGCAGCTCATGATCGAGCTGGGACAGGTGCAGCACTCCAAGGCGCACTTCGTCGAGCGCAGATATTTGAAGGTGCTCAAGTCGCCCCTGGAATTGAGCGGCACGCTCGCGTATGACGCTCCGGACCGCCTGGTCAAGCGCACGCTCGAG
>DATJVW010000097.1:0-2070 GCA_035501675.1 Burkholderiales bacterium
TTGCTGTTGTGGGGACTGTCGAAGGCGCCGTCCTGCACGTATTTCCACATTGGATCGTGCACGCTGTTGATGAGACCTCGATCGATCGCCAGACCGGCGAGAGTGGACAGATAGCTCTTGGCCAGGCTGAAGCTCATGTCCGCGCGGTTGACGTCACCCCATTCGGCGGCGATGTAGCCGCGGCGCACGATCATGCCGGCCGGCCCGCCCCGCTCCTTCGTTTCGCCGAGCACCTGCGGATAAGGCTCCTGTGCTACGTCTTTTTCGATCTGGGTCTGCAGCTGGCGCGACCAGTTGACCTCGTGGGTCTGTGCAAAACGTACGGCCTCGGCCACTTTCGCGGCATCCATGCCGACGGCATCGGGGGCGCGCTTCTGCCATTGCTCTCCCGGGCCCGGGTAGTACGACCCCGCGGTCCACGCCGAAAGCGGAGCGGCGAGCGTCACCAGCAGGGCGCCGCCCGCCCACAGGCAGGCTGCACTCGCCGTCGTGTTGGAGAGACTCTCCCGTACCCGGGCGGCCGCTGCGTTAGACCGTGACATCTGCCTCAGAAAAAAGTAACTTGTCGTCTTTGTATCGCAGCGCTTTGCCGGGGCACCTTCGAGGCGGCCGGACACGAACGTAGAACATGCTGATAAGACCGAACATCGGCCTGCTCGCCATCGAGCAGGACGAGCTGAAAGGGTTCTCGCGCACCACCGCGGAGATCGAGTGGCTGCTGCTGGTGCTGGTGCTCATCTACCTGGTCGCCGGAGGGGCGAGCGAAGAGTCGCGGGCGGCCATCAGCATGGCGCTATTCTTCTTCGCCGCATTCATCCTCGGCTTGCACTACATTCGCTTCTACCGGCAGGAGACCCGGGCCAAGATTGCTCTCGAAACCTGGGTCATGATCGTGTTCATCACGTGGGTGCTGTGGTACGCGGGCGGTATCCAGAGCCCGCTGCTCAACCTCTACCTGCTGCCGATCATCGCGAGCGCGCTGATCCTCGGCAAGGTCATGACCTTCTTCGAGATGCTCGCGATCGCCCTCTGTTTCATGGCGATGCATTACGATCCGAAGACGCGCAGCCTGGCCACCGTCGCCTACTGGGGCGAGCTCCTGGCCCTGCTCGCTCCCGTCATCCTGGTGGCCTATATCACGACCATGCTGTCGGCCGACATCCGCTTCGCGCTGGAAAAGATCAAGCGGGTGTCCGACACTGACGACCTCACCGGTCTGTACAACATGCGCGCATTCTCCGCCATCCTGCAGCGCGCGTTCAAGCAGGCGGTGCGCCACTCGCGGCCGTTTTCCATCGTTATGATCGACTGCGACAACCTCAAGATCGTGAACGACACGCACGGTCACGAGGCGGGAAACCGCCTGCTGCAACATGCGGTGCGCTGCGTCCGCGAGGAGCTCAGGGGGTCCGACGTGCTTGCCCGCTTCGGCGGAGACGAGTTCATCGCATTGCTGCCGGAAACCGAGTCCAAGGGTGGGAGGGAGATGGGCGAGCGCATCCGCCGCGCGAT
The DNA here is from genome assembly GCA_035501675.1 of Burkholderiales bacterium. Lineage (GTDB taxonomy): Bacteria > Pseudomonadota > Gammaproteobacteria > Burkholderiales > SHXO01 > SHXO01. Next base: position 1,513 of record DATJVW010000097.1, read on the forward strand.
CGAGGGAGCCGCGATGGATGTGCGTGGCGGAGACATCAGCACGACCGTGAGCATCGGCCTCGCCAGTTATCCGGCCGACGGCGGCAACCTCGAGGTCATCATCGACAAGGCCGACAAGGCCATGTACCGGGCCAAGCAGCAGGGACGCAACAAGGTCATCGCGACCGAGGACGCCTAGAAGAGGGTTCTCGTTCGCTTCACCCGACTGATTCGCCCGCGTGGTCGAGCGCGCCGAGACGTGCCCGAAACCATGCCGATAGGGCCGCCAGCGTGACACCACTCAGCGCGAGGATTGGGCGGTACCCAGCGTACTCGATACCCAGCCCGAGGGCGGACACGCCGAGCGCCTGCCCCATGAAAAAGCTGAAGGCAAAGGCGGAGACGGCCGCAGCGCGCGCCTGCGGCGCCATCTCTGTGGCGCGCGTCTGCAGCGTGTTGTGCAGCATGTAGTAGCCCAGGCCGAGCGCCACGATGACGGGTGCGCACGCCTGCCAGGCTGGGGCCATCGCCAGAGTCGAGAAGCCCAGCAGCAGCACGAGCCCCCCGGCTCCCACCAGC
>DATJVW010000098.1:0-2069 GCA_035501675.1 Burkholderiales bacterium
TTGCTGTTGTGGGGACTGTCGAAGGCGCCGTCCTGCACGTATTTCCACATTGGATCGTGCACGCTGTTGATGAGACCTCGATCGATCGCCAGACCGGCGAGAGTGGACAGATAGCTCTTGGCCAGGCTGAAGCTCATGTCCACGCGGTTGACGTCACCCCATTCGGCAGCAATGTAGCCGCGGCGCACGATCATGCCGGCCGGCCCGCCCCGCTCCTTCGTTTCGCCGAGCACCTGCGGATAAGGCTCCTGTGCAACGTCTTTTTCGATCTGTGTCTGCAGCTGGCGCGACCAGTTGACCTCGTGGGTCAGTGCAAAACGCACGGCCTCGGCCACTTTGGCGGCATCCATGCCGACGGCATCGGGGGCGCGCTTCTGCCATTGCTCTCCTGGGCCTGGGTAGTACAATCCGGCAGCCCGCGTCGGGAGCATCGCGGCCAGCGCGAGAAGCAGAGCACCGACAGCTCTCGCGACGCCTGCGGCCGCAAGGGTTGCACGCGAGAGACTGCGGTCGGGCGGCCGGGTTGCGGTAGTCCGTGACATCTGCCCCAGAAAAAAGTAATTTGTCGCCTTTGCTGCGCTGCGCTTTCTGGGAGGCCCTCCGAGGCGGCTGGACAAGGACATGCTGATCAGACCAAACATCGGCCTGCTGGCCATCGAGCAGGACGAGCTAAAGGGGTTCTCGCGCACTACAGCGGAGATCGAATGGTTGCTGCTGGTCCTGGTGCTCATCTATCTGGTCGCCGGGGGGGCGAGCGAAGAATCGCGGGCGGCCATCAGCATGGCCTTATTCTTCTTCGCCGCGTTCATCCTCGGTCTGCACTACATCCGCTTCTACCGCCAGGAGACGCGGGCCAAGATCGCCCTCGAAACCTGGGTGATGATCGTTTTCATCACCTGGGTGCTGTGGTACGCAGGCGGGGTTCGCAGTCCGCTGCTCAATCTATACTTGCTGCCGATCATCGCGAGCGCGCTGATTCTCGGCAAGGTGATGACTTTTTCTGAGATGGTGGTGATCGCGCTGTGCTTCATGGCGCTGCAATACGATCCCAAAACGCGTGGCTTCGCCACAGTGGCCTATTGGGGCGAGCTTTTGACGCTGCTGGCTCCGGTGATCCTGGTGGCGTATATCACCACGATGTTGTCGGCCGACATCCGCTTCGCACTGGAAAAGATCAAGCGAGTGTCCGACACCGACGACCTGACCGGGCTGTACAACATGCGCGCATTCTCTGCCATCCTGCAGCGCGCGTTCAAGCAGGCGGTGCGTCACACCCGTCCGTTTACCGTCGTGATGATCGATTGCGATAACCTCAAGACCGTGAACGACACCCACGGACACGAGGCCGGGAACCGCCTGCTGCAGCACGCCGTGCGCTGCATTCGCGAGGAGTTGAGGGGCTCCGACGTGCTGGCGCGCTTCGGCGGTGACGAGTTCATCGCATTGCTGCCCGAAACCGAGTGCAAGGGCGGCAGGGAGATGGGCGAGCGCATCCGTCGCGCGATCGAGGGCGCGGCGATGGACGTGCGCGGCGGAGACATCGGCACGACGGTAAGCATCGGCCTCGCCAGTTACCCGGCTGACGGCGGCAACCTCGAAGTTATCATCGACAAGGCCGACAAGGCCATGTACCGGGCCAAGCAGCAGGGACGCAACAAGGTCATCGCGACCGAGGACGCCTAGAAGAACCTATAGGGTCTCGTTCGCTTCACCCGACCGATTCGCCCGCGTGGTCGAGCGCGCCGAGACGCGCTCGAAACCATGCCGACAGTGCCGCGAGCGTGACACCGCTCAGCGCGAGGACTGGGCGGTACCCCACGTACTCGATAGCCAGTCCGAGCGCGGACACGCCGAGCGCCTGCCCCATGAAAAAGCTGAAGGCAAAGGCGGAGACGGCCGCAGCGCGCGCCTGCGGCGCCATCTCTGTTGCGCGCGTCTGCAGCGTGTTGTGCAGCATGTAGTAGCCCAGGCCGAGCGCCACGATGACGGGTGCGCACGCCTGCCAGGCTGGGGCCATCGCCAGAGTCGAGAAGCCCAGCAGCAGCACGAGCCCCCCGGCTCCCACCAGC
>DATJVW010000099.1:0-8738 GCA_035501675.1 Burkholderiales bacterium
CTTTTTCTGAATCGCCCCGTCCGAATCCTGATGATCGCCTCCTACAGGTGGGGCAGCGGGGACTACCGCCGCAAGTACGGCACGGGAGCGGCTAGCGGTCAGTGAGGGATGGTCGCCTGCTGCAGGCTGCGATAGGCGTATTCCAGGAACTGCGACGGATCGCCCATCTCCTCGACGAGTTCCTTCAGCGGACGGTCGGCCACCACCGGTACCACGCCAACGAACTCTTTGCCCTTGTTGAACTCCACAACGTCCTGGGGCCCGAAGCCCTTGTTGAACAGGATGAAGAACTGCTTGAACAGGGCCCAGTACACGTCCTTGTGCCGGACAATGTCGGCGCCCGTCAGCGGCACACCCTCAGCGCCGATCACGACGGTATCGGGCTTCACCACCTCACAGAGAATTTCGTAGGAGCGCAGGAAGCCGTGATAGAAGCCGCCGCCCAGCCAGTCGATCAACGGCCAGCTATGGCCCGCCACCGGGCCGCCCGCCACGATGACGTTGTGCTTCGGGAAGTGCACATACAGATCGCCGTTGGTGTGCGCGGCCGGCAGGTAGCGGTAGTCCACCTGCTCGCCAGCGAACTGCAGCGTGCCGGTGTTGTAGGTGGTCACTGTCGGCAGCGCCTTCGGGGGCAGGGCCCCATAGGTACCCGTGTAGAGAGCGGAAGGATTCTTCCGGCCAAGCGCGAGCCGCGTGACCTCGTGCGAGATGATGACGCCACCGGCCTTGCCCACCGCCTCGTTGGAGCCGGTCTGTTCCGGGTGCCAGTGTGTGTTGATCAGCGTGTGCACACGCTTGCTGCCGGCCGAGGCCACCGCCTTCAACACGTCGGAGGAATGCGCAGCAAGGCCGCCATCGACTATCAGCGCACCCTCGGCCGAGGGCAGAGCCACGACATTGCCACCGCCACCGCTGAGCAGTGCGAGGCCGTTGACGTCCTTCACTTCGATGCGGGTCTTGGCGGTGGATGCAACGGCGGGTAGGCCGCCCAGCACCGTCGCAGCCGAAAGCACCTGCGCGCTATCGCGGAGGAAACCACGTCGAGAAAAGGTCATTACGGTCCTACCGGATCCACAGGCCAGATGAAGGCGTCATAGACGGCGGTGGCAATGGGTGGGCCCTGTGGCGGCCAGTCCGGGGTCTTCGCCAGTTCGATGTTCGCACCCTTGCTGCGCAGGAACTGGGAGAGGGGCATGTTCGGTGGCTCGGGCATCGCGAGAAAGGGCACATACCCGCGGCCCATGGCGTAGTCGAGCGCGGTCAGACCGTCCGCGTCCTTCACGTTGACATCGAGGCCGAGGTCGAGCAGTTCCTGGATGACCTGACGGTTACCGCCGCCGCGCACCGCGTAGTGCAGCGCTGAGCCGCCGCGTGTGCGCGCCAGCAGGTGTATCTTGCCCACCAACTTCACGTCCGCGCCCGCCTCGGCGAGCAGCTGGATGAGCTGTACCTGCGGATTGGGCCGCGGCGCGCCAGCACCTCTGGCCCCGACCGGCGGACCGCCTTCGGCCGCGCCGCCGCCGCGCGGAGCGCCGCCGGGAAAGGCAAAAGGGTTTCTGCCACGACTGCCGCTCACGGCCATGATGATCGGGCCGCGGCCGTCCGCGGTGGCGAGCTTGGGATTCGCACCGTGCGCGAGCAGCAGCTTCACGAGCTCAATGTCGCCAGTAGCACAGGCGTCCAGGAACGGCGTCATGTCCCGGTCGGCCGAGCCACCGAAGTTCGAGCCCCAATACAGCTGCTGGTTCGGGTTCGCGCCGCGGTCCAGCAGCATCTTGATCAGCTCACGGCCGGTGGCCCCGTTGGGCTTGTCCTGATCGAGCGGGTTGCGGCTACCGGTGCCGTTCATGTTGCCGATGGCCACATGCAGCGGCGAGCTGCCGTTCATGTCCCACTGGTTCACGTCGGCACCGGCCTCGATCAGGCGCTTCGCGATGTCCCAGTTGTCGTTCATCATCGCGATGGACAGCGGCACCACGAACGAGGGGTCCGCGAGGTTCACATCGGCCTTGTACTTCAGCAGCACCTCGACGCACTCGCCGCAGTTGTCACGCGCGGCGTACATCAGCGGCGTGAAGCCGCCGCGGTCGCGCGGGGCGGCACGGCTTTCCGCAGTGGCCACGCGCTGGTAGTCGCGGACCTTGCCGCGGGCGTTGACGTCCGCGCCCTTGGAAAGCAGCAGCTCGACCATCTGGGGATGGCGGCGGGCGGCGGCCCACATCAGCGGGGTCTGCCCGCCGAACTGCTCCACGGTATCCACTTTGGCGCCCGCCTTCAGGAGCAGCTTTGCAGCCTCCACATTGCCGCTGCGCGCCACCAGGTGCAGCGCGGTTTCGCCATCGGCATTGGGGGACTCCGGGTCCGCACCGGCCTTCAGCAGCAAGCGGATGAGTTCGGTGTTGGACGTGTCCGCGGCCAACTGCATGGCATTGACGCCGTAGCTGTTGGTGGCTTTGACGTCGGCACCTGCCTTGAGCAGCCGCCCGGCCTCGGCAACATCACCTTCAAATGCCGCCTCCATCAGCGGCGTACTGCCATCCGGCTTGCGCGGCTCGTCGGCGTTGGGTGCCGCGGCGCTGCCAGCGGCGGTGCACAGCAGGGCGACCGCCACTGCGGCCGCCACCGTTCCCCGGATGCGCATACTCAGGCCTCGCTGAATGTGCCGGTCGCGTCGCCGAACTTCTCGATCTTGACGTTCGCGCGCTGGGCGATCGTCAGCAGCACGTTGGCGAGCGGCGTGTCCATTGGCGCGGAGATGTGCTGGCCGCCCTTGAGATTGCCGCCCTTGCCGAGCAGCACCACCGGCAGCTGCGAGCAGTTATGCAGGTCGGAATTGCCGAGGTTCGAGCCATACAGAATGATCGCGCTGTCCAGCAGATTGTGGTCGCCTTCCTTGATGCTCGACAGGCGCTTGGCGAATTTCGCAAAGCGCTCGACCTGGTAGGTCTGCACGCGCGCCAGCTTGTCCTGTTTGTCAGGATTCTCGCCGTGGTGTGAGAGCGGGTGGAACGCTTCGTCCACCTGCATCGAGGGGAACGTGCGCATCGAGGCTTCCTTGATCATGCGCATCGAGGCGATGCGCGTCTGGCCGGTCTGGAAGGCCAGCGCCATCATCTCGAACTGCACGTCCACCAACTCGGTGAAGTCATCCGGCGTCCCGATCGGTGCATTCGGCAGGTTGCCCAGGGAGTCGGCCTTGGCCATGAGCTTGGAGACGCGGCCCTCCACCTCACGCACGGAATCGAGGTAGTTGCTGACCAGCGCGCGATCCGCCGCGCCCAACCGACGGTTCAGGCTCTGGGTGGCCTCCATCGCGTAGTCGAGCAGGCTATCGGTGGCCTTGAGGCGTGCGACGCGATCGGCGTTGGAATCACCGGGGCCGAACATGCCGTAGAACACCTTGCGCGGGTTGCCTTCCAGCGGAAGGCTCTGGTTCGGGCCGCGGTAGGAGGTGGCGCCGCCGGGCTCGCCGCACAGCTCGAGCGAAGAGAGCGGCGTGTCCTGCCCGATCTGTTTCGCGGCCATCTGATCGATCGAAGTGCCTGCGCCGGGACCCCAGGCGGGCAGCTGCGGGTCCTGGCAAGTCAGCCAGGCTTGTTCGGTAATGCCGTGCGGAGGGTTCTGGCGCTCGCCTGCCTTGTTGCGGATGTTCGTGATCACCGTGACGTAGTCACGCACGGTCTCCATCGGCTTCAGGATGCGCGAGAACTCGAAATCCTTGCCCGTCCCCTTGGGCACCCAGAACTTCTCCACCGCGCCGTGCGGGATGTACACGAAGCCGAGGCGGGGCTTGATGGCTGCCTCGGTACTTGCCCAGGCCGTCCTGGCAGGGATCATCGCGTCCAGCAACGGCAGCGAGATGGCGACGCCAGCGCCCTTCAGGACTGCGCGGCGGGAAAGGTGCTTCTTGGTCAGGAACATGGCCTATTTGCCTCCTGTCGAGGTCGAGGGCGCGTCGATCGATGCGGTCTTGAGAGCAGGTGCAGGTGCCGCGGGCGCGCGCCGACGGAAAGCATCACTGTTCACTACGCCCATCACAATAGATTCGAACGTGTCGTTGTGGGCCTTGGCGTCACGCACGATGTGGCGCACGGTCGGCATGTCGTTGAAGTCGACAGTCCGGCCGACCGCGTAGGTCATCAGCCTCTCGGTGATGGTCTGGATAAACTGGTCGCTGCGTGCGGCCAGCGCCTTGTGCAGGGCCGCCGGTCCAGTGAGCACCGTGCCATCGGGCATGGTCGCCCTCGGGTCGATGGGCAGGTGGTACTGCGGGTCGATGGACCGGTATGCGCCCACGGTGTTGAAGTTCTCCAGCGCGAAGCCCAGCGGATCCATGACGGCATGGCAAGCGGCGCATTGGGGGGCACGTCGGTGCATTTCCGTTTGCTCGCGTACCGTGGCAGGCTTGCCCTTCGCGGCCTCGGCCAGGTCCGGCACACCCTTGAGCGGCGGGGCCGGCGGCGTGCCGAGGATGCGGTCCAAGATCCAGGCACCGCGCAGCACCGGCGCGGTGCGGTTCGGGTTCGCCGTGAGCATCAGAACCGCGCCCTTGCCGAGCAGACCGAAGCGGTTGGGATCTTTCAGCGTAACCTTGTGGAAGCCGTTGCCCCGGACGTCCTCCATGCCGTAGATCAGTGCGACCTGCTCGTTCATGTAGGTGTAGTCGGCTGTGAGCAGGTCCGTCACGGGGCGCTCGGAGCGCAGGATACTGTCCATGAACAGCTCGAGCTCCTTCTTGAACGCCGGGCGTGGGTCGTAGACGCCGCTGGCATAGCTGAAAAGCGCCGCCGAGGGAACGATGCCGTCCATCTTGGCAACGTTGAGCCACTGGAAGGCGAAGTCCTTCGTCAGCGAAATCGCCCTCGGGTCAGCCATCATGCGGCGGACCTGTGCCGCCAGCACTTCTGGTTTCGACAGCTGGTTCTTCTCCGCAACTGCCAGCAGCTCGTCGTCCGGCAGGCTGCTCCACAGGAAGAAGGACAGACGCGAGGCCATTTCCACGTCGTTGAGATCGCGGGCGCCCTCGTCTACCGCCGCCTCGGCCCGGTACAGGAAGTGCGGGCTCGCCAGGATCGCAGCCAGAGATTCGCGCACACCGGCCTCGAAACCGTCGGTCTTGCTGATGCGGTCGTAGAAGACCATCAGTGGGGCGATGTCCTCGTCCTTCACCGGGCGGCGGAAGGCGTGCTGCGCGAGGTTGCTGACGATCTTTTCGGCGCAGGGCCTCTCGTCGGCGGGGCTTGCCGGCTTGCAGATGAAGATCTTCTGGCGGGCTGGCGAATCGCTCATGCCGGTGATCTTCACCGGGCCCTTGATCTGGAAGGCGTGCACGGCCTGCACGCGGTGCTGGCCACCCTCCAGCAGATTGGCTGAGCGGCGGTCGTCGCCGGCCTGGTATTGCAAAGTGCGCGCGTCGTCCTCGGCATAGCTGCGGCGCAGGAACGTTACGGCCACCGCATGCTGACCTTCCGTAGCGCGGAAGTGAATGTCCTTCAGGCGGCCGTTGATCCTGGCGACCGCGTCGTCGAGCTTCTGGTCGACGGCCTTGTGGTCCTCCTCGCCGCCGAGCTCGGTGCGCCAGAATTCCTTGCCGTCCAAGAGTGCGATGACGGTGTTCTCGAACTCCAGGTTCGGCACCGTCCGGGCCAGGGCCATATCGCCGATGGTCAGCACGTATTCCCCATCGGCGGGGAAGTTGTGCAACACGCTCATTCCGCCCCGGGTTCCGAACGGCATACCGTCCTTGTAGCGCTGCTGGTTGCCGGAGCCCAACGCGGGCGCCGCGGCCAGCGACAGGATCATGTTGGCCGGAAGGCCGTAAGTGGTTTCCAGCGGCACGGACTTCGGATCACCCACCGCCTGCAGCGCTAGCGCGCGCGCCGCGGTGACGGCCTGATCCATGAACGATGGAGTCATCCGCAGCAGCTCGGCGTTGGTGTCGAAGTCGTCCTTCAACGGGTCCTGCGGCAACCAGGTGGCGGCGTCGATTTGCAGGTCCAGCAGGTCATGCACGGCATTGGCGTACTCACGGCGATTCAGGCGTCGCAGCGGCACATAGCCGGGGTAGGGCGTAGCCTGGGCCTGGGCTCGGTCCAGCGTACTTTCCAGCCAGGAAACCATGCGTCCCCGAGCGGCCGCCTCAGGCTGCGGTTTGCCCGGGGGTGGCATCAAGCCACTCCGGAGTTTCTTGATCGCGGTTTCCCAGATCTTGGCGTCCTCGGGGATTGCATCCGGGGACATGGAGTCGAAGGCCACACCGCCCGCCCAGTCCGTGGCGTTGTGACACTGGAAACAGTAGTTCTGGACCAGTTCCCAATGGGTACGGCCCTCTTCCGGTGGGGTGGAACCCGGCGTGGCAGCCACTGCCAGACCCATCGTGCCTATAGTCGCGAGACCCGCGAGTGCTGGCAGCAACCGTCCGGCGCACTTCAATCTCATCGGCATCCTCCGCATCGCCACCCGTGACTGGGCGGCGCGCGCACTGCAGCGCCAAGCATAAGCGCATCGCGCGGCAGCACCCAGCCATCCGACGGGCATTTTATTCTTCCAAGTCGCTCACATACGTGCCCCACCGTCACTTCCTTTATCTTCGGTTGGAGCAGACGGGCATTCCGCGTCTCCGGCTGACGGACGGCATGTGGCCTGAGCCACACCCTGTCCATATGTCAACCGGGACGCCCTGGCGCTCGGGATCGTACATTTCGCAGGCCGGCCCGACGATTGTGTCCGTGGATGGTCGGAGCACCGACTGTGTTGGCACGGAGGTGCGCCGCGGGTGGCGAGACGGCGCACCTGCGGCATGCCTCGTAACCCATTGTTTTTGCGGCGCTCCCTACGGGATTCGAACCCGTGTTGTCTTTGTACCGTTTTGTTACGGGGAAAGCCGCTCAATTAAAAATACATCGTCGACACGAAGTGCTACCGCTACAGCCTCCATATCAGCCGAGCGTGGAAACGCGATGAGGACTTCGACGCCAAATGGCTGGCGTGGATTCTTTGCGCCCGGCTCTGACCGCCCGATCGACGATATTGCGGATCCATCCGCCCTTAGCAGCCACGCCTGTATGCTGGGCTGGTGTAAATCTAGCTTCGGATGGTCGGCCGTAGCTTGCGCAATACCCCCCGCGTTAGGGAAAACGATCTGCAGCGTGCAGCGCTCAGGACGTAGCGTCCAGAAGACGGCGGCCACCTTGCCCGGAATCTCCAGCGTTTTCAGATCTCTTTGCGATATCTGCTGCCCTTGGCCGTCTGCTGCATTCGAATAGTTCGCGACGGGCATAAACGTCAAGACGAAGACTATAGGTAATCCAATCGCGGCTCTCTTCATTGCAACGTTCCGTGCGCTTTGATTGGCAATCGTGTCCGAGACAGGACGCAGCTTCAGCTGAGGCTCTGGAGATAACGATGAGATGTGAAGCAGGAGCCTATCTCAAAACCCTTAGTAGGGTACTGATCCGTAGGCAAAATCGATGCGTGCTAACAACGAATGAACGATGGAGTTGATCCTGTGGATCCTCAACACCGGCGCGCAGTGGCACGTGCTTCCACAGTCCAATCCGAACTACTCTTGTCTGTCCCTTAACTGAGGCGACTGTCGAAGTCATCGCCGTTGCTCACCATCGACGGCGACCGGGCTACTGGCGCGGACACCGGTAGACAGGATTGTGCGGCCGCAGCCCGTTAGACGCCCGCGCTGAGCAGGGTGGGTCGACAGTTGGGAGTTGCCACGGATGTCCCTCGACCGCGGGCATTAAGCAGAACGCTGAGAAATTATGCGCACTCGGTGCGCCGGCAATCGGTAGTAGACGACGGTGGACGCCGGCGCCCCGAGTGTCCGCGGCTCACGCGGCCGCGTAATCTGCGTTCCTGTTCAATGCCCGCGCACAGCGTGCGCTGAACATCTCACTATCCCATCGAGCTCCGTCGCCTGCGCCCGCTGTGGGGAGCGGCTTGCACCGCAATCTCGATGCGCGCACCTACAGGTGCGCGCATCGCACGTGTCGAATCAGTGCCGCTATCGAGTGAGGGCAGGATAGGCACGGAGTGCCTCTTGTGTCACAACCTCGCGCCAGGTCCTGGCGCTGTTATCGATCAAGGCAGGATAGGCGCGCCGTTGGATGAACGAAGTCGGCGTGCCCTTGTTCATCCCGCCAGAGGGCAGAGCAGCGCTGAGCCGCGTTGAGATCTGCGCGGCACGAGCGCTCGTCGCACAACTCGAGCACCTCTCGGCATTGGGTTCGAATTGGGCCGCTGCCGCCCTGGCGACGATCCTCGTTTACCCCGACGCGAACGGACGCCGGAGTCTCGACAGGGCAAGGGAGCTTGTTTCAAGACCGGCTTCGGCGGGTGATGCCTATGCCACGTACGTGCTGGCGTGGGTTGAACTCTACCGAGGCGAGAAGGCTGCGTGTCTAAGACTGCTAAAGCAATCCGCTAAGAGCGGATTCAGCCCAGCCGTACTAGATCTGGCCGCTGCATTCCAACCCAAGGATCCGAGCCGCGGCGTGGGTACCACTGTGCGCCTGCTCGAACGCGCGGAAGCCATGGGTCACCTCGCGGCTCGTTCAAGAATCTTCAAACTGTGGATTCAAGGCAGACTTGGCTGGGCACGAAGGATTCCTGGTTTGCTCGGCTTCGCATTTACGAGCACGCGGCTGTTCGTCAAATTGCACCAGGAACCCGTTTCAGTCCGTGTGTACTGCATACACGATTTCCGAAATCCCCCAGTCCGTCGT
>DATJVW010000100.1:0-15132 GCA_035501675.1 Burkholderiales bacterium
GATGGCGAGGAATGTGACCACGAGGTCGGCGATTCCGCGTAGAGGACTGAACAACTGGGTGAACTCCAGGAAGCCATGGCCCTGAAGGCGGCGCAGGATCGAGCTCATCCGTTCCCGCACCGAGAGCTGCTCCCGCGTCACCTTGTGGTGCTGCGCCGCCTTCGCGCGGGCGATGAGCCCCAGCCAGACGCTACGCAAGTCTTCGGGGGCGACCCCAGGAAGACGCACGGCCATGGTCTGTTCCAACCAGGCGCACGCCAGTTCGAAGTCGCGCCCGAGCTGGGGAAGCTCGTCCAGTTTTTTCGCGGCCTTCTTGATTTGCTCATATGCGAGCAGGCGGCGGATCAACTCGGCGCGCGGATCGGTCTCTTCCTCCGCTTCTGCACGCGGCGGGGGTAGCAGCATCCGGGACTTGATCTCGATCAGCAGCGCGGCCATCAGGAGGTATTCGGCGGCGAGCTCGAGCTGATGCGCTTGCATGATCTCAACGTACGTCATGTACTGGGCGGTGAGCTGGGCCATCGGGATGTCCAGCACGTCGAGATTGTGCCTGCGTATCAAGTAGAGCAGCAGGTCGAGCGGACCCTCGAAGGCCTCCAGCATGACCCGCAACGCGTCGGGAGGGATGAAGAGGTCCGACGGTATTTCGACGACCGGCTGGCCGTACAGCCGGGCGACCGGCGACTCAGGCGCTTGCTCGATGTCCGGGGGTGGCTGAATCCGGGCCAGGGGGCCGGCGGCTATCCCCGCTGCAGCGTCATGCATTGTCCGCTTACGATCGATGACAGGTCCGAGAGAGTCCCGGAGGACCCGCCCGACGGTGAACGGCGATTATCCGACAAAGGGGGGCCTGCTTCCAGGCCGACGACGTTCTGGGTTCGAGGCGACAGGCGCCCCAAGCCTCGGCTGCTCCGACGCAGGCCGCTTGCCCCTCGCCCTGGGCTCCCGTGCCGGAGCCCAGGACCGCCGGCCTGCTAGGCCGCTTTCGCTTCCGGTGCGGAAGCCAGCTTGGCGAAGGTGAAGCGGCCACCGCTGTAATCAACGGCCACGGTATCCTTGGGACCAAACCGTCCTTCCAAGATCTCCTTGGCGAGCGGGTTCGCGATCGACGCTTGGATCGCACGCTTGAGCGGGCGAGCCCCATACAGCGGGTCGAATCCGACCTTGGCCAGCTCGGCGAGCACCGCGTCGCTCACTTGCAGCTTCATCTCCATGCCCGCGAGACGTTTCTCCAGAAGCCCGAGCTGGATCTTGGCGATCGCCCGGATGTTCCTTTCGTCGAGCGCATGGAACACCACGACCTCGTCGATGCGGTTGATGAATTCGGGTCGGAAATAGTTCTTGACCTCCGCCATCACCGCCACCTTGATGGCCTGATAGTCGCTGCCGGGCATCTGTTGGATCAGATGCGACGCCAGGTTCGAGGTCATCACGATCACCGTGTTCTTGAAGTCGACCGTGCGCCCTTGCCCGTCAGTCATGCGCCCGTCGTCGAGGACCTGCAGCAGCACGTTGAACACGTCCGGGTGCGCCTTCTCCACTTCGTCCAGCAGGATCAGCGAATAGGGCTTGCGCCGCACGGCTTCGGTCAGATAACCGCCTTCCTCGTACCCGACGTAGCCGGGCGGTGCACCGATGAGCCGCGCCACCGAGTGCTTCTCCATGAACTCGGACATGTCGATGCGGATCAAGTGATCCTCGGAATCGAACAGAAACGCGGCCAATGCCTTGCACAGCTCGGTCTTCCCTACTCCGGTGGGTCCTAGGAACAGGAACGACCCGTACGGGCGATGCGGATCGGCCAGCCCGGCACGCGAACGGCGAATGGCGTCGGATACCAGCCGCACGGCTTCGTCCTGGCCAACCACGCGCCGGTGCAGCTGCGTCTCCATGTCCAGCAGCTTCTCGCGTTCCCCCTGCATCATCTTGGACACCGGGATGCCGGTGGCGCGGGACACGACTTCGGCAATTTCCTCGGCGCCCACCTGGGTCCGTAGCAACTTGTGTTTTTGCGGAGAGCTTTCGGCGGTCTCGGCCTTCTTGAGCTGGGACTCCAGTTGCGGGATGCGACCGTACTGCAGCTCGGACACGCGCTGCCAGTCGCCCTTGCGCTTGGCCGCCTCCATCTCGACTTTGAGCTTTTCGAGCTCTTCCTTGATGTGCTGCGCACCTTGGACCTGGGCCTTCTCTGCCTTCCAGATCTCTTCCAGGTCGGCGTACTCGCGCTCGAGCTTGCTGATCTCGCCCTCCAACAGCGTCAAGCGCTTGCGCGACGCCTCGTCTTTCTCTTTCTTCACCGCCTCCCGCTCGATCTTGAGCTGGATCAGCCGGCGCTCGAGCTTGTCCATTTCCTCCGGCTTGGAGTCGATCTCCATCTTGATCCGGGCGGCGGCCTCGTCGATGAGGTCGATCGCCTTGTCCGGCAGGAAGCGGTCCGTAATGTAGCGGTGCGACAGCTCCGCCGCGGCTACGATCGCCGGATCGGTGATTTCCACCCCGTGGTGGACTTCGTATTTCTCCTGGAGTCCACGCAGGATGGCGATGGTGTCCTCTACGCTGGGCTCCTCCACCAGAACCCTCTGGAAGCGCCGCTCGAGCGCCGCGTCCTTCTCGATGTACTTGCGATATTCATCCAGCGTCGTGGCCCCGATGCAGTGCAGCTCGCCGCGCGCCAATGCCGGTTTGAGCATGTTCCCGGCGTCGATTGCGCCCTCCGCCTTGCCCGCACCCACCATCGTGTGGATCTCATCGATGAAGACGATCGTGCGGCCCTCATCCTGAGCGATCTCCTTGAGCACGGATTTCAGCCGCTCCTCGAACTCGCCCCGGTACTTGGCGCCGGCCAGAAGCAGTGCCAGGTCCAGGACCAGCAGACGCTTGTCCTTGAGGGTGTCGGGGACCTCGCCGTCGACGATGCGCTGGGCCAGCCCCTCGACGATGGCGGTCTTGCCCACCCCCGGCTCGCCGATCAGGACTGGGTTGTTCTTGGTGCGGCGCTGGAGAATCTGTATGGTGCGCCGGATCTCGTCGTCACGGCCGATGACGGGGTCCAGCTTGCCGTGCCGGGCACGCTCGGTCAGATCGAGCGTGTACTTGGCGAGCGCTTCGCGCTGGCCCTCGGCCTCCGGGTCGGAAACCGTCTGGCCCCCGCGCACCGCGTCTATGGCCCTCTCCAGATGCTGGCGGTTGGCGCCGTGCTGCTTGAACAGGCGCCCGGTCTCGCCCTTGTCCGCAGTCAAGGCCAGCAGGAACAGCTCGGACGGAATGAACTGATCGCCCTTCTTCTGGGCTTCCTTGTCCGTGAGGTTGAGCAGATTGGAGAGCTCGCGGGAGACGTTGACCTCGCCGCCATGGCCTTCCACCTTCGGTAAACGGTCGATGCTGGAACGCAATGCCTCGCGCAGCGGTTGAACGTTGACGCCCGACTTTGCGAGGATGGAGGCGGTACCGCCGTCTTGCTGGTCGATCAACGCCAACAGCAGGTGTTGCGGCTCGATATACGGATTGTCGTTGCCCACCGCGAGGCTCTGAGCGTCGGCGAACGCCTGCTGGAACTTGGTCGTAAACTTGTCGAAGCGCATGCTGGTCTCCTCGGCAAAACCCTAAACTCGCGATTACATTGGGGCTCGAGGGGGCATTTCAACGATTGCCGGGCCGGACCCCATGCACCGCATCACGGACCCAAAAAGTCCCCGCGCGCCGGTAGACTGTCAGTACAGCAGATTTGACCGGAGGCCGCCGTGAACCGCAGCGCAGCGCTCGGACCGCTTTTTCTACTCGCCCTCGCGCCCCTCCATGGGCCGCTCTGTCTCACTTGTCACGGCAGCCCGGACAACATACCCGGTTCCGTGCAAGAGCGCCTGCGGGCAGAATACCCGTACGACCGTGCCACGGGTTACAGCGCAGGCCAGGTCCGCGGCGCCGTCAGGGTAAAACGGCCCCTCTGAGTTGCAGCGATGATTTTCCGCCAGCTGTTCGATGCCGAGCGCTCCATCGACTCGGATCTGCTGCGCGATTGCGCGAAGCGCACGGCCGTCATCGGCCATCCGCTGCGAGCCCGGGGTGCGCGCGACCTCGCGCTGCCATAAGACCATGCCTCAGCCGGTTCAGGCCGTCGTGTTCGACGCCTACGGGACCTTGTTCGACGTGCATTCGGTCATCGAGCGCTGCGAACAACTCTTCCCGGGGCGCGGGGAGACGCTGTCCCGGGCGTGGCGCAGCAAGCAGCTCGAGTACACGTGGCTGCGCAGCCTGATGGGCCGCTACGAGGACTTCGAATCCGTCACAGGGGCCGCGCTCGCCCACTGCTGCAATACCCTGGGCCTGCGTCTCGACGCTGTGGCAGCGCAAGCGTTGCTGGAGCAATACCGGCACTTGGCGACCTTCGCGGATGTGCCCCCGGTATTGGACTCGCTGCGCGGCACGAAGCTCGCCATCCTGTCGAACGGCTCGCCGCACATGCTGCTGGCGTTGGTTCGCAACGCCGGCCTCGAAGGGCTGTTCCAGGCCGTGCTCAGCGTGGACGCGCTGCGCGTGTTCAAGCCCCATCCGAGCGTCTACCAGTTCGCGGTAGACCGCTTGGACGCAAAGCGCGAAAACATCGCCTTCGTATCGTCTAACTCCTGGGACGCGAGCGGGGCGAGCTCCTTTGGTTTCCGCACGTTCTGGATCAACCGCTCGGGCGCACAGCCCGATGAGTTGGGATACCCTCCGGATCGCGAGCTGAAGCGCCTGGACCAGCTCCCCGCGGCCCTCGCCTCAAGCTAGAACCTATCTCAATGGGTTCTAAGCCTTTCCAGGCGGAACGATCCGCTTGCGGACCACGAGATCGATGAGCGCCGAGCGCCCTACGTGCTTGACCCCCTCGGCCAAGACCTCCTCGTGTTCTCGCAGGTGCAATATCTCCAGGTCGGCGAAGGCATCTTGCAGCAGTAGCCGCGTGTACATGTGATCGGCCCGCGGGGGACCACCGGTCTTGTACTCCACCTGCTTCGGTGTGTAGCCCTGCAGCACCAACACCCCGCCGGCCTTGAGTGTGGTCTTGATGCCCTCGAACAGCCGTGCGCGCTGGTTTGGCTCGGCGAACTGGATGAAGATACAGACGACCGCATCGAAGCGTTCAGGTTGCCACTTCCAGTCCCGGATGTCCGCCTCCACGTACTCGACCGCCACTGCGTGCCCGGAAGCGAGACGCCTCGCTTTGTCCAACGCCAGCGGCGAGATGTCGAGGCCCAGGACGTCACAGCCTAAACCCGCAAGCCAGACGCTATTGCGCCCCTCGCCGCAAGCAACATCGAGCACGCGGTGTCCAGGCCTGAAGCGGTGCGCCTGAGCGGCCAGGAACACGTTAGGCTCCGTGCCGAAGATGTACCCCGGAGCGCGGAAGCGCTGGTCCCAGAATTCACGCGCGTCGTCGAACCCCC
Source organism: Burkholderiales bacterium (assembly GCA_035501675.1). Classification (GTDB taxonomy): domain Bacteria; phylum Pseudomonadota; class Gammaproteobacteria; order Burkholderiales; family SHXO01; genus SHXO01. Next base: position 5,424 of record DATJVW010000100.1, read on the forward strand.
CGCTGCCGCCCGACGCCGCCATCAGGGCTGAACTCCACAGTGCGCGACGATGAAGGCCTTTACCGCCTCCGCGTCCGCTTCCATGACTTCCACCCGCTGCGGCCTGTCCTCGAGGCCTTCGAAAGCGAGCGGAGTCTCGGGGTCGCGTCCGAGCGCCTCGCGGATCGCGGGCGCAAACTTGGCTGCGAGCGCTGTCTCCAGGCACAGCAACGGGACACCCGACTCGCGGTGCTCCAGGCCAACCTTGAGCCCGTCTGCGGTGTGCGGATCGATGATGCTCCCCGTCTCCCGGTACACGCGCCGAATGGTCTCCAACCGGTCCGCGTGGGTGCTAGAGCCGGACACAAAGCCGAACCGCGGGAGCTGTTCCCGATAGGCCGTTGCGGCCAGATCAAAACCGCCGTCCCGGTCGACCCTACGCCACAGCTCGGCGACGGCTCGGGCATCTTGTCCGGTGAGATCGTAGATGAAGCGCTCGAAGTTCGACGCCTTCGAGATGTCCATCGACGGGCTGGACGTCTGTTTCACTTCGGCCGCTTTGCGCACGCGGTAGCGCCCGGTGCGGAAGAACTCGTCCAGCACGTCGTTTTCGTTGGTCGCGAGGATCAGATGCCGGATGGGCAGTCCCATCTGCCGAGCGATATGACCGGCGAAAATGTTGCCGAAGTTGCCCGAAGGCACCGCCACCGAGACCGGCTGGCCCACGTCCATGGCTACCGCCAGGTAGCCCTTGAAGTAGTACACGACCTGTGCGACGACGCGCGCCCAGTTGATCGAATTGACTGTCCCGATCCGCAGCCGCGCTTTGAACGCTGCATCCTTGCCAACCACCTTGACGATGTCCTGGCAGTCGTCGAACACTCCGCGTATGCCGATGTTGAAGATATTGGCGTCGAGCAGTGAGTACATCTGCGCGGTCTGAAACGGGCTCATCTTCCGGTAGGGTGAAAGCATGAACACCCGCAACCTCCGCTTGCCCCGCATGGCGTACTCGGCCGCCGAGCCCGTGTCGCCTGAGGTCGCACCCAGAATATTGAGCTCCCCACCGGTCTTCGCCAGGACGTATTCGAACAGATTGCCCAGCAGCTGCATGGCCAGGTCCTTGAAGGCGAGCGTGGGGCCGTAGGACAGGCCGAGCAGGTGCACGTCCCGTTGCAGCGTCCGGACCGGGGTGATGTCGGCGCTCCCGAACAGGCGTGCGGTATACGTCTGCTCGATCAGTGCATTGAGGTCGGCGTCCGCGATGTCATCGATATAGCGCCGCAGGATTTCGAAGGCCAGTGCGGGGTAGGCCAGCCCGCGCCAACCGGACAGCTCCGCGCGGCTCACCGTGGGGTAGCTCGCAGGCACGACCAGTCCGCCGTCGGGGGCCAAACCCTCCAACAGGATCTGCGAGAACCGGCCCGCCGCCATACCACCGCGGGTGCTCACATAGCGCATCAAGGCATACCAGAACGTCAGGCGCTGCGAGCGGTCGCACGCGCAGGTGCGCTCATCCGGCCGCGTCTGTGTGGTCCAGCGTGAGAAACGGGGCACGCCTTGGTCGGGTCTCCTCCCGCTTCCCCACACCCGGGCGTTGCCCCGGCCCCTGCTCCCTGGCTCACTCTTTGAGGTCTACCGTCCGAAATGGGATCGTGGTGTCGGCGCCTAGCCGCATTCCCCTCGGTCGCATCCCCGCAAGCGGGCGCGTCGGAGGGCGGAACAGGGCTCCCTCTGGGATGCGCCCCGGACTCGGTCTCTCGAAGAGTGGTGCGGGCAGGGGCGCACGGGGCCGCATTTGGTGGGGTCGGCCCGGGTCGCAACGCAGCCGCTCCGCCCCAAGCTTGCGCCCGCCGGGAGCGGCCGCACCCCGTAGACGCGCGAGGGCCGGCGGGCGACACGCCTTGGCCGGCTCCAATGTCGCATCCCCACAAGTGGGGCCCCTGCTCCGAGTTGCGCCGGCCCCTGCTCCGAGTTGCGCCGCCCCTGCTCCGAGTTGCGCCGGCACCCTGCTCCCTGGCTCATGCGGCAAGTTCCTCCAGCCGGATGCGGGTGACCTTGGCAAGGTTGACGGGCAGTGCCTCGATGCGAGCGATGGCAGCGTTGATGTTCTTCTCGATGGTGACGTGGGTGAGCATGATGATGTCCACTTGCTCCTCGCCCTCACCCGGCTCCTTTTGCACCATGGCATCGATGGAAATCGACAGGTCGGCCAGAATGCGGGTGATGTCCGCCAGCACGCCCGGACGGTCCAACACGCGCAGCCGCAGATAGTAGGCCGTCTCGACCGCGTCCATCGGCAAGATGGGGGTATCCGACAACGCGTCGGGCTGAAACGCCAGATGCGGTACGCGGTTTTCAGGGTCAGCGGTGTGCATCCGCGTGACATCCACCAGGTCGGCCACCACCGCCGAGGCGGTGGGCTCGGCCCCCGCGCCGGCACCGTAGTACAGCGTCTGCCCCACGGCATCGCCTTTGACCAGCACCGCATTCATGACACCTTCCACATTGGCGATCAGCCGGCGCGTTGGGATCAAGGTCGGATGCACGCGCAATTCGATGCCCTCGGGCGTCCGGCGCGTAATGCCCAGCAGCTTGATACGGTAGCCGAGTTCTTCTGCATAGCGCATGTCCTGCCGGGTCAGCCTGGATATCCCCTCCGTGTAGACCTTGCTGAACTGCATAGGGATCCCGAAAGAGATCGCCGACATGATGGTGAGCTTATGCGCCGCGTCGATGCCTTCGATATCGAAGGTGGGGTCGGCCTCGGCGTACCCGCGCTCCTGCGCCTGCTTGAGCACTTCCTCGAAGCTCGCCCCAGTGTCGCGCATCTGAGACAAGATGAAGTTGCTGGTCCCGTTGATGATCCCGGCGATCCATTCGATGCGGTTGGCGGTCAATCCTTCGCGCAACGCCTTGATAATCGGAATGCCGCCCGCCACCGCGCCTTCGAAAGCCACCATGACGCCTTTTCTCTGGGCCGCGGAGAAGATCTCGGTTCCATGCTGGGCCAGCAAGGCCTTGTTCGCGGTGACGACGTGTTTGCCGTGTTCGATCGCCCCCATGATCAAGTCCTTGGCGATCTTGGTGCCTCCGATCAACTCGACCACGATGTCGATCTCCGGGTCGCGAACCACGGATGGCGCGTCGGCCGTCACTTGCGCCGCGTCCCCGACGACGCGCCTGGCCCGTGTCAAATCTTTGTCGGCGACCACCTTGAGCGTTATGGCACGGCCCGCGCGGCGCGTGATCTCCTCTTGATTGCGGCGCAGCACGGCGAAGGTACCGCCCCCCACCGTGCCGATGCCCAACAGGCCAACGCTGATCGGTTTCATTTGAACTCTTTGCGGAACGCAAAAGAGGTGATCCCGAAGCCTTCTCGGAAGTAGAAGCGATGCGCTCGCGTGCGATGGGTGCCCGAATCGAGCTCTATGCCGCTGCAGCCCCGGCCGCGAGCCAGCTGCTCCAGAAAGACGAGCAGTGCTCGCCCGACGCCGCTCGAGCGGAACGCTTCGTCGGTGACCAGATCGTCGACGTAGAACTTGCGCCCGGCATGGGTGTTCTCGAAGTCCCGAAACACCGCCATCCCCACCACTTGCTCGCCTTGAACCGCGACGCACATCTCGCCTCCGGATGCGAAGATGGCTCGCATTTTGGCGGCGTAGTCGGACGGCAGCTGCGGCCGGAGCTGGCGGTGTACTCTCTCGGCCCGCGCGAGCCACTGCGGCTCGACCACGTCGTGAGCGTCGTCGGTGATGCGGATGATCTCCATCGGATTCGAGGTTGGAGTCGACACGACGATTCGGGCTCTGGCCTCAGCCTGCGGCGGCGATCTTCAAGAGTCCGTCGCGGCGGAACATATCGCGGATGCCCCGGATCGCTTGCCGCGTGCGCGCCTCGTTCTCGATCATGCTGAACCGTACGTGATCGTCCCCGTACTGGCCGAACCCGATTCCGGGCGAGACCGCGACTTTGGCATCGGCCAGGAGCTTCTTCGCGAACTCCAGCGAACCCATCGGGCGGTAAGCCGGTGGAACTGGAGCCCAAACGTACATGGTGGCCTGGGGCACGTGGACCTGCCAGCCGACGCTGTTCAGGCCGCTGCACAACACGTCGCGCCGTTTCTGGTACGTGGCGCGGATCTGCTCGACGCACTGCTGCGGGCCTTCCAGGGCAACGATCGACGCGACTTGTATGGGCGTGAAGGTACCGTAGTCGTGATAGCTCTTGATGCGCGCCAAGGCCGCCACCAGGTCCGGGTTGCCAACCATGAAACCCACGCGCCAGCCGGCCATGTTGTAGCTCTTGGACAGCGTGAAGAACTCCACGGCCACTTCCTTCGCGCCGGGCACCTGCATGATGGACGGCGCGCGGTAGCCGTCGAACACGATGTCGGCGTAGGCAAAGTCGTGCACCACATAGATCCGGTGCTCCCTCGCCAGCGCCACGATGCGTTCAAAGAAGGACAAGTCCACGCACTGAGTCGTGGGATTGCTGGGGAAATTCAAGATGAGCATCTTCGGCTTCGGGTAGGAATCGCTGATCGCCTTGGTCAGCTCGTCGAAGAAATCCACGCCCGGCAGCATCGGCACGTGCCGGATATCGGCACCGGCGATCACCGGTCCGTAGATGTGGATCGGATAGCTGGGATTGGGGACCAGGACGATGTCGCCGGATGTCAGCGTGGCCAGCGCCAGGTGCGCGATACCTTCTTTGGAGCCGATCGTGACGATGGCCTCCCGGTCGGGTTCCAGCTCCACCTGGTAGCGCCAACGGTACCAGTTGCAGACGGCCTTGCGCAGCCGCAGGATGCCCTTCGAAACCGAATACCGATGCGTGTCGCCGCGCTGGGCCGTTTCCACCAATTTGTCCACGATGTGCCTGGGCGTGGGCTGGTCCGGGTTGCCCATGCCGAAGTCGATGACGTCTTCGCCCCGCTGGCGCGCGGCGGCCTTGAGCTCGGCCGTGATGTTGAACACGTAGGGCGGCAGGCGTTGGATGCGCGGGAACTGCTTCATCGATTCTCGACTCCAAACGGCGAACGGGTCCGGGACATAAGGTTATGATGCAAAACACATGATGTTACCGGACCCCCTTTCGGCCAGCAAATCGCGAGCATGAAGCTGCATCTGACGCGGGCCGAGGGCCGCAACCTCTTTTCGGGCTACGGCGCAGGCTATGTCGCCATCAACGATGTGCGTTACGAGCGCAGCCTGATCGTGCTCCCGGATCGCATTTTGGATTGGGGGGTAGCCGATTTCGAACACCTGACCGAGGCCGCACTGTCCGGGCTCGCCAGCCTGCCGTTGGAAATCCTGATTCTGGGAACCGGCGCGCGTCTGCGTTTCCCCCATCCGTCGACGACCCGGCCCCTTCAAAGCGCCGGGATCGCGCTGGAGGTGATGGACACCCGGGCGGCTTGCCGGACCTACAACATCCTGCTCGCGGAGGATCGTCGCGTCGGCGCGGCGCTGCTGGTGACGCGGGAGGACTGAGGGAGGGTCTAGAGACAGCTCCGCTTCTCTAGAGGCCCGCCATGACTTTGAGGTGCGCGGTAGCGCTGCGCCCGAGTGCACCCAGGTTGTAACCACCTTCCAGCACCGAAATCATACGGCCCGCTGCGTGCCGCTCAGCCACGTCCTTGATCAGTTGTGTAACCCAAACGTAATCCGCCTCGACCAGACCGAGCGCGGCCATGTCGTCGTCGCGGTGCGCATCGAAGCCTGCGGAGACAAACAATGCCTGCGGGCGGAAGCGCTCGAGCGCGTCCACCCAATGGGACTCCACCGCCGCTCTGAAGCCCTTGCCGTCGGTGTATGCCGGCAGCGGGATGTTGACCATCCGGTCGGAGCGCCCGTCGATGCCGCTGTAGGGATAAAACGGATGCTGAAAGGTGGAGACCATCAGCACCCGCTGGTCGTCTCGAAAGATATTCTCGGTGCCGTTGCCATGGTGGACGTCGAAGTCCACCACGGCCACGCGCTCGACCCCGTACGCTTGCATGGCGTGCGCGGCACCCACCGCCACATTGTTGAAAAAGCAGAATCCCATCGCGCGCTGGCGCTCGGCGTGGTGTCCGGGCGGGCGAACGCAGCAAAAGGCATTCGCCGCCTTCCCCTGCAGCACGAGGTCGGTGGCCAGAATCGCCGCGCCGGCCGCGCGCAGGGCCGCAACATAAGAGTGCGGGTTCATGGCCGTATCCGGGTCGAGATGAACGATCCCAGTCGCCGGAGCCGACGCTTGGACCGCGTCGATGTAGGCGGCATCGTGTACGCGCGCGAGCTGCTCACGTGTGGCAAGCGGAGCCTCGTACTCGATCAGGCAACCGATCAGCCCAGAAGCGATCAGCTGGTCGGCGATTGCCTGCAGGCGCTCGGGAGACTCGGGATGATGCCGCCCCATATCGTGCAGCTGGCAGTCGCGATGCGTGATGAGAGCGGTATACATGGGGCAAGATCCGGGTTCACGACCCCGTCGGGTGACCCGACTCATCCTAGGATGTTGGGCCGGCAAAGTCCATGTGCGTCGCTTCTATTGCGGTGCGTGTCAAGGATCTGTACCGTCGTGGCATGGTTCCTGCGTTGGGCGTCCTCGGCGCGCCGGGCTATGATGTCGAAAGTCCGCGATCGGGGACGCCCCGCTGAACGCCTGGATGGACGTCGTGACCAGCAACTCGGCCCAGCCGGCTGCCGGCGGCCCGCCGAGCGCGCGAGCGCTGTACCCGGTACGCGCGCGGCTGCGCGATGGTGTCGAGATCGCGATTCGACCGATTGGGCCCGAGGACGCGGAGCGCGAGCAGGCATTCGTGCGCGCGCTCTCGCCCGAGTCACGCTACTTTCGTTTCATGAGTGCGCTCCGGGAGCTTCCGGCCGACATGCTCTACCGCTTCACCCATCCCGACTTCCAGCGCGAGCTGGCCTTGGTGGCACTGACTGGTGAGGGCGCCGCAACGCGCCAGATCGGGGTCGCGCGCTGCGTGGCGGACGCTGATCGGACCAGTGCCGAGTTCGCGGTCGTGGTCGCGGACGAATGGCAGAACCGCGGCGTCGGCACCCGACTTCTGTGCGAATTGATGCGCGCCGCGCGAGCCGCGGGTCTCAGGCGCATCTGGGGCGACATTCTGGCGAGCAATCACCGCATGCTCGCGCTTATGGCCTCGCTCGGCTTCGAGCTGCAGTCCGCACCGGACGACCCGCTGGTGCGGCGCGCGGCCAGAGCGCTCTAGGTCAGAACAGCCGCCCGCAATCAAGGACCTTGACGATGCAGCGTGAGTCGCTCACTGCGCGCTTGATGGCCGCGGATCGCAGCCAGCGCCGCTACCGGCCGGAGCAGGGCCTGGCCACGCCGCCGCGCGCAGCCGCGCACCTGGAGCAGACGGCGGGGGTGGCTGAGGGACTGCAGCAGGTTATCCGTCAGGTTGGCGCAGTCATCTTGGGCAAGGAGACGCAGATCCGCCTCACGCTGGCCTGCCTGCTCGCACGCGGTCATCTGCTGATCGAGGATCTCCCGGGCGTGGGCAAGACCACGCTGGCCCACGCACTGGCCAACTCGCTCGGATTGCGATTTCAGCGCATCCAGTTCACCAGCGACCTGCTGCCGGCCGACATCATTGGCGTGTCGATCTTCGACCGCCATGGCGGCAGCTTCAAGTTTCACCCCGGCCCGATCTTCGCCCAAATGATCTTGGCCGACGAGGTCAACCGCGCCACACCCAAAGCCCAGAGCGCGCTGCTGGAGGCCATGGAGGAGCATCAAGTCACCACCGAAGGCGAGACGCGCGCGCTGCCCGAGCCGTTTTTCGTGATCGCGACGCAGAATCCGTCCTATCAGGTGGGCACGTTTCCGCTGCCCGAGTCTCAGCTCGACCGCTTTCTCATGTGCCTGCGGTTGGGCTATCCCGATGCGCGCGCGGAGCGCGTGCTGCTGGAGGGACGCGACCGGCGCGACATGATGGCAGAACTGAAGAGATGGATTACGGCGGAAGAGCTGATCGCTTTGCAGCAGTCGGTGCGCGAGGTGTTTGCCGCCCCGGCCCTGTACGACTACCTGCAGGCGCTCATCTTGCACACGCGCCAGTCCCCCGAGTTCGTGACGGGCCTGAGCCCGCGCTCGGGGCTCAACCTGCTCCACGCCGCACGCGCTTGGGCGTTTCTCGAGGCACGCGGCCACGTGCTGCCAGAGGACGTACAAGCCGTGCTGCCGAGCGTCGTCGGCCATCGCCTGCAGGCGGCCGACCGGCAGCCGCGCGACAGCGAGGACGTGGCCCGGCAGCTGCTGGCCGAGGTCGCGGTCCCCTGATTCGTGGGCGGCAGGCTGCGTGGGCTTCGCGTTCAGATTCCGCCGGCTTGAGCGGCGCAAGCAACGCTCGGCGCAAGGTCCGGTAACGCTCACCCAGAGCAGGATCTATATCCTCCCGACCCGCGCCGGCGTCCTGTTCGGCGTCACCGTGCTGGTGATGCTGTTCGGCTGCATCAATTACAACCTCGGTCTGGGCTACCTGCTCACGTTCCTCATGAGCGGGGTCGGGATCGCTTCGATCCTGCACACCTTCCGCAATCTCGCCCGCCTGCAGCTCAAGCCCGGTCGGCCGGATCCGGTATTTGCCGGGGGCGAAGCGTTGTTCCCGGTGTTGGTCGCGAACCCAGACGCCATCACGCGCCGCTCGATCGGGATGACCGGGGCCGGCCGGGAGCCCGTCTTCGTGGACGTAGGCCCGGGCCAGACCGCGACGGTGCACATCGGCATGCCGACCGCGCAACGCGGCCGCCTGCGCCTCGAAGGGCTGCGCGCATTGACAACGTTTCCACTGGGGCTGTTCCATGCCTGGTCGACCGTGGACCTCGATATGCATTGTCTGGTCTACCCTCGCCCGGAGCCGGGGCGCGTTTCGCTGCCGGGGCCGCGCGCAGGCAATGCCGAAGGCCTCGAAACGGGCCAGGGTCAGAACGATTTTGCCGGGCTGCGCAAGTACCAGGCTGGCGACTCCCTGCGCCACGTCGCTTGGAAGGCCCTGGCGCGCGGGCAGCCCGTGATGACCAAGCAGTTCTCCGGCCTGGCCGCCGGCGAGCTGTGGCTGGAATGGGACGATCTTCCGACCAGTCTGCGCCTGGAGGAGCGCCTGTCACGACTCACGCGCTGGGTACTCGAGGCCGCGCGCGCCGGACACCCGTACGGCCTGCGCCTGCCGTCGCTCGTGATCCCGCCGGGGGCTGGCCAGGCACACGACCAGCAATGCCTCACCGCGCTGGCCCTGTTTGAGCCATGAGCACAAGGCTCGACGCGACGCCGCTGCACGACGCGGGCGTCTACTCCCTGCTTGGTGCACTGGTCGCCGTGCTGGCACCGCACCTGGCGCATATTCCGACGTGGGTATCGATCGCCGTTGCGGCGATGCTCGCGTGGCGGGCGTGGCTCGCTTGGCACGGGGGCTCTCTCCCGCGAAAATGGCTGCTGGTCCCGCTCACGGTGCTGGGCACTGCCGGCGTGGTGATGAGCTACGGACCGCGGTTGGGACGCGACGCCTCCGTGGCGCTGCTGGCCATCATGCTGGCGCTCAAGATGCTCGAACTGAAGGCGCTGCGCGACGCCACAGTGGCGGTCTGCCTGGGCTTTTTTCTGATCATCACCAACTTCCTCTATTCGCAGACCATCCCCAGCGCGCTTTACATGCTGGCCGCAATGACCTGGCTTACAGCGACCCTGGTCGCGTTCCAGGATCGCGCCCACGCCC
>DATJVW010000101.1:0-24235 GCA_035501675.1 Burkholderiales bacterium
TGCCTCTGTGGTTAATCCAGTTAGGCTCTGTTCTTCTCCGCGCTCTCCGCGTCTGTGCGGTTAAGCTGCTTTGGAAGCCGCTGCACGCGAGCGCCGGAGCTCCCGCAGGAAGAACCAGGCGGTCAGGGACAGGCCGATCAGCCCGCCGGCCAGCTCGAACAGCACCGAATACTTGAACCGATACGTGCCGGACGCCGGGTCGTAGACGGTGCACAGGATGCGCACGCGGTCGAGGAAGCCGCTCAACGTTTCTTGCTGGCGTGGGGCGCCGGTGATCAGCTCCTTGAGCGGCTGGATCAGCTGCGGCAGCGCAAAATCCTCTCCGTAGATCTGTCGATAGACGCGGCCCTGTGCGTCGACGACCGTAACCTGGATGAGGTGATCGAAGCCGCGCGGGCTCGGCGTGAAGCTGAAGCCCACGTCGCGCGTCAGGCGCTCGAGCGTGGCAGGATCGGGGCTCAGAAACTCCCAGCCGGGCACCATCACGCCCTGCTCCCTGGCGAAGGCGTGCATGGCCTCCGGCGAGTCGAACGGCAGATTGAAGCCGACGCTGGTAACGTGGAAGGCCTCGGGCCCAAGCGTGCGCTGCGCCGCTTCCACAGCACGCTTCAGAGTTCGCGTCGTAGTGGGACAAACCTGAAAGCAGCCGGTATAGATGAAGTTGATGAGCAGCGGCTTGCCGCGGAAGCTCGACAGCCTCACCGGCTTGCCATCGGCGTTGAGCAGCGTGTAATCGCCGATGGCCGTTCCGACCGCCGTCTGGCTCGTCTTGAAGGCGAGCTCCGCATTCAGCGTGGCCCTAGCCGAGATGGTTGCCGTCAGTGACGATGGCGTTGCATCAGCACAGAGCGCAAATGGCCCGGGAAAGAGCAATAGGGCGCCGAGCGCGAGTTTCGACCCAAGGTTGTCGCTCACAGAGCCACATCCAGCATCGCGCATACCAGCAGCAAGGTAAGCTGGCCGAGTGAAGCGTGGAAGTTGATCATCGCCGTCTTCGGCCCAGGGCGACGCGCGAGCCGCAAGCTGGTCATGAGGAACCACGCGCCACCGAGCGCCGCACCCGCGAGATAGATTCGACCTAGACCGAGAAACGCGGGCACCAGAGAAGCTGCCACCAGCAACGTGGTGTGCAGCAGGATCACCTGCGCGCCACGGGCATCGCCCACGACAACCGGCAGCATCGGTACCCGGGCGGCTTCGTAGTCCTTGCGGTAGGCGATAGCAAGGCTCCAGAAGTGCGGCGGCGTCCACAGGAACAGCACCAGCGCCAGGATCAGAGGGACGGCACCGATGCGGGGATCGACGGCAGCCGCGCCCGCCAGCACCGCAAAGCTGCCGGCCAAGCCGCCGAACACGATGTTGAGCCACGTGCGCCGCTTGAGCCAGACCGTGTACACCACTGCGTAGAAGAAAGCACCGAGAAACGTGTACAGCGCTGCCCAGGGATTGAGCGCCCACCACGCCGCACCCACCGATACCGCTACCAGGGCCAGAATCACCCACAGCCAGGTGCGCGTGCGGGGCAGTGCACCGGTCACAAAGGGGCGCTTGCGCGTGCGCTGCATGCGTCCGTCGAGGTCGCTCTCGACGTATTGATTGAAAGCGCCCGCAGCTGCCGAGGACAGCAACACCGCCAGCGCCAGTAGCGCAATCTTCCATGTCGCCAGTGCCGGACCGGGCGACACGGCGAGTCCGGCGAGCGCCGTGAACGCGATCACCACACCGATGCGCAGCTTGAACAACCCCACCACCTGCCGGATGGAGATTACGAACGGAAGACGCGTGCAGGTCGTGCTCGTCATGCTCTTCGCTCCTCGCCCATAGCTCGAATCTCAGCTCAGGCCCCATACCTGCGACAGGTACTTCCAGTTGATGAAGTAGTACAGGACGAAGGCCACCAGGAACACGAGCGCCAGGCTGAACGTCCCGGGCGCCGCGAACGCCCCGGCGCGGCCGCCATGCGCCTCGAGAGCGGGTGTCGCGGGCGCCATCTTGAGCGGGGTGCGCACGGGGGTGTAGCTGCCGCCTTCGACCCGCTTGCCGAATAGAATCGACCACACCGTGACGAAGATGTAAATGCCCCCGCCGATCACCGCGAGTACGGCGCTGATCCCCATCAATCCCAGCATCAGGTACGCGGCGCCCGGAAACTCGTACGGCAAGACAGCCCCGGCCAAGCCGATGTCCCAGTCCCGGCGCGGAACGCCCAGTGTCCCCGCACCCATCATCACCAGCACGAACACGTACATACCCAGACCGAACAGGTAAGGCTGCCACCTGGCCAGCCCCGGGAACGCCACTTCCCGCTTGAACAGGCTCGGGACGAGGAAGTAGGTCAGCGACATGAACGCGAGGGTTGTGCCGATGACGACCGTCGCGTGAAAGTGCCCCGGCACATACAGCGTGTTGTGGATGATCATGTTGAGCTGCTCGGTGCCCATCATGACGCCCGAGATGCCGCCCAGGAAGCCAAACCCGATGAGCGAGATGAACATGCCAGAGAACACGGGATTGCCCCAGGGCGCCTTGCGCAGCCACTCGTACAGCCCCTTCGTAAAGCCTTTGCCGCGCTGCGCGACCTCGATAGACCCGGGCACGGTGAGCCCGTGGACCATGCTCGCGAGCACCGCGAAGTACATAAAGTAGCTCGCATTGAAGATCTTCCAGGCCGAGCTGATGCCCAGGTCCGACAGCAGGTGATGCGCGCTCGCGAGCTGCAGGAAGAGGATATAGAGCAGGAACGCGGTGCGGCTGACCTTCTCCGACATGGGCTTCGCGCCGAACACGATTGCGGCGATGGCGTACCACACGGCCACGTGCGCTGCCACGTTGATCTGCTGCGAAGAATGCCCGAAGCCCCACCAGATGGTCCGGTACATGAGCGGGTCGATGTAGTGGACCAGGCCCACCGACCATAGGAACGTCGGGATCAGGATGATAGCGCCCGATGCGATGGTGAAGACGGCGATGATCGCCGCCGTCACGGCGCCGAAGGTCACCAGGGGGATCGAGCCTTCGTATGTCTTCTCCGTACGCGCCACGACCAGCGTGCCGAGGAATACGAAGCAGCCAATCAGCGCACCCACGGCGAACAGAATCAACCCCAGGTAGAACGGCGGCTGCGCTGGCATCGGCACGTACGAGGTCATCATGACGCTCGATGCACCCTGGAAGATCGCCACGTTGGTGGTGATAGATCCGATCAGCATCAGGGCGAAGCCGAGCCAGGCCATGCGCGGCGTGGCCAGCCGGGATCGCAGCAGCGTCGAGCCGCAAAAGTACAGCACCGCGATCTCGAAGAAGATGATCCAAAACACGAGCATGTCCAGCCCGTGGGCAGTGAGCGTCAGATAGAACCACTCGGCGTTGAGCAGGTGCACCGCCGGCCAGCGGGTGAGCGATACGAGCAGGGCAAGCACTCCCCCCAGCAGCAAGAACACTACGCCGGCAACCGCATTGGCCTTGATGAGCAGTTCGGCATCGCGGTGGTACTGGAGACCGGTCTTTGCGTCGATCCGGAACATCGCATTGAGTGCCATCGGTGCGCTCCTATTTCTTCTCGACCACGTAGAGACGGCCCACCATGGTGGAATGATTGATGCCGCAGTACTCGTTGCATACCACGCCGTAGGTGCCAGCCTTGTTGGGCGTCACGTTAATCACCATCTCGTAGCCGGGAACGACCTGCAGGTTGATGTTAGAGGGTTGCAGCGAGAAGCCGTGCTGGTAATCCATCGACGACAGGTGCAAGCGGTAGCTTTGGTCCTTCTCGAGCTCCAGGATCGGCCACCAAGCCCACAGCCGGGCGATCAAGTAGACGTCGCTGCCTGGGGGCGGATGGACTACCGGAATCTTCTGATCCGTCTCGGTGCGCAAGGTGTACTTGTCCACCATGTCCTGGGCCTTCTTCTGGTAGCTCTCGGCGGAGATGCGATAGGCCTCGTTCGACAGGTTCTGCTTACCGAACACGTGCCAGTACGGCATCATGAAGAACAGCACCAGGGCCCAGATGAAGGCGATGGCGATCCAGGTGAGCTCGACTTTGTCCAGCGGCTGCTTCCACCAGATGCGTTGTGACGGCGGGAGAATGGAACTCATTGGATGACTCCTGGTGAAGGCTGGGCGCGGTTACTTGGCGACCGGGATGGCCACGATTTCCATGATTCCCCAGATGATGTAGAACACAGTGGGGATGGCGACCCCCAGGAACAGGAGCAGAAAGGGATTTTCCAGCAGGTGCTGCATGATCGGGATCGGCTCGTCCGCTTCCCCGGACGAGGGTTCTCGCGCCGCCTGGGCCCGTTCCGCCATAACGCCTCCTCATCAAGTGATCAGCTGGCACAGGACGCCGCCGCGAAAGGCCACGCCCAGCCCGTTTGCATAGGCAGGCTACGACCGGGACGGGAAAAAAAACTTCACTCAGGTTCATTTTTTTTCAGAAACTACCGACGTAGGCGCACTGCGGCACTAGAATTGCGGCATGGAACGATCGATGCGCGCTGGCTAGCGTGGGTTCACAAGCGCAGATCCCGGCCGCTCGCGCCGACGAGGATCGCGTCACCCGTCTTCGCTGGCTGGTCCACCGGCTTGCTCTCGCAGGCGTCGTACTGATGGCGCTGCTGGCTTGCGTAAGCGCCTATCTCCGGCTGAGCGCGGCGGGGGTCGGATGTGCCCCCTGGCCCGCCTGCTACCAGCAGCCGGCGGCACCCGAGCGCCAGCATCATCCCGTGGCCCGTCTTGCGCACCGGGTGCTCGCCTCGACGCTGGGCGTCGTGGTGGTCTTGATCGCGCTCGCCAGCATGTCCCTGCGGCCCAGGCGCCCGATGGTGGCAGGGACCGCGTTCGCGGCGCTCGCGCTTACGCTGGGGCTTGCGGGTTTAGGCGGTGTTACGTCGACCGCGAACACGGCGGGCGTCGCGCTGGCGAACCTGCTGGGCGGCATGGCTCTGGCCGGTCTGCTTTTCTGGCTGGCCGTGCACTCCGGACGCAGCTCCCCGCAGGCACCGCCCCGATCGCGATGGCCGGCGGGCGTGATCTTGGTGCTGGTGGTAATTCAGATCGGACTGGGTGCGTTCATCAGCACCACACGTGCGGCACCCGCGTGTCCCGCATTGCCACTTTGTATGCCTGCAGCATCGCAGCTGCCTGCCGTCCTGCACGTTTCCCATCGGCTCGTCGCGATCGCGCTGCTGGCTACGGCAGGCACGCTTGCGGCGACTCTGAGCAGACGCGAAGGCCGCGCAGCCCGCTCGGTGCTGCCGCTGGCGGGCTTGCTGTTGGTCCAGGCCGCTTCCGGCACACTGATGGTGGCGCTGGATTTCCCTCTCTGGCTCGCGTTGGCGCACAACGCCGGCGCACTGCTTCTGCTGCTTGCGGCGGTCTGGGTCCTGGCGGCCGCCTGAGCTCTCAATCCTGCTGTGCTGGGGCTGTGGCAGAATAGCCCCGCCCGAGTGAAGCATCGCGCAGCACTCGGCTTGTCGGTGCGTCGCCGTGAAGCCGGAACTCAAAGTCAGCGCGTTTCTCGCGAACCTGCCGCTGTTCAAGGAGACCTCGCCCGAGCAGATCGAGCGCGTTGCTCAGGGCACGCGCGTGCTACACGTGGCGCGCGGCGAAATACTGTTCCACCGAGGTGATCCGTGCGAGGGCTTCCACCTCGTCGCCTACGGACAGGTCAAACTCGCCTTGAACTCGCAGCAGGGGGCCGATAAGGTGGTCGAGGTGATCGGGCCAGGAATGAGCTTTGGCGAGGCGGTCATGTTCCTCGAGAAACCGTATCCGGTCTACGCCCAGGCGCTCTCGGACAGCCTGCTGCTGCATGTGAGCAAGAGCGTCGTGTTTGCCGAGATCGAGCGCAATCCCCAGTTCTCGCGCCAGCTGCTCGGTGGGTTAAGCCGGCGGCTGCACGGGCTGGTCAGCGACGTTGAAGCCTACTCGCTGCGCTCGGGTGCGCAGCGCGTGATTGGCTATTTGCTGCGCGACGTGCGGGCTCTGGAAACCCAGGGCACCCAAGGTGAGGTAACGCTACCGATCGGCAAGGGAGTGATCGCCTCTCGGCTGAACCTCACCCCGCAGCACTTCTCACGCATCCTTCACGAGTTGACGGCGCAGGGGCTCATCGTAGTAGATGGTCGCAAGGTGCTCATCACCGATTTGGAGCGCCTGCGCGCTTATGACTGAAACGCGCCGGCGCATGCAGGCGATCTCCGTCCACCCAGCTTTCGAAGCATTGCGACGAGGTCCCCAAACGGCACCTCTTCCGCCGCTTGGCACGCTGCGCTGACAGGGGAGCGCAACCAGTTTCACCTTCGGCACGTATAAGAAGTTAACCCGCGTTCACTGATCTGCGCGGCCGTCTCGTATTTGCCGAGGAACACACATGCCTACGATTTGGAACAGAATTTCTTGGCCCAGGCTATTTCGTGTTGGCCATGGCCGTGCTCGGGCCGGGCTGCTAAGCTTGACGGCCATTGGTCTTCTTTGGCACGTCTCGGGACCCACCGCCGAGACCAGTACGCCACTCCCGCCCCCCGAGATCGATAGTCCGAAGTCCGCCGGCAGCGGAGCCGAGACGGCCGTTCTGGCGGGCGGCTGTTTCTGGGGCGTGCAGGGCGTATTCCAGCACACCAAGGGCGTGAAGCAGGTCCTCGCAGGCTACTCGGGCGGGGAAAAGACCAGAGCTCGGTACGAGCAGGTCGGAACGGGGCAGACGGGCCACGCCGAATCCGTGCAGATCACCTTCGATCCGCGCGAGATTTCCTACGGCGAGATCTTACGGATCTACTTCTCGGTGGCGCACGACCCGACCCAGCTCAATCGGCAAGGGCCCGACATCGGCACCCAATACCGCTCGGCGATCTTCTATGCCGACGCATCGCAGCAGCGCATCGCGCAGGCCTATATCGCGCAGCTCGAGCGGGCGCACGCGTTCACTCGGCCGATCGTTACGCGCGTCGATCCCCTCAAAGGATTCTACCCGGCCGAAGCCTACCACCAGGATTTCCTGATCCGCCACCCCGACCATCCCTACATTTTCGTCAACGACTTGCCGAAGATTGCGAACCTGAAGCGGCTATTCCCTCAGGACTACCGTGAGCAGCCCGTCATGAGCACCCAAAATTAGGGCGCGGAGCAGCGCCGCCGCTGCCCCGCACCGGCAGAACCGGGTTGCACCCGACATCGGTTCGCTTGACCGGTCCCGGGATCGAGCGAACTACTTCCCCTCCGCCATCTTCTTCACCGTCTCCAGGCCCGCCTGGTAGGCGCCGATGATGAGCTTCACCATGGCGTCGTCGCCTTCGGCTTCTGCCACGTTGTCGCGCGGGTTCTTGCGCGTGAAGGTACCGATCCACGCCACCGTGGTGCCGCCGCCGGAGTTTCCCTTCACGGACATCGACGACTGATAGTGATCGAGCGGCAGGGGCGATTCGACGATGTCGTACGTATAGGCCATGCGCGCGTCGCTGTAGGCCAGCAGCTCCTCGGTGAACGTCGGTCCGTCCTTTATGGTAAGCGCCCGCACCGCGCCCGGGTGCCCGTTCTTGCCTTTTACCAACGGACTGCTGGAGAAAGCCGGGTGCCAGTTCACCAATCCGTCGAAAGCCTTCACGATGTTCCAAACGACATCCGGCTTCGCGTTGATCTCGATCATCTCGCCCACGACCAGCAGTTCGCGATCGTCGGCCGAGGCGCAGAAGGGCAAGGCGAGCATGAGCCCGGACAGGACAGCAAAGATCTTCTTCATGTTTTTTCTCCTCTAGTCAGCATCGTATGACGCGGTCCCGCCAATGCCTCCCGGCATCGTCTCCCAAGGACCGCGCTGCCGAATAGTCTACAGGCAGTTCGCGCAACGGACCCGTCTTGCAAGCGAATGCTGGATCCAGAACGACCGGGGGTCGGCCGACGCTCGCCGGTGCGGCTCCACCAACCTGCCAGGGGCTTGTCGCCGCTCGAGCTCGAGGGGCTCACGCTTCCAGCACCGCGCTAGCCCATATTGCCCATCCCGGCGAAGTACTCTTGTACGCCGGGATGAAAGAGGTACATGAACGCCGAGCACACAAGCAGCAGGTATCCGACGGCACACGCGACGATCGGAACATCGCTGGGATGCAGCCCCCATGCGAACGCCAGGAATGCGAAGGTCCAGACCACGAGCGCCGCGATGAACACGTGCAACGCCACCTGGGCGATGAGCATGTACTGGGCGGGGCGCCAGCGTATGAGCAGCCCCCCCGCGATGGTCAGCTCCCACACCACGACGGCCCCAATGACGAGGCTCTTCATTCCGCTCGCCTCTGGCGAGACGAGGATCGCGGGAATGGTGTGTGCCCCGCACCACAGAGCGAGAATCCATATGCCGACGGGTTTTTCTTTGATAACCATGGTGGTCTGAGACGCTCACTCGAGCGACGCTGCGAGTTGCTCGCTCCCGCTGCTGTCAAGCGAAGGCAGTTATCGTCGCCAGCATCTATACCTTGAGTGGAATATCACCCGCCGGGCCAAGGAGCGGGCTACAGGCAATTCCACGAACGCCGGCGGCGGGCATCAGCGGGCGACGCTCCCGTCAGAATTCCAGCGACACCAAGACCGCCGCCACTTGACGGCTATGGCTCCGATTGAAGCGCGCGCCGCTGCATTGCCGGCAAACCGTGCGCAGCAAGCACAGTCAGAACGGTCATAACCGCACGGTAGGTGTCACGGAAATTGAAGGAAGTGGGTCTGCCACCAATCCCGAAGTTAGACGCGACCACCTCGGGCAGCAACCCGCTGCTCCAATACACCGTTGCGCCGGCGAGGCCGATGAGCACGGCTGTCAATGCTCGGAGGGCCGCAATATTCATTCTGGAACCCAGTCATGGGGCGTACGTATGCGCCCGGGATGTGCTCCGGACTCTACTCCTCTATCGGGTATTCGCCGTTCCACGAGGCTGCCATGGGAGATAGAAGAACTTGGCTCAACGCTCCACGGCAAAGAGGCGCCACTCGCCTGGGACACCCATAAGGGGCCGGGTCCCCCGGTCCTGGAAAGACAGCCCGGAACCCGCGACGAGATCCTTCACGGTGCTCGAAACCAGCACTTCGCCGGGGCGGGCCAGGGCCGCGACGCGGGCTCCTATATGCACGGCGATGCCGCCCAGCTTGTCCCCCATCACCTCGCACTCACCGGTGTGCACCCCGGCGCGGACTTCGATTCCGAGCGAGCGCACGCCGCTTGAAATCGCACAAGCACACCGCACGGCACGGGCGGGACCATCGAACGCCGCGAGAAAGCCATCGCCGGCGGTGTCGATCTCCCGCCCGCGGAAGCTTGCAAGTTCTCGACGAACCAGCGCGTGGTGAGCGTCGAGCAGATCGTGCCAGCGGCGATCGCCAAGGCCGGCGGCGTGCTGCGTGGCGCCGGCGATGTCCGTGAAGAGCACCGTAGCCAACACGCGGTCGGACCCCGAGCGAGTGCGAACGCCGGTGAGAAACTCTTCGATCTCGTCCGTGATCACCTCGGCGTCGCTGAGATACGGAGAATGATCGACTCCGGAAAGCTCCACCAGCTTTGCGCCGGGGATCCGCTCGGCCAGGTAGCGGCTGGCGCCCACGTCGATGATCTGATCGTTGATGCTGTGCATGATCAGGGTCGGGACCCGGATGGCAGGGAGAATGTGCCGAATGTCGAGGTGGGCGGACATGCGCATGAGCGCGGCGCCTGCCGCCGGGCTCGCGCTGGCACGAAGAAGCCTCCCCCACCACTGGCGGAAGCGCTCGTCTTTGGCCATGCTAGGGGCCCGCATGTCGACCCCGACTGGCCCACCCCACTCGCGCTCGATGCGTTCGACAGTTTCCTCGAGCTCCTCCGCGGTCGGGCCCCAGGGGTAGTCTGGCGCTCGCGTCAGCCGCGCGTAGGCGCCGCCCATGATGAGCGCCGAGGTTCGCTCGGGGTAGGTAACGGCGAACAATGCACACATGGCTCCGCCCTCGGAGTAACCGTAGAGGGCGGCGCGCTCCGACCCGACGGCGTCCATCACGGCCCGAACATCGTCCATGCGGACCTCGAGGGTGGGCATTTCGACGACTCGATCGGAAAGACCCGTGCCCCGCTTGTCGAAGACGACGAGGCGTGAGAAGGATGCTAGACGCGACAGAAACCGAGCGAGCGTGGGCTCCTCCCACAACACGTCGAGATTCGACACCCAGCCCGGAACCAGCACCAGATCGCGCGGACCGCTCCCCACCACCTGGTAGGCGATGCTTATGTCGCCGCTCTTGGCGTATCGGGTCTCAGGCGGCACCGATGTGTCCCTCGATGTACGCGGCCGCTAGTTTTCGATCACTTTGCCGAACCGCACCCATCGGGTTCCGTCGAAGCGCTGCAGCTGCATCTGCTTGATCGGATAATAATCGCTGGGGCTGGTGTTGACGCGAATACCGGGCAGCAGCATCGGCAGCTCCAAGTCCTTGATGCTCGCCGCCTGGCGCATCACGTTCTCGCGCGTGAGCTCATCGCCGCAACGCTTGAGGGTTTGTACCAGTTGGTTGGCGTTCCCAGGGAGCCGAAGATCAGAAACACCTCGTCTTGCTCGACCAGCTTGCGCGTCTGCTCCACGATCCTCGGCGGACTGTAGCTGTCGTCCAGGCTGATCAGCCTGATCCTGCGCCCGCCGACGCCGCCCTGCCCGTTCAGCATCTCGAAATAAGCGGCCTGCGCCTTGCCCATGGTCCCGTAGGCGGAGGCGGGACCGCTGTAGGGGACCGTCTGCCCGATCTTGATCTCGGCATCGGTGACTCCAGGGCCGTACTTTTTGTCGCCGTGAGCCGGGCTTGCGGCAAGCGCCGATGCCAGAAGTACGCAGGTGGCTAGATTGCCGACCTCTATCCGGATCCTCATGCACGCCTCCGTGATGTGAGACCAGAAGCTGGGACCTGTGCCGTCCTCTCCAAAGATCTCTACGCGAGCCGGGAGTCTGTTGCGCCAGTCTGTTTGAGTCCCCTTGAAGTGCGTTGCTCGCGTCCAGTCCTGCCGCTTGCGCTAGGCTACCGGCGCCGGCGCCGAAGCACAACCTGCGGTGGCGTGGATGTCCTCACTGCCAAAGACGAAAACGGGCTCGAGCGCGCCCCGCCGCCGCTCTCAGAGTTGCGCGTGAAAGCGCAGCCCGAACACGGAGACCGGCCCCCGGTCACGATTGTAGGCGGGGGGGTCGATGAACTGGTAATCGAGCGACAGCCGCACGCCATGCACCAGCGAGAAGCTGTAATACGTTTCGACCAGCCGCTCTGAGCCCGGATGCGGCAGCTGACCGTCGCCCACCAGTATCCCGAGACCGCCGGCATCGAAGAAGCGCTGCGCGGCGCTCGAGGCGCAGTTGACCACGACTGCCGCACCGAAGTTGTCATCCGGTCTGCTCCAGCGCTCCCCGGTCATCGAGAAACCCAGCGCGTAGGACCGATTCACATCGGTGAATTCGTAGGCTTCGTACTGGCCCTGGTCGGCCGAGATTCGAACGAATAATCCCATGCCGGAAGCCAGCTGTTGCTGGAGGTTGAGCGCCATGCCGTACTTGGTGTGAAAGCTTCGTACGGCGGCGATATCGGCAGGCTCGCCCGTCATCTGCGCGATCTCGGTCGCCTGATCGTACTCCCCCATGTTTCCGCGCAACGCGAACCCGAGAAGCCGGAAGATTCCCGGCTGCCCCGCAACCTCGTACCGCCTTTCCCATTCGGCAACCAATTGGAACTGAGGCAGGATGTGCGGGTCGAGCTCCGTGCTGTTCGGCACGATGGAAAGATCGAAAAGTCCGAGGCGAAATGCATTCTTCCCCTGGTACCACTCCCCCGCGATTCCATAGGTGTAGCCCCAGGCGTTGGCGGCGTAGTCGAAGGCTGCGCTGTCGATGATCGACCAGTTGAGGAAGTCGTTGCGCGGGTCGTGCGCATACGCGTTGGTGTCGAATATGTCTACCACCGAAAATTTGCCGGCGGTGATCACGACTCGATCGGCCGATTCAGTCCCGGCGAGCTGATTGAGATCGGCGTCGATCCTGACGGTATCGCCCCCGAGATTGATGGTCTGACGCAGGAACGCGCGCTGCACGCGTCCGTACGGTTGGTTTGAGCCGACCTTGTACGCTTCCCCGCTGGGGAAACCGGCGACGCCCAGGGTGTCGCTCAGCCCGAAGCCCTGATCGACCTCCGGGTTGACCCAGAGCTCTGCACCGCTCCAGAGGCGGACGCCGCCATGGAGCGTGAGGTCAAAGGTTTCCTTCCCCTGGGCCGACGGCGTGAGGCTGTGCGGTCCCTGGTAAGGCGAGTTAAACGCGGGGTGGTACTGGTAGACGACGGTCGTCTGCCCGTGGAAGGCCCAGTCTTGCGGCTTTTCATCTTTGCCTGCGACAGCGGTTGACTCGCCGGCCGGCGCGACGGATCGTTCGGCTGGGGTCGCAGACACCTCTTGGGCGTCGGCTGGAGCAAGGAGACGCAATCCAAGCAGGGCCAGCAGCCCGACTTGCAGGCAGATCGCGAGCTTGTTATCCAAGAGAGGCTGACGCGATGACACGAATCGAGGTCAGGAGTTGCTGGCATCAAAGTCACACGCGCAAGCTCGCTACCGCTCCCGGCTCGCCGAAGGAGGCGACGAGGACAGAGCCCTCGAAATCACTTCGCGGACTGTAACAGCCGATTCGGAGGTTAGTCGGTAACCCAGCGAGTATATAGCGATACCGTGAGCGCTTATCGTTGCGGCTTGCGAATGACCGGAGATCCTTGCTGTCGTCCACCGGGTCAACCGTGAGCAGCGTTTCCGGAGAGACGCTACCGACGAATCGCCGAGCCAATGGGCGATTCCCCAGGCATCGACGCGCCGGGGCGACCGGCCGTTTGCCACCGCGGGGACGCCCTCTCCGCGTTGCGACTATACTGCTCCGCGGACGCAGGGGAGGATGCCATGCATCTAGGTTATTTCGGGCTGATGGGCTACCGCCAGCGCGGCAAGCCGCCGCACGAGGTGTTCCGGGAGCACATCGACCAGGTGGTGCACGCCGACCGGCTCGGCTTCGAGATCGCCTGGTTCGCCGAACACCATTTCTCGAACTACTGCATCTGCCCTTCTCCGCTGATCATGGCGGCCCGTTGCGCCGGGGTAACCAAACGCATCCGTCTGGGGCCCGCGGTCGTGGTGGCGCCGCTCTACGACCCGGCGCGCCTGCTGGCCGAGATCGGCATGGTCGACTGCCTGACCGACGGCCGGCTGGTCCTCGGCCTCGGCAGCGGCTACCAGCCCTTCGAGTTCGAGCGCTTCGGCAAGGACCTGGCGGCCGCGCGGTCGATGCTCGGTGAATTCCTGGACATGCTGCATCTCGCCTTCGCCGGCGAGACCTTCACCTACGACGGCCAGCACTACCGGATGCCCAGCACGCATATCAGCGCGCGCCCCGTGGCCGGTCTGCCCGAGATCTGGATCGCCGGCGACCACGAGTTCGGCCACCGCCTGTGCGCGCGCCGCGGCTACGTGCCGCTGTTCACCGGCCGCTGGGGCGGCGCCGACTACCAGCGCGAGATGCGCAGGCGCATCGCCGCCGCGTACGTCGCCGAGGGGCGGGATCCGGACTGCATGCCGCTCGGCGTCCAGCGCTTCATGTGCGTCACGGCAAGCCGCGCCGAGACGCTCGAATATGTCGACAACGCGCGCCACCAGATGCGCCTCGCCTCCGCGCTGCGACGCCGCGCCGAGGTCACCGACGGCGCGATGATGCGCGAGATCCCGATTCCCAACGAGATCTCGCTCGAGGAGATGGCGCAGAACCTGCTGGTCGGCGACTGCGAGACGATCGCGCGGCGCCTGTGCGACGAGATCCGCGCTGCGCGGCCGTCGCACATGATGTTCCACTTCCAGGTCGGCGGCTCGTCGCACGCCGGGGCGCTACACACCATGGAGAAGCTGATGGGCGAGATCGTGCCGATGGTGGAGCGCGAGCTGGGCCCGCTTGCCGGGCTCGGTGCGCCGGCGCAGGCCGCGGCAGCGGCCGCGCATTGAAACGCGAGTCAGGCCGCAGCGGCGTCCGTGAAGCTTCCCTAGAACTCGGCGTCGAGCTCCTCGAGCTCGTCGGGCTCGATCCTCGCCGCCTCCATCCACTCGATCATGTCCTGCAAGGCCAGAATGCGATCGCAATAGCCTGCGCACTGGCCGTCCAGCTTCACGTCATAGGTCCGGAAACGGGCGCAAACAGGCGCGTACATGGCATCCGCCATCGACAGCGCGCCGAACAGGTACGGCCCTCCGTAAGTCGCGAAGCAGTCGCGCCAGATGGTCACGATGCGATCGATGTCGGCCCGCGCTCCCGCCCATACCTTGAACCCCGGGAAGTGCGCCTTGAGGTTCATGGGCAGGGCCGATCTCAGATTGCTGAAACCCGCGTGCATCTCGCCGCAAATCGCGCGGCAGTGTGCCCGTGCGGCCCGGTCGACCGGCAGCAGGCCAGCGTTCGGCCTGATCTCGTTCAGATACTCGGCGATCGCGAGCGTGTCCCATACCTTGATCCCGTCGTGCTGCAGGCAGGGCACCAGAAACGACGGAGACATCAAGAGCAGCTCGGCGCGCGTGGAGGGGTCGTCGCTGGGCATGATCTTTTCGTCGAACTGGAGGCCTGCCATTCGGCACAGCAGCCAACCCCGCAGGGCCCAGGACGAATAGTTCTTGCTGCTGATGGTGAGCTCGGCGTTGGCCATGGCGGTCCCCGTCTCTGATGGCGTGGCGAGTGCGCTCAGCTGCTTGCGAGAATGACGTTGCGCACGATGGGATAGATCTGATTGTGCCATCGCTTGCCGCTGAACACCCCGTAGTGGCCCACCCCGGCCTGCATGTGATGCCGCTTCATGTAGGTGCGCAGCCCGCTGCACAGCTCCAGGGCCGCCATCGTCTGACCCAGTGAGCAGATGTCATCCTTCTCGCCTTCGACGGTCAGCAGCGCAGTGCGCCGGATGGCGCCAGGCTCGATTTGATTTCCGCGCCAGGCGAGCTTCCCGAGCGGCAGCGCGTGCTCCTGGAAGACGCTTCGCACCGTCTCCAGGTAGAACTCCGCGGTCAGATCCAGGACCGCGAAATACTCGTCGTAGAAAGCCTTGACCGCTTCAGCCTTGTCGTGCTCGCCCGCGGCGATGTGCGAGAAGAGCTCGCAATGGGCCTTCACATGGCGCTCCAGATTCATGGCCATGAAGGCCGCGAGCTGCACGAAGCCCGGATAGACGCGCCGCCCGGCGCCGGGATGGCGTGCGGGCACCCGCGCGATAAGGTGTCGCTCGAACCAGTCGATCGGCCGGCTGGTGGCCAGTTCGTTGACCTTCGTCGGGTTGATGCGGGCATCGATGGGTCCGGCCATGAGCGTCATGCTCCGCGGCTGCGCCGGGTTGGCGGCCTCCGCCATGATCGCGACCGCGGCCAACACGGTCACGCAAGGTTGGCATACCGCCACGACATGGCCTCCCGGCCCGATCGCCTCGAGGAAGCGGATGATGTGATCCACGTACTCGTCGAGGCCAAAGCGGCCGTGCGACAAGCTCACATCGCGCGCGTTGTGCCAATCGGTGAGGTAGACCTCGTGCTCGGGCAGCAGCGTGTTGATCGTGCCGCGCAACAGCGTCGCGAAATGGCCCGAGAGCGGCGCCACCACGAGCACGCGCGGCTGATCGAGCGCGATGTCCTTCTTGAAGTGTAACAACGTCCCGAACGCCGTGACGTCCGCAGCGCGCTCATGCACCGCAACTTCGCGGCCCCCTACCTCGGTGCAGCCGATGCCGAACGCGGGCCGGTGATGAGTCAATCCAGCGCGCCCCAGCAGTTCGCAGCCCGCCGCGAAACTGCGCAGCGCGAAGTCCGGAGCCGCCCCGGCATGGAGCGGCGCAAGCGCAGCGGCCCAGCCCGCCGCCATCGCCCGGACCGGCTCCATCATGTCCGAATGGGCTTGGTAGGACAGATAGATCAATCAGGTCGCCGGTCCGATTGTTGTTTGGATTGGGAGCCCAGCGGTCGGGCAAGGTGACATCCGCCTGTTCTGCATACGCCGTGCCAGTGATCCGGATGCCGGACGCGAGCACGCGCCAATCCGTTCCCGCAAGGACACAACCGGTTGTTTCTTGCCGAAGCCCCGGCGCGGATGCGGCTCGTCGAAGGCGCACTATTCCGGTCCGCGCCGCCCTTTTAGCTGCGCTCGAGCGCCCAACGACGGGGCGTGCCAGCCGGGATCCGATCTGCTTTGGTGCGAAAAAGAAGGGACACGACCGTTTGGGCGGGGGCTTGATCGTGGCGCAATCGCGGAACGACCTGCCCAAGATCACCCGGGTCGCCGATGGCGATCCTTGATCGCCGCGATGCTCGTAACCAGGTCGCGCAGGTCGGCGATGGCCCGGTTCTCGTGATCGCTGAGCGGGCGCGCGGGAGCGAAATGATCCAGCAAGACGAGCAGCGCATCTTCGATTCGCCCCAACTGCTTGCCGTAGCTCGCTACGTCCGTGAGGACGTCCTCTTCGACCTGCGGCTGCGTCGACTGTCCCAGCTCGATGTTGATCAGTCCCACCTGACTGCCCACCGGACTGAAGAGCCAGGTCCACGGGTTGATGGATTGTGTGACGTTGCCAGACAGGGGAAGACGAAATACAGGCACGATCGGCTCCTCGTCGAAGGGATGGTCCCGGTAAAGGATCGTACAGCAGCGGCTCAGCGTCAAGGCGCCGAAGATGCGCCCGCGATTCACTTCACAGTCACGCGCACTCCCGACCTCGCGGCGAGCGCCACGGCTCGCTCGAGGGGGCGCGGGCGTATCGCCGACCCGATCCCCGTTTCGCATCCGCCTCTTCGCGCATGAGGACACGCAGTGGGCGAGCCGGCTGCAATGGTCGCCTACTGCACCTTCGTGGGGATCGCCTTCAAGGACGCTGCCTGTTCGGGCGGCGCACCCCATTGCGCCCCCGCGACCCAGTCGATGATGCGCTGAATGAGCCCGTCGGAGGCTTGGGTCAACGCTCTCGCCCCGCCTGCGGCGTCGGGGGTCGGGGCGGCCTCTTCCGCGTCGAAGACGCGCTCGACCCGCGACCCGTCGCCGCTGCGCAGCGTGACCCGCAAGGAAATGACAACGCGACTCCGATCGGGTCGGTCGAATATCTGATCAAACTCGTCGAGCTCGATCGTCAGCTTGTACTGCTCTCCCGGACTATTGTTGATGCGTACGACCATTCCTTCCCTCGCCTGCGCCATGCGGGATTTGAGGCGCGTTGCGAACAGCGCAGCCGGCGACATCACCCAGCGGCTCTCTGCATAGCGCTGCGGGCTCGCAGCGTTCTGATAAGCCAGGCGATAGTACATGCCGGAGCTGTCCATCCACGCCGGCGCCGTCACGGCATCCACGACGATGCGGCCGCTCATCCTTGGATTTGCCGCTGTCTGCTGAGAGGCCTGGACCGGACCGAAATCGTAGGCGGTCATCTCTGTCTGTCGCGGCGGTGAGAGAGCGCACGCCGACAAACACAGCAACCCGAAGCTCAGCAGCAGCCTTTTCATTTGCGCATCCTCGCTTTGACCGTGAATCCCGCTTCGCCCGGTCCGGGGGGAGGAGCCCG
Organism: Burkholderiales bacterium; assembly: GCA_035501675.1. Classification (GTDB taxonomy): domain Bacteria; phylum Pseudomonadota; class Gammaproteobacteria; order Burkholderiales; family SHXO01; genus SHXO01. The sequence continues at coordinate 17,590 of DATJVW010000101.1, forward strand.
GGGCCCGAACATCAGGCTCTGCGGCTGCTCCTGGATCTGGACGAGCGTTTGCCGAAGCTCCCTCGCATCCCCGGTGGCTTCGTCGATGAATGCGTTCAGGCGCGGCAGGGTCTGCCCGGAGAAGTCGTGGGCAGCACGCTCCAGTTGCCGTGCGGCGCTCGACACGCTATCGAGCCCGTCGAGACGCTGATTGACGCTCACCGAGACGGTTTCCAGTTCGCGCAGCGTGCTCTCACCCTGCTGCATCGTGCGGGTGGCGCTTGCCACGAGCTGCGGAAGCGCCTTCGCGCTCGGCTGCAGCTCCTGTGCGAGCACTCGATATTGGTCCGAGGTCTTTTCGAATGAGGATAGCGTGGACAGGAACAGACGCTGATTGTCGTCACCGAGAAACACCTCGAGGCGACCCGCCACTCGATCCATTCTGGCGAGAAGCTGCTGAGCCGTATCCTCGGTGCTCTCGAAGAACGACGGTTGCAACTCCATCTGCGCCATCGCTCCCGCGGACGCGTCCACCGGGCGCGGGTCCTTTCCGTCATCGTCGAGCTGAACGAACGCGACGCCACCCAGCCCCTGGTAGCTCAATCTCCCGAACGTCCCTCGGGTGATGGGCGCATCGCGATCCACTGCGATGCGAACCTTGATTTGCCCCGGCACCTCGCGATCGAACTTGATCGACTGCACGCGGCCGACGTCCACGCCGCGGAAGCGGACCGGCGCGCCGGCGCTGAGCCCCGTCACGCTGTGCTTGGTGACCAGCTCATACCCGGCACTGTAGTCTTGTCGGTCGCGGCGCAACCACACGGCGCCGCCGATGGCCGTCGCCGTCAATAGGATGACGAAGAGGCCCGCCGCGAAGGCGTAGGCGCGATTGTCCATGGCGATGCATTTCCATTGAAATAGGGCGACGCATTTACGGCGTGCAACCGCCTCAGCGCATGCCGCCCCCGCTCACCCAGGAAGTAGCTTTGAATGAACGGATGCGAGGTTGCGATGACCTCGTCGATGGGTCCAGTTACGATGATCTTCCGATCGGCGAGGACCGCGATGCGATCGCACAGGGCGACCAGGGTATCCAAGTCGTGCGTGACCATCACAACGGTCAGGCGCAGCTCGCGATGCAGCTCGTCGATCAGCTCCACGATGCTCTTGCTCGCCGCGGGATCGAGCCCGGACGTGGGCTCATCGAGGAACAGGATCTCGGGCGCCAAGGCGAGCGCGCGAGCCAGCGCCACCCGTTTGGCCATCCCGCCTGACAGCTCGGAAGGCAACTTGTCGGCATGCTCGGTACCGATCCCCACCCTATCGAGCAGGAGCAGAGCCGTTTCCCGAATGAAGTCCCGGTCGTATGACTTCAATTCGCGCAGCGCCAGCGCCACGTTGTCCACCACGCTCAAGGCCGAAAACAGAGCCCCGCGCTGAAATACCACGCCCGAGCGCCGGCGCCAGGACATGCGCTGCCCGGAATCCAGCGATAGAGGCCCGCCCAGGATCTTGATCGTCCCCCGCGTGGGCCGTTCCAATCCCAGCATGTGACGCAAGAGCGTGGTCTTGCCCGCGCCCGAACCCCCCACGATTCCGAGGATCTCACCGGGCATGACGACGAGGTCGAGGTCCTCATGCACGGTCTGGCGGCCCAGGCGGGTATGGATGCCCGCCATCTCGATGGCTGGAACGGAGGAAGGCGACATGTTCAACGGTGGAAATCCGGGAAGAGCACCGCGAAGATCGCGTCTACAACGATCACGCTGGTGATCGACGTGACCACCGAGCTGGTCGTCCCTGCACCCAAGCTCTCGGTGTTGGATTTGATGCGCAGCCCGAAATGACACGCCACCAGGGCGATGACCACGCCGAAACTGACGCCTTTCGCCAGGCCGACCCAATAGTTGCCGATCGGAAGCACTTTCGGCAGCGCCGTGAGGAAGTAGGAGTAGCTGACCCCGAGCGTGGAGTTCGCGGTGAGCATGCCGCCGAGCAAGCCGAACAGATCCGTCCATACGATCAGAAGCGGTTGCGCGAGAGCCAGGGCTAGAACCTTCGGCAACACCAAGCGCCGGGTGTAGGAGATGCCCTTCGTCGTCAACGCGTCCAGCTCGTCGTTCAGACGCATCACGCCGAGCTGCGCGGTGATCGAGGAACCGGAGCGCCCAGCGACCACGATCGCCGCCACCAGCGGGCCCAGCTCGCGGACGATCGCGATCCCGAGGAAGTTGACGACATAAGCGTTCAGGCCGAACTCGCGAATCTCCTGAGCCGACAGATAGCTCAGGATGATCCCGATCAAACACCCGACCAGCGCCGTGATGCCAAGCGCCTGCGCCCCGGCGCGATAGACCCCTGCTGAGACCTCCAGCCACGGCCAGCGCGTTGGATGCTTGAGAAGGGCAAGCGCATCCAGGAGGACTCGACCGGTCAGGGCGATGAAGCGCGCGAGCTCCTCGAGCAGCTCGAGCACGGCCTGGCCGATAGCGGAGATGGCGTGAGCGACACCGAAAACGCGCCCGGTCTGCGGGATCGGCAGTGCGTTGGCCTGAAACCGCGCAAACACAGGCTTCGTGTCCTCCTGGGCCACGATGTTCGACGGCATGCGCCTCCCCCACGCGTGCCACAGCAGAAGCCCACCGACATGGTCCAGTGTGTGGACGCGAGACAGATCCCATCTCAGGGAACGGTCGCTGGCGTATCGAGCGAGCTCCTTGCGCAAATCCCGCGCCGCGTGCCCCAGTCCCAGCGCCGTCCAGTTGCCGTAAAGCGTGATGGTCCCGCCGGCTTCTGCCGCGCCTGCGAGGCGCAGCTCTGGCGTGATGCGGTGAGCCGAACCGAGGCGTTTGGCCGGGACGCGTCGCGCATCGTCTCGCCCATCGTCCCCGCCGCCGGCGTCGGACGCGACGCGCCGCTGGCCCCCGTCCCAACCCTCCTCTGGCCGCGGGGGCGGGAGAGGGAGAAATGACCGGCGCTTGGCGTCAAACACTTGCTGGGGCCTCCGTGGAACGTCGCGCATCCGATGACGGTTACGTAGAGGACCGCGTTAGTCCGCCGCCCGGCACCGGCTTCGGTGATCCTTCGCTTGCGCCCTCTTTGGCGTGATCCGCGGCGAGGAACAGGTACATCGCCGGCACGACGAATAAAGTGAACAGCGTGCCGATGGAGATGCCGGTGGCGATCACCAAACCCATGTTGAAGCGGCCCACCGCGCCCGCGCCCGAGGCGGTGACCAACGGGAGCACGCCCAGCACCATCGCCGCGGTGGTCATCAGGATCGGCCGCAGCCGGATGCCTGCCGCCGTCTCGATGGCGTCGCGCTTGCTCTTGCCCGAGCGCTGCTGTTCGTTGGCGAATTGCACGATCAGGATGCCGTGCTTGCTGATGAGCCCGATGAGCGTCACCAGGCCCACCTCGGTATAGATGTTCAGGCTCGCCCCGCCCACACCCAGAGAGATGAAGATCATCGCACCGCAGATCGACATCGGTACGCTGACCAGCACGATCAGCGGGTCGCGGAAGCTTTCGAACTGTGCCCCGAGCGCCAGGAAGATGATGATGAGCGCGAAGGCGAAGGTGATCAGCAACGCCGATGACTCCTGCTCGTACTGCCGCGACTGGCCCGCGTAGTCCACGCTGTAGCCTTGCGGCAGCACCTGTTTGGCGAGACTCTTCATCGTTTCCAGCGCCTGGCCCAGCGTCACCCCGGGCATCGGCACACCCGAAATCGTCGCCGAGTTGAGCTGCTGGAAATGATTCAGCGACTCGGGCACCACGGTCGTCTTCAGCTTGACCAGCGTGGAAAGGGGAATGGCAGCGCCGTCCTTGGTGTTGATGTAGTAGCTCCGGAGCTGGTCGGGGTTTAAGCGCTCGCTCTGCATGACCTGCGGAATCACCTTGTAGGAGCGCCCGTCGAGGTCGAAGTAATTGACATAGCCCTCTCCAAGCATGGCCCCCAGGGCGTTGCCCACGTCCCGCATGGTCAAGCCCAGCTGGGCGGTCTTTTCGCGATCGATCGCGATGCTGATCTGCTGTTTGTCCACCTTGAGATCGTTGTCCAGGAAGATGAACATCCCGCTCGCCTGGGCGCGGCCCATCAGGTCCTGCGCGACCTCGTTCAGCCGCTCGTGCGAATCCGTGGTGCCGATCACGAACTGCATCGGCAGGCCGCTGCTGCCCGGTAGAGGCGGCGGCTGGAAGACCACGGCGCGCACGCCGGCGATCTGCCCGAGCTTCGCCTGCAGCAGCGGCTGCAGCTGATCGGCGCCTCTCTTGCGCTCATCCCACGGCTTCAACACCATGCCGACGATGGAAGAGTTCAGGCCGCTCACACCATCGAGCTGGAACGTGTGGTCCGTCTCGGGCAAACCCAGGAACGCGTCGTTGACCTGGCGCGAGTTGAGCTGGGTCTGCTGCAGGGTCGCGTTGGGAGCGGCGGTGACCAAAGAGATGAGAACACCCTGGTCCTCCTGCGGCGCGAGCTCGGACTTGGATGTCGCGTAGAGAAGATAGATGCTGCTCAGCACGATCGCGGCGAACACGCCCGTCACCGGCAGATAGTCGAGCGACCCATGCAGCAGGCTTTCGTAGCGCCTGCGCACGCGCTCGAACTGGCGATCGATGAGCTTCGTGAGGCGCCCTTGTCCGTTGTGGTCGTACGCCTTGAGGAAGCGCGAAGACATCATCGGCGAGAGCGTCAGCGCAACGATGGCCGAAACGGTGACGGCGCCGACCAGCGTGAAGGCGAACTCGGTGAACAGGGCACCGGTCAGCCCACCGACGAAGCCGATCGGCAAATACACCGCGACCAGCACAATGGTCATGGCGATGATCGGGCCGACCAGCTCACGCGCTCCGATCAGGGCCGCCTCCAACGGCGTCCTGCCCTCCTCCATGTGGCGGTTCACGTTCTCCACCACGATGATGGCATCGTCCACGACCAGGCCGATGGCCAGCACCAGCGCCAGCAGCGTGAGCAGGTTGATGGTGTAGCCCAGCAACAGCATGATGAAAAAGGTCCCCACCAACGACAGCGGGATCGCGATCACCGGGATAAGCACCGAGCGCACCGAGCCCAGGAACAGGAAGATGACGACGGTGACGATGAGCAGCGCCTCGACGAGGGTCGTGATCACCTCGTGGATCGAGCTGTTCACGAACTTGGTGGCGTCGTAGACGATGGCGCCGTCGAGGCCTTGCGGGAGCTGCGCCTGGATGGCCGGAAACGCCTGACGCACCTTATCGATCACGGTGAGCAGGTTGGCGGTCGGGGCGACCTTGATCCCGATGTAGACGGCGGTCTTCCCGTCGAACCCGACCGCGGTGTTGTAGTCCTCGGAGCCGAGCGTGACGCGGGCGACATCCGCCAGATGCACGTTCGTCCCGTTGTGCGATTTGATCACCAGGTTGCGGAACTCTTCGACCGAGTGCAGGCCGGTATCGGCGGTGAGGTTCACCGTCACCATCTGGCCCTGCGTGCGTCCCACCGCGGAGATGAAATCGTTGTTGGCCAGTGCCGTGCTGACGTCCGCCGCGGTGATGCCCAGGGCCGCCAGCTTGGTCGGATCCAGCCACGCGCGCAGCGCGAACTGCCGCTTGCCCAGGATCTCCGCGGTCTGCACGCCTTCCACCGTCTGCAGCTTGGGCTGCACCACACGGATCAGATAATCGGTGATCTGGTTGGTGGCCAGGACCTTGCTGTAGAAGCCGATGTACATCGAATCGATGGTCTCCCCCACGGCCACGGTGATCACCGGCTGCTGTGAGCCCGTCGGGAGCTGATTGAGCACGGCATTGACCTTGGTGTTGATCTCGGTCAGCGCCTTGCTCGGGTCATAGTTCAGGCGCAGGTTCGCCTGAATGGTGCTCACGCTCTGCGCGCTGGTCGAGCTCAGATAATCGATGCCGTTCGCCTGAGCGATCGAGTTCTCCAGCGGGGTGGTGATGAAACCCGCCACCAGGGCCGGATCGGCGCCGGTGTAGGTCGTCGCGACGGTGACGACCGCGTTCTGGGTTTCCGGATACTGGCGCACGGACAGCACGCCCAGCGAGCGCAGACCCAGCACCAGGATGAGCAGACTGACGACGGTGGCGAGCACCGGGCGGCGAATGAACAGGTCCGTGAAGCGCATGGCGCGTGCTCCCGGTTACTGATCCACCGGCCGGGGGGCGGCGTCGTCGCTCGGCCTGACCGCGTTGTTGACGATGACTTCGGCGCCGTTGCGAAGCTTGAGCTGACCGCTGGTCACCACCGTCTCTCCGGCCTTGACGCCGCTCAAGATCGCCACCTGGTCGCCGCGCGTCTCGCCGGTAGTCACAAAGCTCTGCTTCGCGGTGAGGACCGGCTTGCCGTTGGGCGCCCGGGTCGTCTCCTGGACGATATAGACGGTGGCGCCGTAGGGGTTGAACTGCACGGCCGTCTGGGGCAGCGTCAGGTAGCGCTGTGTTCCACCGTCGTTGACCTGAACCGAGGCATACATGCCCGGCAACAGCTCGCGCTTGGGATTGTCCAGCAGGGCCTCCACCTGGACATTGCGCGTGTCGGGATCGACCTTGGGGTCGATGGCCGTGATCGTCCCTCCGAAGCTGCGCCCGGGATACGCGTCGGTGAACGCCGTCACCTTCACCCCGATGGCGATGCGCGCGAGCTCCTGCTGCGGCAAGG